>JAHDFB010000019.1 GCA_020628475.1 Saprospiraceae bacterium | reverse complement strand
GATTATAAAATGAAATATTATATTTAATCTTGGAAGTCAAAAGGGGAAGCCTTCATGTACTGGGATTATTTCGCCAGTACATTACAATACATAAAAAATTATCTCTTCTCTCCTCACATCCCCAAAATCTTATCCAAAAATTCTACGGTCTCTTCTTCTACAGATTCCAAGTCCTTCGATGTGATGTATGAAGTCATGACGTGATCCTTTACATCCGTAAATGCCACCTTTTTCTTCAGATGATCGGGGGTTCCTAATGCATCAAACATATCGATTATAGCCGGTACTGAAACCACTTTATCTTGATGCTCTTCATCTTCATAATAATATCCAACAAAAACAGGTTGATCAATCGCTTCAAATGTTTCTTCGACCATCGTTTCTTCGACCATCACTTGCAAATGTGGCAAGGCCTCCACATGATATTTATTAGTCCAATATTGGCACATGAGTGGCTTGTCCAAGGCAAAGGTGTGGAAATCACCAGAGGTCAATTTTACCAACTGCTTTCCCCAGGGACCAGAAAGTAAAGCGGCATTCGGGTCAAATATTTCAATGTTTGGTGAATACAGTAATAGAGAGGCGACATCCTTGTCTCCAGCACTGAGGTGAAGGGCAAGTGTTCCACCAGTCGAACAACCCATAATAATAACTTTTTTGCCAATACGTTTTGCGATAGCCAATGCTTCTTTTGCAGAATCAATGACTTCATCTGCCGTCAAATCCAACATGGGTTCATCTTCGGCTAATCCATGACCGGCAAATCGTGGTAAATAAAGATTCATTCCGTACTTCTTAGCGATGAGCGTATGAATAGGATCGCCCTCCTCTTGAGATGCAGACCAACCGTGAAAATAAACTAAACTGTATTCTGTAACGTCAGGAATGGAGTCGGCCCAAATAATTCTTGCCTCATTATCTGGCTTAATATTATCAATCGAAGCTTCTTGATTTCTTACGTACTCTTCTATTGCTGTTAGGTTCCCGCTGATCGTCGGTAAATCTTTATCCAGCGAAGGTTTATCGACTCTTGGTCCAATAAAATAGGCAATGATTAGTAATAGAACGAAGAGTAAAAAATACTTAGTAATGTTAATCAATCGTTTCATTTTACATTTTTATATTAAGTCCGAAATCAAAAAAGAGCCCCAGATAATTATCCAGGACTCCTTTTATTAATTCGTAAGCTCAGCGTTATTTAAACACGATTTCTTTCGATACTACACCTTGATTTGTAGTAATCTGGGCAACGTATAGACCAGCTTGTAATTCGTTTCGAGAAATGATTACTTCATTTCCCTTCAATGCCATTCTTGCTTGAACTAGGCGACCATCTATGCTATAGATATAGACTTTTTCTATAGACGCATCTTCTGTTCTGATGACAAACTCCGTTTCAACAGGATTTGGAGCTATTTCCAAACCAATGGTTGTGGCCTCTATTTCTTCGATATCAACAGGTAATTGACAATTAAGTCCTAATGCCAGACAAGCTCTTGGAGCCATAAAAGTCAAGATCGTATCCACATAAGCATGTCCTTTTTCTGCTGACATGTCAGGATTTGTTAATAATCCAGACCCGTGCAGAACATTTGCATCAAAGTTGGTACCAGCTGCGGCATTCGTTGCGGCAACTACTGCTTCCAACGTTGCGAAATCCCACCAGTCCCAAGGAGAACCCTGCGGATTTGGTAGATCAAAACCATAAAAGTGATCGACACCCATTTTTATAGGAGCGCTCAATGCTGGTGTTACATCAATATCTTTTTGAGCCTCGACGATTTCTTCATAAGCAAGATAAGAAGCCGGATCATTCAAAATATCATTATTTCCTTGAGAAGTGGCAAATTCAACAGCTGTTCTGTTTCCAGATACATTCACAACAAATTCCATGGTTGTAGGTACAATGACGGGACCATCACCATAAGGAGCGAATATATCCTGTGTACAGTGTACTCCCGAAAATGCGGGCTCTTGTTCTTCTCCATCGATCCATGTTAAATCTCCACATGCTCCACCTAATGAAAATGCGAAATCAACATCCGAACTATAACCTGGTGTGTTCGCTAAGCAAGCAGCTGCATTGGTATCGCCAAATACATTACCTAGGATAGTTGTATCAATGTAGGATAATCCTGTTTCTGTATTGATAAATTTCTCCACCAATAATTCTTCATATTCATATAATGAACCAACACCCCAGGCCAAATATGAACCGGTGCCTACGCCTACGATTCCTATTTTGTCAGGGTCAATCCCATAAGGGTTACCATCTTCGGCAACGGTTTTTCGAAGGTGTCTTATACAAGAACGAGTATCTTGAATACCTCTATATGCTGCTTGTAAGAGTGTAGATGTTCGCACATTTTGATCTTCCGAAGTAGGCAACCAACCAGCTCTATAAGTATAAGCTACAGCAACATATCCTTTGCTTGCGAGTTCTCTACAAATAGTAGCGGTCGTACTGTCTGATCTTGCTCCAGTGATTCCGCCATTAAATAATGGTGGTAAAAAGGATCCTGTGTGCGCTACCAACATAACAGGTCTTGCTGTTTCGGTATCATCGGCAGGCGTGTACACATTAAATAATAAATCTTGTGGTTCTGGAGTTCCTGTTATCACAGAAATATTTGTTCCATATACCAAATCATTTTGGATATCTACGCCAAATTGTGAATCTATATAACGCTCCTGTGCATTCATCCCCAATGCACCAAGCAATAATAGCATAAAGTAAAATTTTCTCATATCTAGAAGTTTAATTAAATGTATAAGTAATTATTTCTTTTCCCATTCATATAAAGCGGAGATATACACCATTCGGCCTATTCTCGGTCCTCCATATGTTTGGAAACTCTTGTTATTCAATAAGTTGGATGCGCCCAGTTTAAAGGTGGTATTGAAAGGAGCTTTCCAGTTAATCTGAGCATCTAATAGATTATATGTTGGTACCAGACCTGTAAATTGAGGAGATCCTTCAAATAAGAACCCCTGAATCCATTTATAATTAATCGAAAAACCAATATTGTCAATTTTAAATCCTGGGTTTATGGTCAGATTTCTACCAGATAAGCCAATATTATATTTGTGTTTCGGTGTATTGAAAGCGGGTATGATTGGATCATCGGTTGTGGTATTCAGCTGATTAAATGAATAATTACCGCGCAATTGATAATATTTCTTAAAATAATAAGAAAGTCCAGCTGAAAATCCTTGTGTAGTGACGACATCTCGCGCATTGGAACTAACCCTAAAAACAGTTACATTAGACGGAGTGGATACGCCTTCTGGAATATCAGCTTCTATGCCAAATTCATATCCTATGAAATTTTGATAACGTGAAAAATAATAGCCCAGATCAAGATATAGCGCATTAAATAAAGTGGTCCTATATCCTAATTCAAGCGTTTGAACCCGCTCTGGTTGAATGGCGGGAATCTCAATTAATTGTAGCGTATCTCGCACTCCCGAATTTAGGAAATCAATAAAACTTTGAGCATCATATAGTCCACTGACACCCGTGATATTTCCTCTCAATATAGCAGGACCAACATTGTAATTTAAATATTGATCGGTTAAAGTAGGATTACGAATCGCAGATGAAAGTGTTATTCTGAAAAAATTATTGTCGCTCGGTTTATATACAAGGGATCCTGCTGGGGAAACCAAAAAATTAAAATTTTGATGTTTATCCAAACGAACCGTTCCGTTTAATTTCATTTTATTCTCCATGAAGGAAATACTGGTTCCTCCATAAATACCAAATTCGTATGTGTTGATATTGACTCCATTTGTGTCAAGTAATATAGAACCTCTTGAATTGGGCATATACATGCGCGCATTGGCACCAACTCGAAAATCTACATCATTAATAACATTGCCTTGATAGACATCATCAAATTGGTATTCTCCATGCGAGTGGATCAAAGCAGATTTGTCGAAAAATCGCGTGCCTTCTTCACTATTTGCGATACGACTTGTAATACTATCAAAGGCAGCTTGGAATTCTGGCGAACCAGGATCTAAATAGGCACCATCACCACTGATGGCATTGGCTTGATTCGCTACATCTTGCGTCTCAGCATGCCAAACAATAAAAGAATCTCTCAACGTTACCTGTGTAAATTCTTCGATTGCCGCTTGGTATTCATCGGGCATGCCCAAGTAATCCAAAATAGATGGATAGCCTTCCGTAGACTCGATTTTAGGTCGAATATTTATCTGCCAATGATTGATGTAATCGGTATTCCATTGACCATTATCTTTCTGACCTTCAAGAATTTTCAAAGCAGTAAAAAATGGATCGTAAGAATCTCCAGCATCCTCATGGGTCAGATAGGTCCTGAAAAAATATTTTTCACGCTTTTTTAATTCGATTCGGTGCTGGTAAAATTTGATGTTTCTTAGAGAAAACCTATTGTCACCTTGGTACACCGTAGTACCTCCTCCAAAATTGGACGATAGTATCAGCTCAGGTGATTCATAATCTTGCTCTGGACGTAATCTGAAATGCAGTGCTCCGCCAATTTTTGAGTTTCGGGTATTATAGTCAACCAAATCGGTTTCTCGATAACCTTTCCTGAAAAAGGTGCCCATGATGTTGACAGTTCTGTTGAACTCGTCACCATATATATTGACGGCATCAAATCCTCCAGGATTATCTGCACCTACATCTGATCCAAATACTGGATTATAGTTATTCGCTTCCCAATCTTGGGCTCGCAAATGGAATAAATTAATCTTATAGGCCATCCAAGGAAGTCCATCTTTGTTTTTTATAGATGCTGCATAGCGCATACTTGTTTCAAATAAACTTCGTTCGGCACCTTTAACTTTGACAGACAATCCTCTTAATAAAAAAGGGTTTTTTGTTTCCATGGAAATAACTCCATTAAAGGCATTTGGTCCGTAATACGCAGAACTTGCACCAACGATTAGATCCACCTTTCGTACATCAAGCTCTGAAGACCCCAAGAAATTTCCCAATGAAAAATTTAATCCTGGCGATTGATTGTCGACACCATCAATGATTTGTAATGAACGCACCGGACTAGTACTATTGAAGCCTCTCGTGTTGATGACCGTAAATCCAAGACTTGCCGTTGTAAGATCTACATCTTTCAACGATCCCAGACCTTCATAAAAATTGGACGAAGGCGTTTCTTTTATAGCTAGAATGTCGAGCGACTCTACGGTAAGCGGAGATTGTCTTTGTTTGTCTGAGACACGTTGTCCAACCAATTCGACCATCTCCAAATTGACTCCAGCTTCCCCTAGTTTTACTACGATGGATTGTAGATTAGAAGCATCCAGCTCTATGGTCTTCGATTCATAACCTAAGTAACTCACGAGTAAGGTATACGGAGGCTCCAAGTCCGTTTTTATTATAAAATCCCCATTGAAATCAGTGATAGCTCCTACGGTCGTTCCCTGAATGGAGGCATTGGCTCCGATCAATGGATCTCCATTGGAATTATCAAGTATTTTTCCGGTAATTATATTTTGAGCATAAATACCTGTTAAAGATATAGCGAAAATGAAAGCTAATGTTGTATATATTCGTCTGTTCACTTATATGCAATATTTAGTATTGACAACGCCGACAAGATAAGAATTATACTCCGAAATCAAAGAAGATCGCAGAATTTCAAGTTCGTAGAAGTGTTAAAATCTAAATTTCCTTGAAAATTATGGTCAAAACAAGGGGGAAATGATGCTTTTGGTTGAAGATTCCAGTTGATCCAAGCCACTGCCAAAAGCTATTAAAGCTTAGCTATCGGATGTTTGAATTACTTCGGTTAAGCAATATAAATTACATTAATTAAGGAAGTAAAAAAAAGATCAGACAAATCATTTCACCTCTTTAAAGATAAAAACTCCAGATTATGACTTTGCGATACAGATCGTAGTTGCCGACTGTAAGGAGGTCCAGAGCGATCAGCGATGGATGACCTTAGGGAAACAACGCAGAGCTGGGGCCGCTAGGCATCGCCCATATATTCATCCTCCCAGAACAGATCCATCCTGTGATCAAAGCACTAAAAATCAATTCTTTTATTAACAATAAGCAAATCGGCTAATATCCCCCGATTGGGGTAGATCATTTAACCTTGAGGGGTATTTTACAACATGCCCTCAATCCCCAATTTTGTAATACAAGTTTAAAAAATCAAAAAACCAATTGAAGCTTGTACCACATTTCAAAAAGGGGAAGCCGAAAACCTTTACTAGAGTAGGCACCACAAAAAATTATTGTTAATTATGAATGATTATCCGAAAACATTCGAAGAAATCGAAGCACATCTAGATCAATCCGACGTGCTTTCTTACCAAAATGAAGCCGCATTAAGGGAATTTAAAACAATGGTAACCGCCAATCCTGCTGGCGCGCTTGAAAAAATTTGTAAAGTGTATAAGGGCATTAAGCCTATTTTAGAGGCGATTGTCCGAATTCCACTCATTCCAGCCAAATTTAGAAATGCCTTGAAAGCATTGATGGCTATATTGAACACGATCTGTGGTTGATAGACGTATAAGGGGAAGCCGAAAACCTTTGATAGAGTAGGCATTTAAGCTTTTAAAAAATTAAGACAATGCGTAAACACGGAAGCAACATTTCAAATGATGACGCCAAACAAAATATCCTGAATTATATCAATGATTATAAACATAGTAATCCGAGTATTCCAGAGAATGATATGGTGGTTGGACATCGCTTTGACTTTTCATTGATCCAGAAATTTGTTGAAGACATCAAAGGCCTCATCGAAAACGGTGTGGATATCGACAGCATACGAATCTATTATGCTAAAAGTACCAGAACAGGAGATTCCAACAAATTGTACGATGTAGTCCTTGTTCCGACCCTGAGTACTGGCGCGGATTATCGGATTGTATATGAGGATGTCATCAATACGCCGGACAAGTTTATATTAGGACATTCAACACCATGCCCTAATGTTTGTAATGAGAATTTAGTATATTTAGTAGGTGAGTCTGCTTGATTGGAACATTATACTATCCCATATATCTGACCTCATCGAGTGGCTTCCTTTTTTCATTTGGCTAAGTTTACCAACATCTCAGCGATCCCCATATAGAAAATTGGGAGCCTACCTCTTTGTCAATGGTTTGTTGAAAAGTACAACCTTTATTTTACTGACCATTTATGGCAGGTACAACACCATGCCGTTCTATCACATCATGGCCTATTTCGAGGTGGTTCTGTTGTTCTTATTTTTCGCAGAAGGACTGCATATTCGTCAACAATGGCAAAAAGCGATATTGGTTTATTTACTGCTTAGCAACCTCGCTAATTCGCTCTTTTTTCAATCAATAAGCGAATTTAACTCCAATATTTGGGCCTTGAATACGATTCTACTGATGGCCTTGGGATTGAAGTATCTATATAATTATTTATCGCAGATTGGGACGATAGATCTGCTTAAATCCAGTCATTTTATTATTTTAACGGCACTACTTTTATACTTTTCTGGAACACTTTTTTTGTATATTGTATCATCAGAAGTATTGTCAAAAGACGCTCAAGGCTTTTTTTACAATGCTTGGATTATTAGAAGTTCTGCGGACATTATAAAATGCATACTACTTTCATTTGGACTATGTTTGGCCAAATACAACTAACGGATTCTTTGGTTTTAATTGCTGGTACTTCAGCGATGCTATTGATGTTAATCACCATTATATCATTGGCATTTTTATTTCAAAGAAAATTAATTAAAAAACAAAAAGCCTATCATGATATTCAGCAGCTCATGAAAGAACAAGAGATCAGCTCTGCCTATCGATTGATTCAAAATCAGGAGGATGAGCGAAAACGAATTGCCGGAGATCTTCATGACAATGTGGGTAATCTGTTGGCCTCGCTAAAAATTTATAGTGATCTGATTCAGAACACAGATGATCGTTCTAAAATAATCGCGTTCAACGAGAAAATAGCGTCGATCACCGAAAATGTGACTACTGAAATTCGTAGAATATCACATCATTTGGATTCGAGTATTGTCTTAAATTTTGGATTTCAAGTAGCGGTCAATCAGTTGGCAGAAGCCCTGCATGATTCTGGAAAAATTAAATTTGAATCAGCGATTAATATTAGCGAACCATTGACCCGACAAACCTCTTTGCATTTATATCGTATTATTCAAGAATTAATGACCAACACCTTGAAACACGCTAAAGCAACCAAAGCAAGGCTCGAGGTGAATCAAATACAGGAAGACATCAATCTGATTTTTGAGGATAACGGCATCGGTTTTAAGGAAGAAGCATTGATGAAGCCCAGCATAGGCCTCCAAAACATACGATCCAGACTGAAGCATTTACAAGGAAACATGTCATTGGATTCAAATCGATATGGAACCACGGTCATTATCGATGTTAAAACGGGACTTTCATGAGCAGAACCATTAGCATATATATTGCGGATGATCATCCTATTATGGCAGGCGGCATACATGAGGTGCTGAAAACCAATAGTGCTTTACAGGTTTTGGGGATAGCTCATGATGGTGAAGCGCTGATTGCTATGCTTCAAGATCGAAGGGCAGATTTGGTGATTTTAGATATTAATATGCCTAAGATGAATGGCATTCAATGCGCCCAGTGGATCAAAGAATATATGCCTGAAACCAAGGTGATCATATTAACGATGTACCCTGAAAAATCGTACATCGATCAATTGTTGCAGGTGGGGGCAGATGGTTGCCTGTTGAAAAGCAGAGGAAGTAGTGATTTGTTGGAGGCGATCAATCGAGTTGTTGCCGGGAAATCCTATTATGATTGGATATCAGAATTTAAACCAGAGACCATCACGCAACGTGTTATATTGACACAGCGGGAAATGGAGGTGGTGAAATTAATTATTCAAGCCAAATCCAGTTCAGAAATCGCGAAAATATTGTTCATTTCGCCAGAAACCGTCAAGACACATCGCAAAAATATTTTTAAAAAATTGAAGATTCATCATGTTACCGAATTGATGACGTATGCATTAAATCATGGATTAACATAAGATGAATGAGGGCGTCCGGGCCCTATGTCCGTGACTCGCCATTCGGCTCGGTCCCTGGCCACCCACCAAGGCTTTGCACGGACTGCACAGCTGTGCATCACTCCCAGCGGTGACGCATGAAGTCCGGAATTATTCGATCCAACCCATCGTACGGCGAATGGCTTTTTTCCAAAGTTTGTATTTTCGTTGACGATCTTCCCTGTTCATATGGACATCAAATCGTTTGCCCTGGCGCTTCATTTCGATGAGCTGATCAACGGTCCAAATGCCCGCTTCTAATCCAGCGAGATAGGCAGCACCCTGTGCCGTAGATTCTAGTACTGCAGGACGATCGACGATGACGTTTAGGATGTCTGCTTGAAATTGCATAAGATAATCATTGGCCGCAGCGCCACCATCGACTTTCAATTGTTGTAATCGGATACCACTGTCTTTTTCCATGGCTTCCAATACATCCTTGGTCTGAAAAGCAAGCGACTCCAAGGTTGCTTTCGCCAAATCATTTCGGTTGCTATCTCTCGTCAATCCAAAGATGGCTCCTCGAGCTTGCATATCCCAATAGGGAGCTCCCAGTCCTGCAAAAGCAGGTACCACCACGATTTCTTCGCTTTCCGAATCATTGGCCATCGCTTCCGTATCCGCAGCATGTTTAAACAACTGTAACCCATCGCGCAACCATTGGATGGCGGCCCCAGCGATAAATACACTACCTTCTAATGCATAGCAAATTCCACCGTCGGGCTTGGCCATGATGGTCGTTAATAATCCTGCATGAGAGGTGACCTTTTCTTCACCCACATTCATGAGCATAAAACATCCGGTTCCATAGGTGTTTTTGGCGGATCCCTTGTCAAAACAACATTGGCCAAAGAGTGCAGCTTGCTGATCCCCAGCAACCCCTAAGATAGGAATCTTGTGGCGTGCATCTGGACGATAAAAACCGTATAAAGACCGAGAAGACTGAACCTCGGGTAATATGGATTTCGGAATATTCAATGCATGAAGCAAGTATCGATCCCAGTCCAATTTATCGATGTTGAATAACATGGTTCTAGAGGCATTGGTGTAATCGGTTTTGTGGGCCGCACCCTGCGTCAATTTATAGATTAACCAGCTATCGACTGTTCCAAAGTGCAAAGCACCCTTTTCCGCTCGTTCTCTAGTGCCTTCTACATGCTCAAGAATCCAATGTATTTTAGTCGCTGAGAAGTAAGAATCGATGACGAGACCGGTATTATTTTTCACATAGCTTTCAAGATTACGCGCTTTCAATTTTTTGCAGAAAGCGCTCGTTCTTGTATCCTGCCAAACGATAGCATTGTAAATGGGATTACCGTGTTGATCCCACACAATGGTGGTTTCTCGCTGATTACTAATGCCGATGGCCTCGATATTTTGCCATTGAACACGAGCTTGGGCAACGACATCCAACATGACGGATTCTTGACTGGACCAGATTTCATTTGGGTCGTGTTCTACCCATCCTGGTTTCGGGTAAATCTGTGTAAACTCTTTTTGAGCACAAGCAATAAGTTGCCCTTGAAGATCAAATAAGATAGCTCGAGAACTACTGGTTCCTTGATCCAATGCAAGAATGTATTTCATCATCTAAAGATTAATACGTGATCATTTAGAATCGTACTATTGAGTAGATAGCTTTTCAGAAGAATGTTTCATTTCTACACCACTGAAAATGACCAATCCAATGACGAATAGCACGGAAAGTCCTAGGACACTGTAGCGCATATTGTCTGTTAAAATTTCCAACAAGGCAAATAATCCTGTTCCGAAGACCACACTCAATTTGTACAAAACATCATAAAAACTAAAGTAACAAGTAAGGTCATCTTCGTTTTCATCCAGTAATTTGGAATACGTTGATCGTGACATGGATTGGATACCGCCCAATACTAAACCGACAAAAGCAGCTACAATATAAAAGGTGGTTTTTGTTTCAAGTAAAAAGGCTGCAAAACAAATCAAAGCCCAGATGATGAGCATGATATTAATACTGAGTTTATTGCCGCGTAGTTTAGCTACATATGCAAAAAGATATGCCCCAGGAATCGCTACCAATTGAAGAATAAGAATAATGGCAATCAGCTCTGCCGTTTCAAAACCAAGTGTTTTACTGGCAAAAGCAGTGGCTAAATAAATAACCGTTTGTACACCAGAGAAATAAAAAAAGAAAGCATAGAGATAACGCTTGATATTATCTTGGGTCTTCAATTTTTGATATGCTTTTTTCAACTCTCGGAAACCATCACCCAATACCCCGGGCTTCATTTTTACTTCTTTATCTGATCGAGGCATGCGTTTGAAAGTGATTTGGCTAAAGCTAATCCACCACATTCCTACTAAGACAAATCCTATTTGAATTGGAAGAAGTTCATTTGAGATACCGTATAAACTCGGATTTAAAACCATGGAAAGAATGAACACCAACAATAATACAGAACCGATATAGCCGTAAGTATATCCTTTGGCGCTGACTGTGTCGTATTGATCTTCCGTTGCAATTTCTGGAAGAAATGAATCGTAAAAGACTAGACCGCCAGCACAACCTATGGTGGCAATCATGAAAGCAAAAATTCCGATCCACATAGATCCTGCATCATCAAAAAGGGCTAGCGCCATGCAGGCAATGGATCCAACAATCGTAAACATCCTAAGAAAACTGAGTTTTTTTCCACCAAAATCAGCGATTCCGCTGAGTATTGGAGAAGTTCCTGCTATGATTAAATAGGAGATAGACACGATCATGGAGTAGAAGGCAGAATCGGAGATATTCATGCCAAAAAACCAAATCTTATCGGGCGTATTTTGTAAGAAGTATTGTGGAAATATGGCTGTTGAGATGACTAAAAAATAGGCGGAATTTGCCCAATCATAAAAAGCCCAGCCATTAATAACCTTCTTATTATTCAGTATAGTTGCTACTTTCACTAGTTAAATTATACCGAAAAGATACTCAAATAAATGAAAGCCCCCAAAAAAAGATTAATTTCACTGCGTACATGTAATTCTGTTTATTGCAATGAATATTTTAGTATTATCCCGAAATCCTGCATTGTACAGTACACAAAGTATTGTGGATGCCGCTCGCAGAAGAGGTCATTATGTGCGCGTGATCGATCATATGTATTGTGATCTTGTCTTGGATAAAGGCAAATTGGAGGTTTATTATGAAAATGAACGCATAGAAGGCTACCATGCCGTCATCCCAAGGATTGGTAATGCCGCTACATCGTATGGGGCTGCAGTGGTTCGTCAATTTGAATTAATGGGCTTATTCAGTACACTAAACCATGAAGCACTCCTTCGTGCTCGAAATAAAATTAGCTCATTGCAGTTTTTGGCCGCTCATGGAATTGGAGTTCCTAAAACGGTCATCTCTAACAATCCCTATACCATCGAAGATTCGATAGACCTAACAGGCTCGATGCCTATGGTGATCAAATTGGAAAATGGGACCCATGGGATCGGTGTTATTCTCGCAGATAAAAAACGATCAGCGGAAGCAATTATCGAAACCTTTCAGAAGATGAAACAACGGGTATTGTTGCAGGAATTTATTGAAGAAGCCAAAGGTGCAGATATCCGAGTCCTGATCGTGGACGACAAGATCACAGGCATCATGCAACGACAAGCGAAAGAGGGAGAATTTAGAAGTAATTTGCATCGAGGAGGAACTTCATTTGTGGTAAGATTGTCTGAGGAAGAAGCCTTCGCTGCTAAAAAAGCTGCTCGATTAATGGGACTTAAAGTATGTGGAGTAGACATGTTGCGCTCCAAAAAAGGTCCATTAATCTTAGAGGTCAATGCCTCTCCTGGATTAGAAGGTATTGAAACAACAACAAAAATCGATATTGCTGGAAAAATTATACAATTTTGCGAGCGCAATGCAGTCAAAACATAAAAGGATAGTTAGATGTCTCCAGTGAGAAAAAGTCAAGAGAAGAAAAGAAAGGCGATTGATGATATTACCATCAATAAGGAGAAGATTTTACCGGGTGAGAGCGCTTTAGTTCGTATCAATGTAGGAAGATTACCTTCGGGCACGAGAATCAATATCAACGCCCATGTGTTTAATAGTAAAAATCCAGGACCCGTCGTTTTGATATTGGGTGGAGTCCATGGAGATGAAATCAACGGGGTCGAAACCATACGAAAAATGTTGTTTGATGATAAGTTCGAACAATTAGATAAAGGAACGGTGATTGCTATACCTATTGTTAATATCTATGGATTTATTAATTTTTCTCGCGCGGTACCCGACGGGAAGGATGTAAATCGTTCATTTCCCGGTTCTTTAAATGGATCTCTGGCATCTCGAGTGGCGCGCGTCATAACGCAAAAGATCATACCGCATGTAGATTATATTATAGATCTACATACTGGAGGATCGAGTCGATTCAATTTTCCTCAAGTACGTTATTCGGCCAATGACACGGTGAGTTATGAATTAGCAAAAGTATTCGGAGCGCCCTTTGTTATCAAAAAACCCTTGATCTCAAAGTCATTGAGAAAAATTGCGAAAGAGAAAAAGATTCCAATATTGGTCTATGAAGGTGGAGAATCCTTGCGATTCGATGGTTATTCGATACAGCTTGCCATGGATGGGATTTCACGGGTGTTAAATCATTTGGGAATGACGCAGTATGCCGTGTCTTCGCCAGATAAAATGATTCATTTTACGAAGACAGTTTGGATACGAGCCTCTCAATCTGGACTTTTTATGTGGACGAAGAAATCAGGACAACGCATATTGAAAGACGAAATTATTGGTGTAATTAATGATCCTCAAGGTTTGAGGTCTACTTCCGTTGTGGCTAGTCGTTCCGGTTATATAATCGGACATAATAATGCAAGCGTAGTCAATCAGGGAGACGCTTTATTTCATATTTCATTTGATTATGAAAATATTTAAATCGATAGCAGTCATTCTTTTCTTGTTGGGGGTCGCGCACGGTGTGCTTGCCCAAAAGTCAATCAATGCTTGGCATGAAGACAAAATAGTAAAGAATGCTATCGTGAGCTATGAATTCAGGGAGGTTGAAACAGAATTGACCATAGCCTCTCATAATGCTTCCAAATTGTTGAATCCAGCATCTACCATTAAACTCATCACGGGACTTATCTTTTTAGAAGAATATGGTTCTGATCATCAATTTGAGACCAGCATTTGGTCCAATGGGAAGATTGAACGAGATGGTACACTCAAAGGAGATCTGATCATTTATGGAAATGGTGACCCCAGTTTTGGAAGTGGTCGATATGGTAAGAAAAACAACCTGGATAATCGGATGCAAGAGATTGTAAATGCTATTAGAAAGAAGGGCATTACATGTGTGGAAGGAAATATCGTGGTCGATGCTTCCGTCTATGGTTCGGATTGTACGGCTCATACTTGGCAGTACAATGATTTGGGAAATTATTATGCTTCGGGCGTTTGGTCTACCAATATCAATGAAAACGCTTATAAATTGGAGTTATTAAGTAAAGCGGATAAATCGATTCAATTGGGAAGCATCTCTCCCAATGTCCCTCGATTATTTTTTGATAATCAATTGGAATTAGGGCCTAAAAATTCTGGAGATCAAGCCTATATTTTTTGTGCACCATATCAAGAACAAGCCTACATTCGAGGTTCCATTCCAACAGGACAATCGCCCTTTTTCATTCGAGGAGCGATGCCCAATGCTCCGTTGTTTTTTGGGACACAATTGCAGAATAGTTTGAAACAGCAAGATATTCAATCTATGAAAGTGGAAGTTCGTTATAATCCAGTTGATAAAGGTGATCTGATTTGGAAACACAACGGTGTCAAAGCAAAACGACAAGTTCGATCGGCCATTCATAAAAGTATCAATCTATATTGCGAATCCTTCTTCAAGAAATTAGGAAAGGGAAATCGAGAAGACGCCAGTACATTTATTACGAAACACTTAAAGCAACAAAAAGCAATTACCAGTCTGGATGATATTCAGATTTCAGATGGCAGTGGATTGTCACAACGAAATTACATTTCTGCCCAATCCATGACTAAATTTTTAGTGCATCAATATGGAGAATTGGGAGAAACGGAATGGAAATATTATCTCGCTCAAAATGGATTTGATGGTACGTTAAAAAATGCCTTCGTTACTAAAAATTTAAAAGGAAAAATCTATGGTAAATCTGGTTCCATGGGCGGTGTACGGGCTTATGCAGGATTTATTGAAACGAAGTCTGGCAAACTATTGGCATTTTCTATCATGGTCAATAATTATACAGCACCAAGTAGGGAGGTGTATTTACATATTCAACAACTTTTGGAGTCCATACATGTGGTACACTAAAAGGTGTAATGTATAAATTCTTGTACTTCTTTGCATCATTTTGGAGGATAGCTTAGTCTTCGTTACATGAAAATACTTACGAAACTGAAAGATCTAAAAGGTCAAGAATTATTGCTGATATTTTTAATGTTCACAGCATTTATATCCGGTAAAGCACAGAGTTTTTGTGGTGCGATCCATTACACTTCACCGGAAGATATCCAAGCCTTGAAAGCTTCTGATATCGTGCAAGATCGATTTGGAAATATCTATGATCTATCTTACTTTGAGCAAAAGCTGGCTAAGGTTCAACATTATAAAAGTCCGATCAATACCGGTTATTTTAATCTAATGTTTGGTGACTTTCCAGAAACTATACAAAATGCCAATCATCCAAATGCAGGTGAAGATATTCGACCGATCATATGCCAGGTATTTGCAGACCTCAGTGAAATTATAGTACAGCGTTCACAAACACTTGCATGCGGTGATAATATCGCAAATCAAAGTGTGAATATCTTGGTCGGGACGGATATTTGTGGCAATGATCCAAATTGTGATAATGCAAGTTCTCCGGTGGCGGGAACGGCAAGTCCATTGTTTTCCTTCTTGGATAATTTCAGTTTTCAAGACCCTTGTTTTCCCATAGCAGAATCATTGGTTTGGAAAAAAATCAATGCGCAGGAAGCCTTTTTCCCTTTAGGGGCTGATGGTGTGCTCCAGATTAATGTAGACAATATCAGTTTTAATTATCAATTAGATGTGGACAGTCCGGTAGCTTCTGATAAGTTGGACCTGTATTCAATCGTATTACATGAGGCTTTACATATTCTTGGATTTGCCTCTAGGATCGATGAGAATGGTGAGCCGATTAATGCTCAGTTTTCTACTACGAATTATTTTTCTCGATTTGACCAATTGATTCATATCACCGAAGATTTTGTTCCAAATCAACAAAGTCAAAATGTAGATCGGTTAATGGATGGAGATTGTATGAAGAACTGCTTTGCATTGAATCAGCAAGTGCCCTCCATGTCCGATTTGGCGGCAAGCGCTTGTGGAACTGCTGCATTGGATATTGTTGTAGGATCTTCGGCCATTGCCCCTATCTACGGAACTGATAATGGAACGATTGGTATCAGTAATGGAATGAGTCATTTACGCGAAGGCTGTAATGGAGATACGGCTGATTTTGTTATGGATCCATTTATCAGTGATGGAGAAGATGAGCGTACCATTAGCATCCAAGAATTAGAGATACTCTGTCAATTAGGTTATCAAATACATGAAAATTCTGGGCTGGATTGTGACGGTTGTTATGCGATTGCCCAGATCGATCATACTTACTCGATTGGTGGCGAATTTGAGATCGAATATTTACAATCTTGTTGTTATGAACCATTACTGGCAAAATCAGGGGAAAGTTTTGTGTTTAATACCGACTTTTTACTTTGCAATGATCTCAGTTTAGAAACGGCTCAAATAACAGATGTCTATACATTAGGCCTAAATTGGAATAATGCTACTTTGGAAAATATCGGTACAAACAATTATGAATTCTATGGGACCATTCCGGGAAATTATAGAGTATATTATACCATTAAAGCATGTGACTGCTATATGAGTAGCTCTTACTTTGACATTGTTCTGAGCGATGATCTTGAAGATTGTGATCGGACTAAATGTGATAATCTGGTTTGTATTGGTGATTTTGAATCTTTAGAAAAAACAAATGACTTTTATTTTCAAGCCTGCAAGGAAGATCTTTTCTATATGGAAGGCGCCAATCAAAATACACCAGACATTTGCGAAAGTGCTAATAATAAGTACTTAGATTTAGTAAACATAATAGGTCCAGAAGCCACTTTAATTGAACTAGAATATCCGATCCTCCCTGGCTGTACAATGGAAATATCGGTTGATTTAGCGACGAGAGGTGATAATGATCCAGGACTATTAAATATGTATGGTAGTTATTCCAAGCCTTGTCATCCTTCTGAAGCATTTATCAAACAAGATTGCAATACAGATGAGAATATCCTAGTAGAGAATATATGTGACAATGATAGCTACCTACCCTTTTGTTTATTAAATGATGAAGAAATCACCAACACTTTTAGCGGTGGATTAACCCTTTGCCCGAATTCAGCGGTTGATTTTGAAAATTATACATGGACGGTACTAAATGAATTTGAGGAAGAATTACATTATATCGTGCTATACAATAAAACACAGCCTTCGGTGATTTGGCTAGATAATCTAGATATACGATCCTCTTGTCCACCAGAAGTCAACATTGAAGTTGATGATGCGGAAATAGAAGTAGGGGAAACGGTATTCATGGATGTAGAGGTTTGCCTATCCGATGAATCCTATCAAGGATTCAATGGAGCAGACGTTGAGGTTATGGCCATTGTACCTTCAGGCGTAGAATTTGCCAACGGAGGTGATTTTTCGAATGGAACGGCTACCATTCTGGGAATGGACGAAAATGATTGTGAGCTTATTCAATTAGCACTTCAATCCAATTTGGTTGGAGTATTTGAAATTGAAATTACTGTGCAGATCGATGATCTATGTAAAGAGCAAACACTTCAATCAGAATTGACAGTGAAGGAAAAAACAAGCGTCAAAGAATTAGCTTGGGATGAGATTCCTTTGGATAGTGATATTTATTTGGTCAATGTTTTGGGTCAAGCCCAAAAAGTGGAGTACTTGAAGCAGAAAGAATGGTATATTCAACGATATGCATCCGAATTAGCACCAGGCATATATTTCTTACAATATAGAAAAAACGGAACCCCCTTGATGAACTATAAAATAATGATCCAATAAGAAAGATGTACAGGTAAACTTTACTTTACTCGTTTCTGTAGGTATGATAAGCCATTGCTGCTCCGATGATACCAGCATCATTTTTCATAGCTGCAGGAACAATTGGACAGTTGCTCTTTGTCAAATATTGCTCATATTTTACAAAATGCTTACTAATTCCACCTCCAAGAATGATCATGTCGGGTGAAAAAATGAAATCAATATGATCTATGGCTTTATTCAGTTCTTTAGCCCAAGCTTTCCAGCTCAATCGATTGATTTCTCGGAACTTGTTGCTGGTATATTTTTCTAAGACTTTGTCTTTCCATTTTAGGTGTCCCATTTCCGTATTGGGTACTAGAACGCCATTATAAAATAGAGCAGAACCTATTCCTGTTCCTAAGGTGAGTAAAATGCTGGTTCCGGCTACGTTTTTACCCATTCCGAATTTTACTTCGGCGATACCAGCGGCATCGGCATCATTGACGAGCACAAGCGGACATTTCAGGCTTTTCTTTAAATATTGTTCTGCCTCAAAATGTAACCAAGAATCATCTATATTGCTGGCGGATAGTGTTTTACCGTTTTTAACGATCGCAGGAAATCCAATACCAATGGGTTTTCCTTTCCAATCAAAGTGTTGAATCAATTCTTTGATAATTCCGGCAATAGATTCAGGTGTTGAGTGTGTGGGCGTTTTTATTTTTTTACGATCTAAAAGTGTAATACCTTTTTTTAGATCGACTAGATTTCCTTTTATGCCGGTGGCACCTACATCAATACCTAAGATTTTATCCATGCTAAACTATTTTATCACGGTAACATTCATATAAACATTTTCGACAGGTCGATTGGCGCGATCCTTATTGACTTTAGCAATCGCATCGATTACCTCAAATCCCTCCAATACTTGACCGAAGATGGTATATTCCATATCTAAGAATGGATACCCACCCGTATTTTTTAGAATTTCACGTTGTTCTGCTGTATATGTGATTCCCTTTGATGCTTCGATCTGATCGAGCTGTTTGTCTGAGATTTTATATCCATGAACGATATAAAACTGGGATCCAGAAGATTTCTTTTCAGGATTTCCAGCATCGGGCATTCTAGCAGCTGCCAAAGCACCTTTCATATGCGTAAATTCTGATCTGATTTCAGCAGGCACCTGATATCCGGGACCTCCCGTTCCTAAACGGCCACCCGGTTTTGCATTTTTGGATTGAGGGTCGCCTCCTTGAATCATGAAACCATCAATCACCCGATGGAAAAGTAAGCCATTGTAAAAATCTTTCTCCGCAAGTTTTAGAAAATTATCGCGATGCAAAGGTGTCTCATCATACAACTCAATCAACATATCTCCGTAATTGGTCTCAACTAGCACTAGACAAGCATCTGGTGCCTCGACAAAGATTTCCTTTTTTATTTCTTTGACTTTCTTTTTCTTATATGCCTTAAGGGTCACTTCGTATTTGCCCGAGAGATAATATTTATGCTTTGGATTTTCCAGATTACTTTTTTCACCATCTCCAAAATCCCATTCATAGCGATCCGCCTTCTCAGATTCATTTGTAAATGAGATGGTTGCAGGGGCTTTAAGCTTTTCTTGCTCGACCGCAAATTTAGCTAGTGGGCTACAAGAACAAAGCAATACGGTTATTACCAAAAAATAGTAATGAGTGATACGCATATGAAATCAATTATGGGTGTGATTAGTTTAAAAGTACAATTTTCATTTTTACATCTTGAAATGGACGATTATATTGATCCACCTGTACAGCAGCGATCTTATCGATGACATCAAGACCTTCGGTTACTTGACCAAATACCGTATAAGCAGCGTCCAAATCCGGTCTTCCACCTACAGATGTGTATATGTTTTTGGCTTCTTCTGAATAGCTTAGCCCTTTAGAAGAGGCCATAGCATCGAGTCTATTGCTACTTACGGGACTCCCTTGGACTATGTAGAATTGCGAACCAGACGAAGCCATTTCAGGATTTACACTATCTGGCTGTCTAGCAGCAGATAATCTACCTTTATAATGATAATGTTGAATTTCTGCAGGAATGGTATATCCTGGACCACCGGTTCCAAGCCTTGCTCCAGGAGCAGCACCTTTAGATTGAGGATCTCCTCCTTGAATCATAAAACTTTGCATGACTCGGTGAAAAAGCAGATCATCATAGAAACCTTCTTTTACTAATTTGACAAAATTATCTCGATGTTGAGGCGTCGTATTGAACAACTCAATCGTCATGTTACCATATTCGGTTTGCACTTGGACTTTTCGAATGTTATCCCCTCCACAAGATGAGAATAATAGGGCAACAAATAGAAAAAGATATATTTTATTCATAATAAAGAGGTTTATTGTATTTGATGTTCTTTAAATCCACCATTTTCGATTTCCAAATCGCTAAAATAGCGAATAACATATTTTTTTAGAAAACTTTCTTGTTCTTCTGCACCACTAATAGGCACATTTTTTAACGGATTGTAATGAGGCCAACCATCAGCATCTCTTCCTACGAATTCATAATAGCCATCATAGGATAATAAGGTGCAGACAGCGATGTGCATTAAGTCTTGCTTTTCTTCTTTGGTAAACTGATGTTGAATTAATCCAAGTTCTTGAATTCCTATAAGAAATAATACCGTTTGAAAATCTGGAAGTACACTTCCACCCATGGCATCTTTCACGATATGCTTTACACGGACCCACTCAAAATCTAATTCCCAATCTTCCACATCAATAATTTTCGAATAAAAATAATGTTTAACCTTTACTTTAGATCAATCGAGTTCATCCAGTCCGTAATATAATGCATGACTTCTTCATTGAACGTTTCTTCGATGCCCATATATTCAGATGCATCTCCCGTCTTTGAAGTCTGAAATAGATGATTCAAATTTTTAAAACACTTGGTTTTAAACTGTTTATTACCCCCTTTTTTCAATGCTTTTTTGATGCCTTTGATATTTTGCTTGGCGGTGACTTGACGATCTTTTTTTCCATTTAATGCCAATACCGGAACACGAACTTTTTCTAAAGCGATACTAGGATCATATTGTAAAAAATAACGCATCCAAGCATCGAAGAAAGTACCTGCTAAAGAAAAATAGAACTGCTGGTGACTGACTCCAAATTCTTGCTGATCGTCTTTTTCAAGGGATAGATAAAAATTATCACTGGCTTGGCGATATCTTTCTATGACTTTGTCATTACTCTGTTTGGAGGACAAAATTTCAAACATTTCATCCACAAAAAGTTTCATTTTCTTTTTGCCATCAGAAGATAAATTCAGATTCCCAAATTGACGAGTCATCTGGTATTTCATAATTTCTTTTGGAGGAATACCTGGTCCTGCAAGCAGCACGATGAATGCCACATCTTTATTCTTTGAGGCGACCATTGGCGCGATCATACCACCTTCACTATGACCGATTAAGCCAATTCGCTTTGCATTGATTTCTTTTCTTCCTTTCAAATAGTCAACGACTGATTCTACATCAGTAGCCAAATCTTCCGAAGTTGCGCCTTTAAACTTACCTCCTGATAAACCAATACCTCGTTCGTCATAGCGAAGTACTGCATAACCATTTCGGCTGAAGTAGTCTGCTAGGACCAAAAAAGGTTTATGTTTAAAAAACTCGGAATCTCTATTTTGAGGTCCAGAACCTGAAATTAAAACAACAGCAGGAAAAGGACCATCTCCTTCGGGCATGGTCAATGTCCCAGATAATCTTGGACTTAATTCCGATTTCTTAGTGACAATGGTTTCTACCTTATATGGATAAGGTTCTTTAGGTGTCTGTGGTCTTTTAAATTGAAGATTATCATTGGATTTGGTAAAGATCATATCACGTTCTATACCACCTTGATTCCACGTTCCGATGATACTATCACCCTTCATATTGCCGAAGAACGTAGCGTCAAATGCTCTGTAAAAGAAATCTATTCGATCGTCTGAAATTTCAGCATTATCTGCTTCTAAATCTGCAATGCTTTGCAAAGGAATTGTCAATTTCAAATCCTGTCCGTCATTTGAAATAACGACATATAAATCTAAATTTTGAATTTCACTTTTCCATTGTCCATCCCATTTAGATTGGGCAAAAGCGGTTAAGGGCAACAATAGCAGAGCTATGATGAAATACTTCATTCTGTATAATTTAAGTAGGGAAAATGTAGCTATAATAAGACTTATCGCTCTGCTTTTTCCTTAACTTCTTGACGCTTAGGAGATTCGATCTCCTTCATATTATCCTTGATTTCTGATTCAATATTTGCTTTAGCATTATTAAATTCGCGAATACCTTTACCTAGACCTCTCATCAGCTCTGGTATTTTTCTACCACCGAATAACAATAATACCACTAAGGCAATCAAGATTAATTCTTGACCTCCTAAATTGAATAGATACACGAAATTGAAATTCATAATATTATCATTTAAAAGACCTGTATTAGGAAGATACCTATAGGTCCATTTTATTTGTTAACAACTATAAGACCCGCAAAGGTCCTAAAAAGTTTACTTTTTTAAGCCTATTTCTCTCAATCTTTCATCCAAATATGCCCCTGCCGTAATAGGTTCGTATTGTAAAGGTTGATCTTCACTAACACAAAAATCCAAACAGTCTAGTTTCATATCACTTTTAGGATGTAAGAAAAAAGGAATACTTAGACGTGGTTTATGCCATTCGCTTTTTGGAGGGTTTACTACTCGATGTGTTGTTGAAATAAGGTAGTTATTGGTTAATCGTTGCAACATATCACCAACATTGATAACGATTTCATCATCCCCAGGAACGATATCTAACCATTTGTCTTCAGCATTCAATAATTGTAATCCCCCTGCTGAAGCTCCCACTAATAAAGTAATGAGATTGATATCTTCATGTTGTTCCGCTCGAATGGCTGATTTAGGTTCTTGAGTAATTGGTGGATAATGTATAGAACGAAGGATAGAATGTCCATTGTCTATTTTATTTTCAAAGTAATCTTCGTCCAATTCTAAATGTAGAGCAATGGCTCTTAATAATTGTCCCCCAGATTCTTCGAAGGCTTTATATAATTTGAATCCGATTTCAGTAAATTCAGGAACCTCCTTTGTTCTTGGATTGTCAGGATATTCATTTTTATCCTCGTTGTCATTGACCTGGCCAATTTGGTAAAATTCTTTAAGGTCAGCCACTTGTGATTGTTTTGCTTTTTCCGTACCAAAAGCCGTGTATCCTCGTTGTCCAGCGAGACCTGGAATCTCATAAGATCGTTTTACGTCTACCGGTTGAGAGAAAAAAGATTTTGAAGCTGCATAAAAGCCATCCACTAAATCTTGAGGGACTCCGTGGTTTCGAACACCTACGAATCCTACTTCATGGAAAGCTTTTCCAAGTTCTTCAACAAAATTTGCACGTTCTGTTTCATTTCCATGCACAAACTTACTTAGGTCTACTACCGGAATTGCTCTTTCTGACATTTTATTTTCTTTTAGGTTTATATCTTGATTTTTCTAGAATTTTTTGACTGTCTTTCAGGTCAATTAATTCTTGTAAACTGGTTCCAGGGTTTCGTTTCATAAATGCTTTGATGATTTGAAAGCCCATATAATTAGCCGTTCTTCCTGGTGCTTCTGGAGGCATGCCGGAAGAATTCGGACTAGGATTTACTAATTTACTGATTTTATTGATATCTGTGGAATAAAATAGATCTTCATCAAAGAAAAAGGCCCACATGTCGGATTCATTCTGTTGACACCATTCCAATTGATCATCTGTATACTCCATGATGATTTCTTCGCCTGTATACGGCATGAGTTTTTGTAAAATGTAAAGCTTCTTGCCGTTATAAATCATCTTGTCGAGCATTCTCGAACCTGTATTTTCTCCAAGCCAATCTTCTACAATAGCTTCAAAAACCTTCTTGACTAGATGTGCCTTATTATATCTCCTAGTTAGGTAATTTGAAAAACTTGAATGGTTGTTGACGTACCGAAGATATGGGTAATCTTCCCCTAAAAACATATCCAATCCTATTCCGATACCATCACGATCTTCGTCATACTCGAAAATGAATCGTTGAACGGAGTATTCTGAAATGTAGGTATAGATTTCGGGTATTGTTTTTTCTGGAAAATAATAGGAATAATATTTAAAGGAAGATTCTAAGGCTGTCTTCATATCTATGAAATCACCGAATACGGAATCAACTTCGAAGTGTATTCGTTGGATTCGGGCATCATTGATAAACCCCTTCATAAACGATATCTTTTGTTCATCGTTTAAGCGGTAGAGAGGAACACCTAGAATATGATTGAAATAAATGCTGTAAAAACTAGAATCTTGTTCAAATAATTGAGCCAGCCCTTCCAGAATCTGATTCGTATCCAATTCCGCAATAGCATCTTCGGTTCGATTGATATCAAGAGAAACTTGAATGTCGGATACATCTGGGGCTTCAACCGAATCTTTCTGACAAGAGTAGAAACCTATTATACATATAATGATCAGGCTGACCAAATACCATGTCGAATTCTTAATATGAGTCATAGCTTATTCCTAATATACTTGTCATTATATAACAAAAAGTGCACCAAAATAATTTTATAAGTATTAAAAAACCTTCTACCGATACGATCGATAGAAGGTTTAATTATTTCTTATAGACTTGAATCGAAAAATCGATTCAATCCCATTTGATTATTTTGCTAATTCTGCAATATGGTCTTCTAGCTCAATTTCGTCACCTGGCTTATAACCATTATGTTCATATACAATGTTGCCATTCTGATCCAATAGGAAAGTTTGAGGAATGGTTTGGAAACCTAAAGCATTTTTAATTTGCTGTCTTTCATCCAATAATATTTGATAGTCCCAGTCTTTCGATTTTACCAAAGCATTTAATTTAGCGGCTCCTCTTGCATCGTCTATTGAAATAGCAATCATTTCCATATCGTATGCTTCTTGCCAATCTTCATAAATCTCTCCGATATTATCCATTTCAAGTTGACAAGGCTTACACCAAGTAGCGAAAAAACTAACTACAGTGATTTTACCATTATCCATGAATGATTCAGTTTTAACAGGATTTCCCTTTAAGTCTTTTAAATTAACTTTAGGAAATACTTTTCCCATTCCTGTAAATGAAGATCCCACTAATAGAATTGCCAATGCGATCATTAAATTTTTGAAATTCATTTTCTTTGCTTTTTTTAAGACAGTTGATGTAACAATTATCTTCTTTTTAGTAAAATTTCTATTCAGATGATTAAATATCATTAATATTGCAAAATACCTGAAAATATTTTGTCTTTTCACACTAATGACGAACGAAAATTAAAACTACCTATAACAAAATAATATTATTAACTAATATTTAACTAATGCGACTTCTTTCAAGACAGAATCATCTGCTAAAAATGCTATTCTTGGTATTTTGTTTGCCGGCCATATCGTTGGCACAAGATGGAGCAAATATTTACGGTGCTTTACAAACCAATGCGAATTTTTTTATCAGAGATTCTAACATTGGTGCCGTCAATATACCTCAGTATGACAATCAAAAGTTTGGAGCTGATTTGTGGCTAAATCTGAACTATAGTTACAAGAAAGTAACCGCGGGTATTCGTTATGATATGTTCAATAACTCCAATTTATTGAATCCAACAGGATCATATACCGGCAATGGAATCGGGATGTTTTTTGCAGAATTGGATTTGGGAAAATTAAAAGTACGGGCAGGTCATATATATGACCAAATTGGTAGTGGAATCATATTCAGATCTTACGAATTAAGACCCTTACTTTTTGATAATGCATTGTTTGGTGTTAAAATGGATTATGCATTGACGGATAATTGGAGTATCAAGGGCTTTACTGGCCAACAAAGAAACTTATTTGATCGGTATGATGCCATTGTCAAAGGAGGATCCATTGATGGGTTTTTGCAGTTAGGAAGTGAAGAGAATCCGATCAATTTATCGCCAGGTTTTGGAGTAGTGAGTAGGACAAACTCAGAAGAAACAACCCAGAAATTAGTCTCCATCTTACGTAATTATATAGGCGACGATCGGGTAGAGAAAATAGCCTATAATAATTACTTATTTTCTGCCTACAACAGTCTTAATTATGGAACCTTTAGTTGGTATGTTGAAGGGTCTTATAAATCTGCAGATGTATTTTTCGATCCAAATGCTGTAACGACATTTTTAAATGGACAAACTGCTCCGGGAAGATTTGTGCGGGAACCTGGAAATGTAATTTATACTAGTTTGAGTTACGCTACAAAAAGAATTGGCTTGACAGCGGAGGTGAAACGAACGGAGAATTTTAATTTCCGAACGGATCAGACCTTGAATTTAACCAGAGGTATTATTAACTTTTTACCACCGATGATGCGTCAAAATACGTACCGACTTACTTCAAGATATAGTCCTGCTACTCAAGACGTATCGGAAATGGCTTATCAGTTTGATTTACGATTCAACATCACTAAAAAATTAAGCGGATTAACGAATTTTTCTTTTATCCGTACTTTAGAAGGTGAGACCTTATATAGAGAATCTTATACACAGTTATTATATAAATACAAGAGGAAGTGGAGAGCAACAGCTGGAATTCAATTCCAACTGTATAATCAGGCTGTGTATGAAGGTAAGCCAAGAGATATTACCGATAATGTAATGACGATTACACCATTTGTAGAATATTTATACAAATTTACACGTAAGAATAGTCTACGTGTAGAAGCTCAATATATGAGTACTCAACAGGATTATGGTTCTTGGATCTTTGGATTGGCGGAATTAGGTTTAGCGCCTCATTGGCAGTTTGAAGTGTCCGGGATGTTTAATCTCGTTCCGAATTTAGACAATGAAAATATTCCGGAAAGTCTACGAGGAAAACAGATTTTCTACCCTACCGTTGGTGGAGTTTATTCACAAGGATCAAACAGATACTCTCTTCGATACGTTAAACAAGTAGAAGGGGTCGTATGCTCTGGTGGTGTATGTCGTTTGGAGCCCGCATTTAGTGGGGTTAAATTTGAAGTAAATTCAACCTTCTAAATTTAAACACAATCGTGAAATACAACTAAATATTTAAAAATCGAGTATGATGAAGCATTCAATTTTTATCACTTGTATACTAAGCATATTATTACTGAGCGCTTGTAAGGAAGAATTAATTATGATACCAGAGTTTGAAGTTCCTCCTGGAGATCGTAAAGTGCTTTTAGAAGAATTAACCGGTGTTCGATGCCCCAATTGTCCAGCTGGTGCTGCACAGGTTAAAAGTTTACAGGATAGCTATGGAGATCGTTTAATCGCGGTTGGAATTCATGGTGGATTTCTAACAATTCCATTAAGTGAAAGTAAGTATGATTTTCAAAACGATTATGCGAGAGAATTAGAATCTTTTTTAGAAGTAGGTCCTAAACCTGCCGCAGCTTTAAATCGTGTGCAACATATAGAAGAAGAATTTTCAATTAGTACACCATCTCTTTGGTCGCAATACATCGATGAGGAATTGAAAAAGGAGAATGAAATGAACATTATCCTAACGACGGAGTATAATCCGGATAACCGAGAATTAGATATTATCGTTTCTGTCGTACCACTACGAGATTTTAGTCAGGATGAAAATTTAAGAATCTCTTTGATGTTGACGCAGAATCATATTGAAGATGCGCAAGAAGATCCAAATGAAGTGCTTGAAGATTATGTTCATAATCATGTACTTCGAACGATGCTTACGGAAGCTAAAGGAGATATTATTCAAAAAGATTTAACGGAAAATGTAGCAGAGAACTTCAATTTTAGCTTCACCCTTCCAAAGGATGAGGACCTTGAAGAAATGGAGGCTCCTTGGGTTGCAGAAGAAGTAGAGGTGATCGCATTTGTCAATGTGATCGAAGGGTCGGATAAACATATTATCCAAGTAGAAGCTTCACACATTACAGACTAATTCTATGAAGAAGAAGTCTTATTGGGAAGATGTGTTCGAGGTGACTCGATCAATTCCAGTAGGAAGAGTATCCACCTATGGGGCCATTGCAGATTATTTGGCATTGGGTTCTGCTAGAATGGTAGGTTGGGCATTAAATCATTGTCATACATCGGAAGAATTAGTTCCAGCTCATCGAGTGGTCAATCGCCTTGGAGAATTAAGTGGAAGACATATGTTTCCAACTCCGACCATGATGGAAGAGGAATTAACCGCTGAAGGAGTGGTCGTTGAGAATGACAAGGTTAAAGATTTCAAAACACGATTCTGGCATCCCCAAGAAATGCATTAAAATTTTCGAGAAAACTAGTTTTTTAGCATTTACCAAATCAATTCTACACAGCTATTCGTTTTAAATATGCATTTAAAGCTTTAATTGTTGAAGAGTTTATTAATTTTACCGCATGTTAATACAAGTACACAAAAGTAAAATTCACCGCGCTCGTGTTACAGAGGCAAATCTTAATTATGTAGGAAGCATAACCATCGATGAAGCTCTGATAGAAGCGGCTAATATGTACGAGGGTGAACGTGTTCAAATTGTTAACAATAACAATGGGGAACGTATTGAAACCTATATCATACGAGGAGAGCGAAATTCAGGTGTTATTTGTTTGAATGGCGCAGCTGCTCGAAAAGCTGAGGTCGGTGATGTCGTCATTATCATTTCTTACGGATTTATGACTCCTGAAGAATCAAAGGAGTTCAAATCTATCGCTGTTTTCCCTGATGAAAACAATCAATTAACCTAGGAGTTTGTCCATTTTTAAAAACAAGGTTGTTCAACTCATCATATTTGTTGGATTTGGAGCATTATTGCTCTACCTAGTCTATATCAATCAACGAGATTTACATGTAGCGAATTGCATTGCTCAAAATGGACCTGATGCAGATTGCAATTATTTGGAAAAGATTAAAAGTGATCTTTTAAGTGCAAAGATTTCTTGGGTAATCGTGTCCTTGGTGCTTTTCATGTTAAGTAATGTTATCCGGGCATTACGATGGAATATGTTGTTCAAACCCTTGAATTATACCGTTAACTTTTGGAATAGCTTCTTTGCAACAATGTTGGGCTATATGGTAAATCTTGGATTTCCAAGGGCAGGAGAAGTTGCAAAAATCGCTGCATTAGCTAGAAATGAAAACATTCCTGTTGAGAAAGTAGCTGGAACCATTGTTGTTGATAGGACAATGGATGTCATTTGTCTTTTAGGAATGATACTGTTGGGTATCAGTTTAGAGTATGATGCTATAATCAATTTTGTTCGAGAAGAAGGTCGTTTTGATGTCCGTTTACTCTACTTGTTGATTATTCCTATAATAGGATTAGCGGTTTTTCTTAAGATCAGAAAGACTTCTAAGCTAGGAATTGTTCAAAAAATCAATAAGTTATTGATAGGATTTGCCGATGGAATATTATCGGTATTTCGTATGAAAAATAAATGGCTATTTTTATTATACAGTGTATTGATTTGGTTCTGTTATTATTCGATGACCTATGTCATATTTTTTAGCTTCGAACCAACACAACACCTAGCGCCTTCAGCCGGATTGGTCGTTTTTGTTTTTGGAGCTTTAGGTATGGTCATTCCTTCTCCAGGTGGGGCAGGAACATATCACTACTTAATAGCAAAAGGATTGGAATTATATGATGTGGCCGAAGGATTTATCGTGGCAAATATCATTTTTATACCGATACAGGTATTATGTAATATAGGATTTGGAATATTAGCCTACATATTCTTGCCGATGCTCAAGAAAAAAGATGACAACGAAGATTCCAAGTAAGGATAAAATATATCAAGATGCTTTGGCATATCTCGAAGAACATTCAAGTAATGCCTCAGTAAAAAAAGTCTTTACGAACGGCTGTTTTGATTTATTACATGCTGGACATGTTGATTATCTTGAAAAAGCAGCTGCGCAGGGCGATGTATTTATTGTAGGCTTGAATTCCGATGCGTCCGTGCAGCGATTAAAAGGACCAGAAAGACCTATTATATCTTGGTCCATGCGAGCAAGAATGTTGGCGGCACTCTCATGTGTAGATGCTGTCATAAAGTTTGAAGAGGATACGCCACTAGAACTGATTAAATGTATTAAACCAGATGTTTTAATCAAAGGAGGCGATTATAAACCGAGTGAGATTGTGGGAGCAGATTTTGTGTTGAATCTCGGCGGAAAAGTGAATACGATCGACTTTGTTTATACCATAAGTACCTCACAAATTATTGATAAATTGAAAAAGTCATGACCAAATTATTTGAGCTCATTCAATTGTTAGAAGGTATTGCACCTTTGCATTTACAAGAGGCATATGATAATGCGGGATTAATTGTTGGCAACCCAGAAATGGAGGTGACTGGTGTAACCGTATGTCTGGATTCTACAGAGGCCGTAATTGACGAAGCCATTAAAATGGGAAATAATGTGGTGGTGGCACATCATCCGATTATTTTCTCAGGATTGAAGAAAATAACGGGTAAAAGCTATATTGAGCGTTGCATTATCAAAGCGATTCAAAACGATATAGCCATCTATGCTATTCATACGAATCTCGATAATGTATTACAGCACGGGGTGAATGAACAAATTGCCAAACGACTCCAACTGAAGAATCATTCGATATTGGCGCCAAAAGAAGAGGATAATATTGGAGCAGGTATCATCGCCTATCTGGAAGAGCCAATGCCGACTTTGACATGGCTTCAAGATGTAAAGGAACGAATGAAGGCAGATTGTTTGAAATATACGAATATCTTGAAGCCAACGGTTCAAAAAATAGCCATCTGTGGAGGTTCAGGAAGCTTTTTGCTGACACATGCAATAGCCCAACAATGCGATGTATTTTTAAGTGCTGATTTCAAATATCATCAATTTTTTGACGCGAATGATCAGATTGTCATTGTGGATATTGGACACTTTGAAACTGAGCAATTTACGATTGATTTATTAGTTGAGATAATTCGTAATAATTTTAGTAACTTTGCAGCCCACTTTACGAAAGTAAACACTAATCCTGTAAAATATATATAACTATATATGGCGACAAAAAAAGATCTTACCGTTGAAGAAAAGTTGAATCAGTTATATGCGATTCAATTAATGGATTCAGAAATAGATAAAATCAGTAATTTGAAAGGAGCTTTACCGATGGAGGTGAGCGATCTTGAAGATGATATAGCTGGTCTTGAAACTAGAGTTGGTAAATTATCGGAGCAGATTGATGATCTGAATACCATGATTAACTCTCACACGGGAAATATTAAAGACTCTGAAAATTTGATTGCACGTTATCAAAAACAATTGGATGATGTGAAAAACAATCGGGAGTATGAAGCATTGACCAAGGAGATCGAAATGCAAAATCTTGAAATTCAATTATCAAATAAGAAAATTCGAGAAATTGAAGGTCAACTTGAAGCGAAAAAAGAGGTTATTGAGGAAGCACAGGCAAGATTAGATTCTAAAAAAGCAGACTTAGAAGTTAAGAAAGTTGAGCTTGAAAAGATCATTGCCAAGACAGAGAAAGAAGAGGCTAAATTGATGAAACAGTCGGAGAAGTTAAAGAAGAATGTGGATGAAAGACTGTTGAAATCATATCATAGAATTCGTGGAAGATATAAAAACAAATTAGGAGTGGTCACCATCGAAAGAGAGTCATGTGGTGGATGTTTTAACAAGATTCCTCCACAAATTCGAATTGAGATATCTGCACGTAAAAATATTATTGCTTGCGAACACTGTGGTCGTGTTTTAGTGGATAATGAATTAGCCGCAGCCCACGAAAATTAATTTTCTGCCAATTTGTGTAGGAAAATGAACAATATAATGAACATATGTAACCCTATTCCGTCACCTCGGAGTAGGGTTTTTTTATGTCTCCTATTTCTTACTTTTTCTTATTGGGGTCAAGCCCAAAAATTTTCTTTTACACCGCGCCTTGAAGCCGCCTATGAAAAGATAATAGAACTGGAACTTCGTGCGGGTCAAACATTGATTGATTCTCTAAAAATAGAAGAGCCAGACAACATGCTTGTCTATCACATAGAAAATTACATTGATTTTTTTCAATGCTTTATTGATGAAGACGAAGCTTATTTTAATACAATCAAGGAAAGAAAAGACGCGAGACTGGACAAAATACGGTCCGGAGATTCTAACTCTCCGTATTATCGATTTTCTCAAGCAGAAATTCTTTTACAATGGTCTTTGGTACGGCTCAAATTTCGAGAATACACGACGGCTCTTATAGAAATGAATCGAGCGATTAAATTGCTCGAGGAAAATGATCGTATACATCCTTCCTTTTTAGCAAATAAGAAAAGTTTGAGCGCATTACATGCGATGATCGGAACAATACCTGAGAAATATAAGAATATGCTTTCTTGGGTGAGTGCGTTCAATGGATCTATTCATCAAGGACAAGAAGAAATTGAAGAGGTCTATCAAAATATGAATGGAGCAGATTTTGTATTCCATAAAGAGGTGATTGCTATCAAGGCCTTGATTGAATTTCACTTAGTGAATGAACCCAATAAGGCTTATCAAACGGTACAAGATCCCTTACTGGACCCGGTACATAATCCATTGCTCTGTTTTATTGTTGCCAATATAACCCATAAGGCAGGATACAATGATCGAGCTATCGAAATACTCGAATCTTTTGTACCAAATTCCAAGCAATATCCTTTATACTACCTAGATTATCTTTTGGGTATCTATAAATTGAATCGGTTGGATTTGGATAGTGATCGATATATAAGAAGGTATTTGAATTATTTTGAAGGACAAAATTATATCAAGGAAGCCTATCAAAAATTAGCATGGTTTGAATGGGCGATTCATGGGAATGAATTTGAATACAGACGTAATATGCAGTATTGCGCAATAAAAGGAAATGATCTTTTAGATGAGGATAAACAAGCTTTTTCATGGTCCAAGAAACAGACACTACCCAATCAAAATCTGTTGAAGGCTAGATTATTAAATGATGGAGGATACGAAGAGGAGGCTTTACAATTATTGAGAACCATAGAGCACGAATCGCGGTCTGATAAACATGAGATTGAATATTATTATAGACGAGGAAGAATTGCTCAAGGATTAAACAATGAAGAAGAAGCCATTTCATACTATTTAAAATGCTTAGAACGTCCTCTTGATAAAAGTGTTTATTTTCAACTGGCCGCTTCATTATATTTGGCACAGGTTTATGAACAACAAGGGAAAATCGACTTATCCAGATATTATTACGAGAGTTGTTTGAAATTGGATTCCAACGAGTATAAATCTTCTTTACAACAAAAGGCAAAGGCAGGACTTTTGCGACTCTCTTCAACTGAAAATTAAAAGGCTTGCCGAAAACTTTTTACCTTGGTCCAATCTTATACAGTGATTTATGCTTTTTCCAATAGGAGATGAGAATATTCAGGGGAAAAATAAACCCATCATATCGTATACATTTATATTTCTAAATGTATTTATATTTTTTGCTACGATATTGGGTCCTTATTCCGTAGAGAAAATTTATCAGTTATTTGCGACCGTACCTGTAGAAATAATGCGGGGAGAATCTCTATATACTCTAGGGACAAACATGTTTTTACATGGAGATTTATTCCATCTTTTTGGCAATATGTTATTCTTATGGATTTTTGCCGATAATCTGGAAATCATCATTGGTAATCTACGTTTCCTCATTTTCTATCTAATCGGTGGTATTGTTGCATCCATTATTTTTGTTTTGTTTAATCAAGAAAGCACCTTATATACCTTGGGCGCAAGTGGAGCAATGGCCGCGATTATGGGAGCCTATTTGGTATTTTTTCCAAATTCGAAAATTAAAACCTTTGTTCTACTATTCTTGGTCAAAATTAGAGCCTATTATTTTATGATCATCTGGTTTGTATTTCAAGTGGTATACTCCATTTTAGAATTGAATAAGGCGGCTGATGAGGGGGGGGCAGCCTGGATGGCGCATATAGGAGGTTTTCTCTTTGGCTTATTACTAGCTAGGCTTATGAAGCGCTATCAGCTATTTGATCCGGCTTTTAAAGATTCAGTATGGACTTAGGACGATTGGTCATAGAAGGAATTGGTTTTGGTTTAATATTGGCCATCTCATTGGGACCCATCTTTATAGTTACTGTTCAGACAGCTCTACAGAAAGGTTTTAAAGCTGGATTGACAGTGACATCGGGTGTATGGGTGTCTGATATTCTGTACATAACCTTCAGTTATTTTTTCATCAATAGAATTTCTCATGTAGTTCAAGGAGCACAATTCGATTTTTGGATGTCTGTTATTGGAGGAATTATTCTGTGCTTATTTGGCCTGGTTTCCTTTTTTAAAAAAGCCGAGTTTAACAAAGAGAAACTGTATTCAACGAGTTCTTTAAAATCAGCAACTGCTTATTTTACAAAAGGTTTTCTTGTTAATACGGTCAATCCTTTCACCGTTATATTTTGGTTGGGAATTATGTCAACGAATGTTATAGGAAGAGATTTAACGCATCTGGAATCGTTTAGTTTTCTTTTGTCTATTTTCATCATCATTGTGTTATCGGATACTGCCAAAGTACTGTTGGCCAATGTGATACGGGAACGCATGAATCAGCATTATTTTAATATCATTTCAAAAATTGCTGGTACCGGGCTTTTTATCTTTGGATTATACTTGCTGTATCACGGACTTGTTAATTAAGTGTAAACGTCTCTCAAAGATCATTTCTCACCATTCAATTATTGTACTTTTGAACAAATCCACAAAAAGTACTGGCGTTGAAGAAAGAAAAAAAGGATAAGCATTTTATTAAAAAGCCCGTTTACCCCGGTGGTTTGAAAGCGATGCGAGCCTTTATTTCTCAAGAATTAAAATATCCACAGGAGGCCATTGATCATCGTATTGAAGGAACTGTCCGAATCAGATATGATATTGATTATAAAGGACGTGTTTTCGCCACGCATTTGCAAAATTCTATCGGTTACGGCTGTGATGAAGAGGCAGAACGATTGGTTAAATTGTTACGATTTAAAGTGGATAAAACACGCAAGATGAAAGTAGTATTTCATAAGAGTATACAGATCAATTTTAAGCTACCGAAAGAGAAGAAAATAAAACCAAAACCTGCTACCCCAACTAGAATTAACACCATCAGATATACCTATATAAGTTCAAATAGTAATTCAGAAGAGGATGTTTCTGGAAAACAGAAAACCACTTCAAAAACGTATAATTATACGGTGAAGATTAAAAAATGAGATCAACCATTTTATTTATAAGTGTCTTACTCACACAATTTTTATGGGCACAAGAGGAGGTTAATATTGGCGTATATAAAACGGATCAATCTCCGAAAATTGACGGGATACTAGATGATGCTGTTTGGAAAGACATTCCCTCAAGTGTACCATTTTGGCAATATGCACCGAATGATTCCATTCTAGCTCAATATCAGACCGATATTAAGATGGCTTTTGATGATCAATTTTTATATATATCAGCCAAGTGTTATGCCGTCTCGGACGATTATGTGGTTACCTCCTTGAAGCGTGATTTTAGGGCAGGTGGAAATGATAATATTACTTTTTTAATCGACCCATTCAATGATCGGACCAACGCATTTATGTTTGGTACAAATCCAATGGGCGTGCAACGAGAAGGATTAATTAGTGGAGGAGGAGCTAGCTTAAGGGGATTTTCAACAGATTGGGATAATACTTGGCGCTGCGAATCATCCATTGATAAAGATTTTTGGAGTACGGAGTTGGCCATTCCTTTATCAATTCTTCGTTTTAATAAAGATGTGACGACATGGAGGTTTAATGCTTACCGATTTGATACTCAAAATAATGAGCGGAGTACTTGGATTCGAATTCCTAGAAATCAATGGATATTTAATTTAGCCTTTATGGCTGAAATGAATTGGGAAGAAGCTCCTAAGTCAAAATCCAATCGAGCAACATTTATTCCTTATTTAATTAATAATACAAATATTGATTACGAAGGAGACCAGGAATGGAAAAATGGCTTTAATGCTGGAGGAGATATTAAACTTGCAGTAAGTTCCGGATTGAATTTGGATTTGACTATTAATCCAGATTTCAGTCAGGTTGAAGTAGATCAGCAGATCACAAATTTGTCAAGGTTTGAATTGTTTTTCCCCGAAAAAAGGCAGTTTTTTCTGGAAAATGCCGATTTATTTGGGTCTGGTGGATTTCGAAATGCGAATCCGTTTTTTTCAAGAAGAATCGGAATTAGTCAAGATACGGTTACCGGCAACAACATTTTAAATACCATCTATGGTGGAGCTAGATTGAGTGGAAAGATCAATGATAAAGTTCGAATTGGCGTTTTAGATATGGTGGCGGCCCCAGATATTGAAAATGGATTGCCTACTTATAACTATAATGTGATATCCACTCAATATAAATTATGGAAAAGATCCAATATTGGCTTTATCGCGGTCAATAAAGATGCGGTTGCCAATCGATCCTTGATTTCTGAAAGACTATCGAATCGAGTGATCGGAGTGGATTTTAATTTGGCTACTAGTAATAATCGATGGTCAGCGAAAAGTTATTTACATCGCTCCTTTTCAGATTTTGATACAGGTAATATGCCTTGGTCTCATGGTACATCTATTCAATACTTGAAACGAGCGTATAATTTGAGCTGGGAACATCAATATGTTGGTGCGGGATATGATGCGCAAGTAGGTTTTGTACCGCGGAGAGACTTCATATCTTATAATCCTGGTATGGATTTTTACTTTTATAAGACCAATTCAAACTTGAATCGAATTACCACTTCATTGTCCATGTGGGCATTGCACAATACGGACTTTTTATTGACAGATCGAATTATAAATCTACGATTGGGACTGGAATATGTAAATCAATCTAGAATGGATTTCCGCTTGTCCAATTCATTTATATTCCTTTCAAGTGCTTGGGATCCTACAGGGACGGGTTCTACGCCTTTGGAAGCCGGTATAGATTATCGATTTACAAACCTGACCGTAAGTTATAATTCGGATCGAAGTAAAGCATTTTCATATAGAATCAATTCTAGGGTAGGACAATATTTTACCGGAATTCGATACGGTGTTGGCGGTTCAATGAATTATCGTTTACAACCGATTGCGAATGTATCTTTGAACTACAACTATAATGTTTTTGATATGCCTCATTTGGAAGGTTTGAGATCCACCATAATTTTAGGACCAAGGATCGATTTGTCCTTCTCTAAGAAGTTATTTTTATCGGGAGCCTTGCAATATAATAGCCAATCTGAAAATTCTAATTTGAACGTACGCTTTCAATATCGATATGCTCCTGTTTCGGATTTGTTTATCGTCTATACCGACAACTATTTTACGGATGTAGATGGAGTCAGTCCAAATTTGATTCAATTGAATTCAAGAAATCGAGCACTAGTATTGAAATGTTCGTATTGGTTTAACATTTAAGTATCAAGCTTTCTGTTCAGCTTAGTCAGCATGAACAAGAATTAGGGAATAGCGTTCAACCTATATGCGAATTATACTGAAAACGACAGTACCTGGTTATTACAGAGATGTTATGAAGCGCTTTGATAGAGATCTTTTTCTTGCTCTTGCACCTCCTGTGGCCAAGATTGAATTAAAAAAGTTTACCGGATCCAAAACTGGCGATACTGTTCATCTACAATTTTTGTTCCCCATTAAAACAGAGTGGATTAGTGATATAATCGATCATGGAGAAGACGAACAACGAAGTTATTTTGTTGACAAGGGCGTTGTTCTTCCATTTCCGCTAGGTTATTGGGAACATCATCATATCATAGAAAATGTAGATAATCATCATTCCACGATTGTGGACGATATTCGATTTAAGGGCTTAAATCGTTTTTATTCCATTTTACTCTATCCGGCAATTTATCTTGGATTTTTACCAAGAAAACGAATCTATAAAAAGTATTTTTCGGAAGCTTTATAATTCTAAGATCATAGATTTTAGTTGGTCAATGCGCACTAAATCGACTCCAGAATGTACGGCGAGCTCTCTGGCTTTTTCTATATATGCGAGGGCTTTCTTTTTGTTTCCTTTTTTGAAATAAAGTGCTGCCATGGTATCAAATAATACATAATAAGACCCTCCTTGAACCGTAATGGCATGATCCATCATTTTAATCAATTTATTCACACCAAGATTGGTAGATGAACTTTCATAGTAGATCGCCACTTTGTTGATGATGGAGAAATCATCTGGATCAATATTTTCAAGATATTCAAGCGCCAGTGGTACAAAAGCGTCATAATCTTCATCCATTTCATATCGTTCCAATAAGTAGTTATAGGTGGCTTGTTGTGCCACGTCAGGATCTAAAATGTCAAATAGGACTCTTGATTCTTGAGCGCTTGGACGCGGAAACCCTTGATAAAGATGCATATTGATCATGATGGAAATGGACCGGTCTACATTGTTTTTACCAAATAATATGTCATAGTCTGCTCGATTATCGATGATATGATCAAACATCTTTGTTCCTGGACTTCGAACAAAATCATAGATGAAACGCATATTTTTAAGGTTGCTCCAGTCTTTCTGGGTTTCAAGATATTTTTCAGCGGTTGCCCATTGTGTTCCGTCCTGTAATTGTAGCTTGAGATAGGTTAAGTTATAGAGGTAATCGGGATCTTGGTTTGCCTCATTTTGAGTATAGAGGATTTTTTCTTGTTGCTTTAATTCGTCTGAAATTTCGGTTTGAGTTTCCAGAGTTGCAACGGTATTATTTTCCGTTTTTTCTCCCTTTGATACTTGAGGTAAATTCTTTTTTTGAGTGAGTTCAATAGGGTTATTAGCTGATTCAATCGGTTTTACTTCAGTGATGATTTCCACGGGTTGATCATGAACGGTTTCATGAGGCTTGAAAGCAGTTGGATTGTATATTTCATTATAGAATTGCTTTCCAAAGGCTAATAGTTCATCACTACTAACAATACCATCACTGGCATATTTTACATGTCCGAATTTATCTATGATTAATAAGGTTGGAAGGAAAACAACCTGATATTTCGATTTAATGGCTGCTCCATGGGGAGAATCCATATTGATTTTAATATTGATATAATGTTTATTGAAGAAATCACCTAATTCCGGATCTTGGAATTGTATATCCATCAACTTGCATGGGCCACACCAAGGAGTGTAGGTGTCAATAAAAATGTTTTTATCTTCAATTTGAGCGATTTGTATGGCTTTTTCTAACCAATAGTCATCTCTAAATGTTAATCCATGTTGTGCTTGTAAGGAAGCGAGGGTACAAGACAAAATGATTCCATATAGAATGTTTGTGAATTTAAAAGGCCATATGTTTTGAAGTCGCTTCAAATGTTATATTCAATTAAGATGCTTTGTATTTTTCAATATACTTGATCAAGTTATTCAAGTAACTTTTGGTTTTGGAGTCCTCAAACAATTCTACGGCCGATTTAGCATAGCTTAGTGCTTCATCTTTTCTCCCAAGTTCAAGTAATAATTTTACATAGATTCCCACCTGTTCTTTGTTTTTAGGTGTTTTTAACGCGGGCTTTAGAAAGGAATCTAAAAAACTATAAACCTTTTCGTCTTTTGGAAAATATCCCATCGCCTTTTGGGCGAAAGCCACCTTCTCATCTACAGTTTGTAAGGTTTTAATATGTGACTTGGCATTTTTGACATAACTCTTACTATCCTTTTTATGAACGGCAGCATTCATTTTTGAAGTAGTATCAAACGATTTTGAAGCTGCTTTATGATGTTTTTTTACGGCACTACAGGCCTCTTTCATCAATGCTTTATCATCATATTCTATAGCTTTGTTGGCTGTTTTAGTGGCTGCTTGGACTATTTTATGTTCAAAGGCCTCTTGACCTACAACTCCGATGATTTTATTTTTTCGAGCAATCATTTGTTCAAAAATGCGACTGTCTACTTCTGTGGCAGCCTCGAATAGAAAGGCACTCATTTGAGTATCGGTCATGCCGTGGTCAGACATAAGAAACTCATTGGCAACTTTAAGACTAGACTTTCCTGATTTATTCATTCCTTTGATATAGGCTAGAACTGTATCAAAGGAGCGATCGCCGTTTTCATAAGCTTCCCTTTCTACTGCTGCATAATCGAAGTTGCTCACAATTTCTTGACCTAATTCTATTAATTGAGTCACCTGTTTACCACCAACAGACTTCTTAATAATTTTTCCATTTGGTTCGAGAAAGAAGAGGGTAGGATATGCACTCACTGGATATTTTGCTCCAAATTCTCGTCCATTGGTTTTTTCCATATCTACCTTTATGCTGATGAAGTTTTTATTAAAAAAATCACCGACCTCATTTCTGGTAAATACATTTTTAGCCATACGTTTACATGGACCACACCAAGTTGTATAAGCATCAACAAAGACGATTTTCCCTTCTTCCTGAGCTTGTATCAATGCATCTTGCCAGGTGCCATGGAAGAAATTGATTCCTTCACCAAAGGCTTGCACACTTACAAGTAGACTAACAAGAAAACTGATAACTATAGATCTGATATTCATAATATTATATTGAATGGTCCTTATACAAAAGTAACCCTTTATTCATAAAACGGAATATATTCATTTTGGATTCAATAAGGGATGTAAGGACTTCCATTTTAACATTTTTATAATACAATTATCATTGATTAAAGATCAACTCGTTGAATTTTAGCTCCTAAGGCATTGAGTCGGCCATCAATATTTTCATATCCACGATCAATTTGCTGAATGTTTTCAATCTTTGACGTACCATTGGCAGATAGAGCAGCAATCAATAATGAAACACCTGCTCGGATATCTGGCGAACTCATAGTTATCCCTCGAAGCTGCGTTTTTCTTTCTAATCCAATAACGGTTGCTCGATGTGGATCACATAAAATGATTTGAGCGCCCATATCAATTAATTTATCCACGAAAAACAATCGACTTTCGAACATTTTTTGGTGTATGAGTACACTACCTTTCGCCTGTGTTGCCACGACTAGCAGTATGCTAATTAAATCCGGTGTAAGACCTGGCCAAGGAGAATCGTAAATAGTTAATATTGAGCCATCAATGAAGGACTGTATCTCATATAAATCTTGAGCTGGAACAAAAATGTCATCCCCTTGAATTTCTAATTTAATTCCAAGTTTTTCGAAGGTGTTTGGAATGATTCCAAGATGGTTAACTCCAGCATTTTTGATGAGGATTTCACTTTTGGTCATAGCTGCCAGACCAATAAAACTTCCAATTTCAATCATGTCTGGTAAGATCGTATGATGGGTTCCTCCTAATCGATCTACACCTTCAATCGTGAGAAGATTGGAACCAAGTCCTCTTATTTTAGCACCCATAGAATTGAGCATTCTACAGAGCTGCTGTACATAGGGTTCGCAAGCGGCATTGTATATGGTGGTAGTTCCTTCAGCTAAGACGGCTGCCATGATCACATTGGCGGTTCCGGTCACCGATATTTCATCCATCAGCATATAGCATCCTTTTAACTGTTCTGCTCCCAAAAAGAAAGTATCTTTTTTCTCATCAAATTGAAAGGTTGCACCGAGCTTTCTAAATCCTAAAAAATGCGTATCCAATCTTCTCCGACCAATTTTATCTCCTCCTGGTTTTGGAAGAAATGCTTTATTATATCGGGTAAGTAATGGTCCCATTAACATCACAGAACCTCTTATTTTTTGAGCGGTTGCTAAGTATTCTTTGGAAGCGAAATACTCCAAGTCGATATCGTCTGCTTGGAATTCATAGTTTGAATTCGATAATTTATTGACTTTTACTCCGAGTCCTTTTAATAGATCGATCAATCGATTTACGTCTAGGATGTTAGGAACATTATTGATGGTGATTTTTTCGTCGGATAATAGGACGGCGCTTAGTATTTGTAAAGCTTCGTTTTTAGCACCTTGGGGTTGAAGGGCACCATTTAAGGTATGTCCACCCTCTACTAAAAAGGCTTGGTTACTCATTGTCATTTTATTGAAAATTGAAATAATGGCCTATTGGATTTTATCCAATGGACGGGTTCGTGATTCTAGATAGGAATGGTAGAAATAGAACTTCTTAGAAGATCAGGATATTGCCTAAAATAAAAAAGACGCTATTTCTAGCGCCTTAAAGATATTAAATAAATTTTTAATATGAAGATTTTCGCTTCTTGTATTGTTTATGCTTGTTATTTTTTTTGTAGTTATTGCGGTTGTTATTATGCTTACGTTTTTTGTCGTTACGTCCACCAGAATGTTTGAGATAATCAAAGGAGGCATCTTCCGAAATACTTAGCTTTCCTTTCGTGATAATCTTTATATCCTCTAGAACAGATTCATCGTTGATGTAATGATCTTTGTTCCACTGCTTATACGCCGTTTTCATGTAAGAACCAATAATTCGTACAAATTCTTGCTTTTTCTCTCCTTCTTCCATTTCAAGAGCCTTGTCAATGAGGTCTTGAATGTATTGACCATAGTGACGGTACCTTTTAACAGGCTTTGGATAATCAACCTTTATTTTTTCGGCCTCGACTTGGATTGGTCGGTTTTTCTCAACGCCTTCTGGAACTTCCACATCTAATTCGTAATCCGCAATTTTCAACATATGCGTCCACATCTTGTCTGTATATTCTTGCGATTTTCTTTCAGCAGGACTCATTTGTAACATCAATTTGACCATTCCTTCGGCCAATTCTTGACGCTTGTCTTTATCTTCTACAGATTTTATGTGTAAAATCATCCGCTGAACATGTCGGCCATATTCTGGAATGATTAGATCTTCTCTTTTTGAATTGTATTGCATTTTTTACTGTTTATTCTACCGTTACTGATTTGGCTAAGTTTCGTGGTTGATCGATATTACATCCACGAAGTACAGCGATATGATAAGCTAATAACTGTAGCGGTATTACTGATAATAATGGTGTCAATGGATCCACTGTTGCTGGAATTTCGATCGTGTAATTCGCAATTTTTTTGATTTCAGTATCTCCTTCTGTGACAATAGCAATAACACGTCCTTTACGTGCAATTACTTCTTGTATATTCGAAAGTACCTTTTCATAAGCACTCACATTCGTGGCGATAACTACCACTGGCATGTTTTCATCGATGAGCGCTATCGGGCCGTGTTTCATTTCGGCAGCTGGATAACCTTCAGCGTGAACATACGATATTTCTTTTAGTTTAAGCGCACCTTCTAAAGCTACGGGGAAGTTATATCCTCGACCTAAATAAAGGGCGTTGTTAGCATGTTGAATCTCTTCTGCGATATATCTGATTTGGGTATCGGCTTTCAACACTTGTTCAACCTTACGAGGTATATTTTCGAGTTCAGTAAGGATTCTTCTGTAATAATCTTTGTCAATTGTTCCTTTTTCAAAAGCCAGATGTAGTGCCATCAAAGATAAGATGGTGACTTGACTAGTGAAGGCTTTGGTAGAAGCTACTCCAATTTCAGGACCCGCATGAATATAGGAACCTGCATCTGTCATACGTGCAATCGTAGAACCCACATTATTGACAATTCCATAAATAAGCGCACCTTTTTCTTTCGCCAATTTCAAGGCAGACATTGTATCTGCAGTTTCTCCAGATTGAGAAATAGCAATAACGACATCTTTTTCCGTAATAATTGGATTTCTGTATCGAAATTCCGACGCGTACTCAACTTCAACATTGATTCTAGCTAACTCTTCGAATAAATATTCTCCAATTAATCCAGAGTGCCAAGATGTACCACAAGCTACGATGACAAATCGGTCTGCATTTTTGATTTTATTGAGATGCATATCCAATCCTCCAACGCGAACATAGCCTTCCAACGCGTTGATTCTACCACGCATGGATTCGAAGATTGTTGCTGGCTGTTGAAAGATTTCTTTAAGCATAAAGTGGTCATAACCACCTTTTTCAAGCTCTTCCAATTTTAGATCCAATTCTTTGATCGTGACTTCCTGTACTTCATTCTCAATATTGGTGACCTCATAGCCATTTTTACGATCAATGGTCACGATTTCATCATCTTTAAGATAGATGACTTTATTCGTATACTTTATGATCGGAGTAGCATCTGAGGCAATAAAAAACTCTTCATCACCTAAACCAACTACCAATGGACTCGATCTTCTTGCTCCTACCATGAAATCAGGATTTTCTCGATCTAACACCACGATAGCAAATGCACCAATTACCTTGGTTAATGCTTTTCGAACAGCGGACTCAAGATCTGAATTATCTCGGTTTAAATATTCTTCAATCAAATGTGCAAGAACTTCTGTATCCGTATCACTTTCGAAAGTATGACCAAGTTCCTGTAAGGCCTTTTTTAATGTTCCATGGTTTTCAATTATCCCATTATGAACGAGCGCTACTCTTCCATCATTGGATCTGTGTGGGTGTGCATTAATATCATTCGGCTCACCGTGCGTAGCCCATCTGGTGTGGCCGATTCCGACCGTTGCCTTTAAGTCTTTATCTTTTGCAAAAGCTTCTAATTCGGCAACTTTTCCTTTTTTCTTATAAATGTTTAATGAACCATTTAACAATGCGACTCCCGCACTGTCATAACCTCTATACTCTAATCGATGTAATCCTTCGATGATGATAGGGTAAGCTTCTTGATCGCCAAGATAGGCAACAATTCCACACATATATTACAATAGTTAATTTGGCACTGTATACGTCAAATTTAATTTCATAGGGTATGTACTATGACCGGGTCCGAAAAGTGTGCCCCTTCCCGGAGTAAGTCTTGGTACCAATGCACCAAGGTATATTTTGTTTGATTCAATGGTGTTTTGTTGTATTAGGTCGATAAAGTAACTGGTAATGTTGAAGGTATAGTATCGACGAATGACCATATCATTTTCATCCAGCTCTTCTTTCAAATTTCCACCAAAATAGTTGGATAGTTGTCCTGCAGTTTCTGCAAGTACCGCATCTCGGATCAATACTTTTTCTCCATTCTCATCCAGTACTTGAATTCCTAACAATTGAATGGGATCAAATATATCTTCGTCTCCATCCAAATCAGCAACAGTGACTTCAAGTTCTGCTTTTTTTACCAATATATTACCATAGTTATCAAAATTAACATTCGGTAATTCGATTTCTACTTCGGATACGCCAAATCCTTCGATCATCATGATACTATCTGAGAAAGTAACATTATCAATAGCCGATTCCAAGGTAGATCCAGTAATATCCTTAATTACTTGATGGTGCCTCAAACCTCCGATAGGGAAGCTGTATACTTTTGGCATGGTATCTTGGTAGTATAACAACATTTTGTTTCCTACATCGCTCAGTTGTGTAACCGCAAGATCCAAACTGATCACGCCAGAATTATTTGGCGTGCTGGTAATCATCATACCATTTATCAAAGCTAAGAAACTGCTGTCTTTTTTTACCGCAGTAGAATCATCAATGATCATCTGTCCGAAATCATTATTTAGGACAACTCGAATTGCAGGACCCGTAATACTCGAATCTCCATTGAACCTTTCTTCAAAATTTTCAAATCGAGGAGTGATTGTTTGTATTGGACTGATTGGGTCCATCTTCAGATCTAAATCATCTTCAATGTACAGTTCCATATCTTCATCCAACTCTTCATCGATTTGGAATACTTGAACTTCATGTGAAGTTCCGAGGTCTCCATAAAAGAATGTAGTATCTATTCGAAGAATCAATACTATAGAATCTATGGTTGCAAACTCTTCGTTTTTACGATCAAAAAAGAAAGGTGCCACACTACCTATCGAGGTTTGAAAATAAGCATCAAATTTCTTTGTTCCAAAAAATGGATCATCTAATTCTCCTAAAAATAAATCAGAGGTAATAAAATTTTCTCCATTTGTCTGGATGCTATCGTTTCCTTCGATGATTTTAGCGTTAAGACTTGCTGTGTCGTTAAATACCACTTCAAATCCATCTTGACCGATTAATTCAGAGCCTACTTTAGAAGGATCATTACAAGAATTAGTCAATGCAAGGAGCGCTATTAGTCCAAGACAAATAATGGTTGAATTCAATATTTTATTGAAATGCATAAAAATGATCATTAAGCTTGATAAATAATTATTCGCTTTCTTCTTCCTCTGTTTGAAGTAAGCTCTTATACAAACCTAGATATGCGTCTATTAATTGTTCTTCTTGTTGATAATCTAACACTACCTTATCGTCTGCATTGTCTTTAACGAAGTCTGCAAGCTCTTCGCTTCCTACTATGACAGAATCAGAAAAAGTAATTGCTCCTTTATTCAAATCAACTTTACCGTCGGTAATAAAATCTGACAAATCATCGCTAGATAATTCATTGATGGTCGCTTTGCTCGTAAACTTTTCGTTAAATGCATCATCAAGCTCATGCTCGTAAGCAGAGTATATAATCTTAGAATCTTGGAAGATCGGTTCATTCTGATATACCTTTTGTAGATACATCGGAATCAATGATGTCATCCAACCGTGACAGTGTATAATATCTGGAGCCCAACCGAATTTTTTCAATGTTTCAAGCACTCCTTTACAGAAAAATACCATTCTATCAGCATTGTCATCAAAAGCTTTTTCATCATCATCTACGAAGATGCTCTTGCGCTTGAAGAATTCTTCATTGTCTAAGAAATAGATTTGTAGTCTGTATGGAGCTAGCGTAGCTACTTTAATAATAAGTGGATAATCATCATCATCAACAATGATATTCATTCCAGATAGTCTTACTACTTCGTGTAATTTATGTCTTCGTTCATTGATTGTTCCGAATCTTGGCATTAGGATTCGTATATCCATGCCTTTGTCTTTCATGGCTGGTGCTAATTGTCGAACTACACTTGAAATCTCTGAAAGTACCGTGAACGGTTCCATTTCTTGGGTTACAAATAGTAATCTATTGCTCATATGTTGATATTGATTTAAATCTAAACTGTGGAAATATTTATGTCCAATCCCTCCTATATTTGTCTAAAAGCGTGATCTTGAATGTTTTATGATAGAAAATTTAAAGAACGCTTCCTCTCTTAGGGCTGCAAAGTTAAATAAATTTTATCTTTTATTGTTCATAAAAACGCCTAATATACTGTATATCATAGGTCTATTCGTATTATTGAGGTGATTGTAGGATGATCTGGAACTAAGCAAGTCAAGATTTCGTTAAAGTAGTACTATGAAGAAGGAAAAAAATATATGGTCGAAGTACGGTAAGAAGTTTTCAAAGAATTCGTTTTTTTCTCTGATTTCCAAGCGTTATTCTACGATTGGGTCTAAGACAGTATATACGGGTCTATTGTTATATTTCGCATTTCGACGAGATGAGACTCCTACATGGGCGAAGAATATTATTCTTGGCACATTAGGTTATCTTATTTCCCCCATAGACGGGATTCCAGATCTCACGCCGGTACTTGGTTACACGGATGATATTGGAATTTTAAGTTTTGGACTGGTAACAATTGCGAGTTACGTTAATGATGAAGTACGTACGAAGGCTAAGTCCAAGTTGACCAACTGGTTTCCTCGGTTGGATCAAGGATCTTTACATGAAATAGATCAAAAAATTTAATTACCCAACTGAAAGTTGTGCGTATTTTGAGTTGATGTCGGCATCCGATTCTCCCGACTTATTCGTTTGGCTTGGTTGATGCTGATTGATCATGAAATCATGGATGTATTCCTGTAATTCCATTTCTTGATAATCCAATTCATCTAAATCATCTTTGAAAAAGTAAAACCAGAATAAACAGGCCATTAGGATAGCTAGACTTGATAAGACAAAAGTACTTACGGATGTAGCTAGTCCGCTCAATGAAACAATAGAAACGAGGATGATTGGGAAAATAGCCATGAAGCTATATCGAACTATTGATATCCGAGCACTTTTTAATTCAATACCATTTTTTAAGTATTGCATGTGGTGGAACAGTTTGAGGTCAAAGGCTTTTTCTGTTTGTTCCATAGCCTTTTCTTCGGAGGTGTGTTTGATAAGAGACTTCAAGGTGTGCGTATACAAATATTTAGAGGCTAAGGCACCTGCCAGTAATAAGGTCGCTGAAAAATACCTATTAAAATATAGACAACAAGCTGCTACCAAAATGCTTAGAACTAATAATCCCAGATGAATATGACGATAAAAGTCACGATCTTTTTTAGACTTTAGATCTTGAGATAGGTTTTCCACCCTTCCTTTTATCGAGGAAAATGCTTGATTTTTATCGGCTATTTTTTTGTACTCGTTAATACGATCCAAATACTTTTGATATTTGGTAGAATTATTTAGCAAGTCCATAATGAGATAATTATATATTACAAAAATCTGTAATATAATTTGCATTTACAAATTATTTCATGGTTTATTTTAGTGAAACGTAATTAAGCCTGCTCCAAGAAACGAAAAGCGGGTATGGTGCGTTTACATTCTGTGCTCGTTTTAAACGTTCATTCTTTTCTAATTCTATTGTATGATTTTTACTTGCCTGGCTATACTACTTCATCTTTTTACAATTTCTAGTCAAAGTAGTAGTGACAGTAATATGTTTAATCTGGATTTTATAAAATATTACGAAGGCATCAATAAGGCCCGTATGTATATGGTCGAAGAGGATTATGAAAACGCGATCAAATGGTATAAGCTCAGCTTTTTGAATCATTCGTTTGAATTTGCAAGAGATGGCATCAACGCTGCTGAATTAGCAGCTTATGTTCAGGATGAAAGGCAGACCTTATACTTTTCCATAGTATGTGTCCAAAGAGGCGTAGAATTAGCTTATTTTGAAAGCCATCCAGATTTTGAGTTTTTTCGTGCATCTGAATCTTGGACTTTTTTTACGAGAAGATACCCTGCCTTAAGAAGGGAGTATTTAGAATCGATCAATCAGGATATTCGAAAGGAGATAGAGCAGATGTTTTTAGAAGATCAGGCCATTCGGAAACGGTATTATCGATGGTACAATTTACTTTTTCGTTCGGTAATTGCTGTGGAATGGGAAGCATTGAATCGTGAACAAGTGAATCGCATTCTCGAGATCACGGAAAAGTATGGATTTCCTGGTGAACGTTTGATCGGTATTGATGATGCTTCCATTCATGAAAACCTATCCGGAGATCGATATTCCTGTGGTTTGCCGATCGTTATTCTATTGCATCATTACAGTCGGGCAAATCCAAGTGTTTCAAACGTTTTAAAAGAAGCCGTTTTAAGCGGAGAGCTGTTTAATGAACATTTTGCAACGATTAGCGATTATGAAGCGGAATATGGACAAGGGCTGTATGAAAATGATGGATATTATCATGTTCGATTTAATCAAACCAAGGGAGATACGAACGCCATTGATATGAAAAGAAAAAAGATCGGTTTACTCTCCCAACAAGAAATGGAACAATTTGACAACATTGAGTTTTTGACGAAGTTTTGGAGGTATTTGTACTGATCAACTTATAAAAATTGGATTTTTTCTTTCCAATTTAAACCTTCGGGTAATTCCATGTCGGTAAATTCTATATGGATAACACGACGATTTTTTTGATTTTCGGTTCTTCTTGAGGCATGAAGAATTAATGGCTTCATGATTAGAATTCCGCCTCTTTTGACTTCGCAAATCCGCTCAGGTTTCCGTTTATTTTTTGCCCATTCTTTGATATTGACGACCCCATTTTTATGAGATCCCTGGATCACTCTCAAGGCCCCATTTTCAGAGGTGCAATCATCTAAATGAATTCGGATTGTAAAGATATTTTCGAGTATTTTTCTAGGGGCTTGAACGATGGTTCTTTGATCTTGGACACGCCAGTTCTTGAATCCTTCATGTTCTTTTTTGTTGATTAAATTGATCGTCAAGTCTTGGTGCCAGTTGACCATCCAATTTGAGGAAGGAGGTTTATCGAAATAAATGGATTTGATCGATTTGTTACAATTCGGCGAAATTTGTTGAATGATGGCGATCAGTTTATCGGTGAATAGCTTTTGGGCTACATCTGGATGATTGAATAAAAAAGCTCTTAATCCATACTGTTGTTTAATCCCTTTGGATTTGATGAACTCTAGAATTTCATTGATTTCAGGACTGGAGTAAACATCTTCTATGATTTTTACACCTGCTTGGTCTAGCTCTGGATTCATAAGTATCTTTTTCTAGTTGCGCTAATCTTTGATTTTTATTGCGATAGGAACTCGGAGGGCTTGTCTCGCCGTAGGCGTGAT
>JAHDFB010000018.1 GCA_020628475.1 Saprospiraceae bacterium | reverse complement strand
AAAACAGTCCCTCCCGTAGATACAGCAACAAATTCTTCACCTTCCAATGTAAACCAAAGACAATCCCCCTCATCATCACATTTGTTTTCCGGTGTACAGGAGTAAAAGTCAAGCATGGTTACTAAAAGTAATAGTGTTAATACGTTTTTCATTAATATACATTTATGTTTAAAAAAACGTAAATATAACGGAATATATCGTTATCCACTATGCGCGATTCGTCTTTTATGAATATCTTTTGGGCGCTCGAGCGTTCCATTCCGGGTTTCGTTATGCACTCATCACGCCCTCAGGCGCGACAAGCCCTTCATGCAACTAGCGCAGAACTTTCTTACACAGTCTATACAATTTCTGCGAATGATTCCATGCTACATCTGCGTATCATACATCATCTCAAACTGTGCTGGTATCTCGGCATCATCTTCTCCCAAGTTCTGACGTAGATCAATTTCAATTCCTCGAGCAATCGTAGAAATCGGAACATCATTGGCAGATCCCTCAAATGGGTTCTCTCCTGTCCGACCGATTCGCTCCATAGTATGGAAAATCCAAGCCACCGCTACATAGAAAGGTACAGCTAACCAAATAAAGTACGTGCCGATCGTCGTTTGATGACCCATGATTTCTTGCCCAATTTCTGAGAACTGAGGTTTGATCGCTAAGGGTAACAACAACACAAACATCCACATAAAATAATGATTCAGCGAGGCAAAATGACGAGGATACGGGAAGTTTTTAATCCGCTCCGATTTACCTTGAAGTGTAAATAATTCTTCTAGAATTCCCTCCACATGAAGAAAAGAGAATTCCCACAATATTCCTTGCTCCTTTAATCGTCTCAGATGATGTGACTGTAAATAAAGCAACGCCGTTTGTTTGTTTTTCTTACTCATGACATAGCGTAAATCCTCCTCCGAAATGTAGCCCTTCAAATCCTCTTCCACGGTAGAATCCCACTCTGGTGGATGAACCACACTGCTCCATTCTTTATTGGTCTTTTCCTCAACAATGGTTTCCCAAGGTTTCCCAGCACGCATAGCGTGTCTCAAAGCAGTCATCCAAGCGATATGTCGATAGGTCATGGTTTTCACTTCCTGCTGTAATACGTCCTCAGACAAGGATGGGTTGTGCTCATTCGTAATGACATCTTGTAGTACCATGCCCAAGGTTCTGGAAGTGTTAACGATGCCTCCCCATATTTTACGAGCTTCCCATATTCTACCATAAGCCGAATTGTTTTGAAATCCAATGACAAAAGCTACCGCCGTACCTATTAATGCCAATGGAGTCCAAGGAATCTTCAACCAGTGTAAATCAAAGAAAAAATAGACACCCGCAACGATCAATCCTATCACGGTAAACAGTAATGTTTCATAGCGTGTCCATAAAACCATATCCCTGGTCTTGTATACCTTCTTCGTGTACATATATTCTATTTTATCGTCAAATTAGTCATTTTAAAGAATAAAAAACAACATTTGGTTCATGAAATAGCACTAGAAAATAGGGAGACTTCCATTCTTTTTCTGCGAAAAGAACATGAAAGGTCGACCAACGGGAGAGTGTCCCGACAGGTCATGGCGGGATACCAAACGAACAGTGCGCCTGGAATACTCTGTTTCTTTCCGCGCACTTTTTTTGTGCGTGGAAAGAATTCGCCCCGAAAATCAAGCCCTTAACTAGGCTGATCAAAAGGGTTTTCAGCATTGAATAGATAACGCATCGAATTGTCCAAACACAATTCTCGTTTCCATGCTTCATTGTCCAACTTATCGAAAAAGGCAACTGTTTTCTTACTCAAATCACCCATCGGATAAACCACCCAATAATCCGTTCCGAAAAGAATCTTACGACGATACTTCTCGATTTGCATTAGATCTTTCAATGGTTGCAACAATTTCTCATCGGCAAATGAATAAGACAGATCCGTATAAACATTATCGTACTTTTCAATCAACTGCAATATCTTGACCTTACGATGTTGAGGAAATTTACGCTTGAGTTTCTTCTTTTTATTATCCAGCCAAGCACCAGACGCTCCGAAGTGCGCAATATTCAGTTGTAGATCTTTAAATTGCTCCAAAACCGGCTCCCATAATCCTGGATCATTCAATTGATAACCCACCTCCTTTCGATTCTTACCAACTATAGGAATCTCGATCTTCCCGTCAAAAACCATGATCTTTTTACGATCCGTCGTAACGATCTCTCCGCCGCAATGTGTCAATACTGGAATATTGTAATCCACACATAATTTGTAAATCGGCCATAGTCGATAATCATTTGGATGATAGCCTAAACAAGGATAAATCTTGATCCCGAAATATGGATTCTCTTTATTTTCGAAAGCCTGTTTTACTAGGTGATACAATGCCTCACTATCCGTCTCATGACCATATCGACGAGGATCGACAAACAAAAACGGTAAGACAGGGTGCTGAGCAGCCAACTCCCCCATTTCTCGCACCTGATCTGGATAACTCTTGACGATATCATTGGTTTCCCAACCCGTCGCTAAGTCCATCAAGAGCCCCGTGCTAATTATATTATCATTCGGTATATTTGGAAAGACCTTTGCCAACGAATCCTTCTTAATATATTGCTCGTAGACAGATAACATGGTCGTTTTATTGAGCATATGCTTCAGAATTCCAGCATTTCCTCCATCTCTATTTGAGAACTCCTCCAAAAAGACATCATTCCAATGTTTGCCTGCTGGCGGTTCTTTGAATTCATGTTGGTAAGCAATATCACGCATTTGCTCTTCTGCCTCCTCAGACATGCTCCTCAATCCAAATAAATCCTTGGCAAATCGACCTGCCAAATACTTCGCACTCACACAATGCATATCAAAATAATGCATATGCACATCGATCATATAATTACCAGATTCTAACAATTTCCGTACGGGCGTATTGATTCGTTCAAACGGACTCTTTGGAATATTATCTCGATTTACAATTTTATCGAAACGTTGATACATTTCATCATGATCACCACGGAACCGAACCGGGCCTGCCTTTTGACGCTCATTGGCATCATCCGATTCCAACGCTTTTTTCTCTTCCTTACTCTTCTTGCTAAACTCAGCCTTGATCTCCTGAAGTGAAAGATGCTTTCTTTTAGCGGCCAACATGATCAAAAAGTCCATATTCAAAGCCTGTCTTTTAAGATATAGATCATCCACTCCGATATCCATCAATTCTTCGATACGTTCAAGAATGAAAGCAATATTGGCATGGATTGTCTTCGTAGAAGGAAGCGCATATTGCAAGCAATTGAAATCAATAATCAACTTGAGATAAGCTATATTTTTCGTGTTCTTGTAAAGCTTTTCTAACTTTTTAAGTGTAGCTATTATAATGGACTCAACCGTATGCTGGACATCATCGATGCGATAATGCTTCTTATTTTCGCTCAACTTATAAATCGTAAGGAAATTGACCAAAGCATAATGCGACAGTTCAATATTATCAGTATTGAGATGATACGCTCTTTCAAATACACCCATGGCTTCCGACAGATGTCCCTGCACCTTATCATGATCATCCAACAGGGCAAATTGCTTCATCGCATCTCCATAGATATTCAATCTGGATGAAGTCTCTCCGATCACCCGAAGTAAATCAATCTCTCGTTTTATAATCGGATCAAATCCCGCCTGCTTACTATTGGACGCATTCAATATCTTAAGTGTTACGAAATGCTCCAATGATCGCACAGAGAAATCAGAATCCTCCAAGCGCATCAAATCGATGTATTTCGAAACGGAGAGATCATATCGATTGATGGAAGCCAAAATAGTCGCCTCCAGTTCGATAATATTTGAATCGTAAAAACCGTGTGCCTTGGCTCGAAGCACAATATCATTGAGCCATTGCTGATACTTATCGGCATTCCCATCTCGATCATCGCGTACTGAACTCAATAAATTGTACAGATCGATTTCCACTTCTTCGTTGGTGTAGTATCGTTTCTCGGTTGTACGTAATCCTCCACGCTTGTTAAACTTATACCAAGGATCACCATAACATTGATATGCGCCCCACGTATTGAAGGTTCCAAAACCTTCATAAGTAGCCTTTCGAGCCTTTTGAACCGCTTTACCGAAAGATTCACCGTGAAGCATATAATCATACAGTGTATTGGCAAATAACTTACCCGCACCATCATGTACTGGCCAGCCCGCCACTACTACCGCGTTGACCCCATCTCGAATAAGTTGCGTACCAATATTGGCGGCCAATTGATGTCTTCCCTTCCGATATTTTTCTTCCAGATTAGGATCGATTTCTCCTAAATTACAGCAATTGACAAAGACAAATTCTGGCACAGTGGATAGATTGGAAATCATCGCTGGTGAGATCACCATATTATCACCAATCACGATCCCGGTTTCATTTGGATTGGTAGGATTGAAAATACCATGCGAAGCGATGTGCAGAATACGCACCTTGTGTTTGTGCAGCTTGGTCAAAATTTCAACCCCTTTTTCGTCAATACTCAACTCCGTTTCGATCTGGTGCTTCAACAACATTTTATTGACTTCGATGGCCTCTTCTCGAGCCATTGGCAGTTGTGATAAGGAGGAACCCGTCAGATCGGGATCTCCGATGATCAATGCTGCATCATTTCGATTTACCTTCGGATTGGGGCGATAACTCACTGTTTTCAATTGACGAATCAAACCCGCATTCGTAAAGGTCGGTGAATCATCCATTTCCGGATCATGAAACAGCTCCCAAGGAATCGAAGCCGTGAAAATATCCAATTTCCAAAGTATATTTTTCTGAAATCGAATGATATCCTTCAATGAATACGGAATCATGATTTCGAACAGCGTTTTTGCTTTGGATTCATCCCAAGTCAAGGTACTGGACATCTCATCCAGTAAAGCAAGTATGATTTGTTTGGAGGCAAAGGTGGCAGACTGTTCTATACGCGCCATTCCAGCCGATGATTGAAAGGATAGCCTTGTCAATTCAGATGGATCATCAGCCTCTTTAAATTCCGTTGAGAAATCATGCCACCAAAAATCACTCTTTTTATACTCCAGGTTTCGTTTTCCTCCTTTCTGAACATGCATTCTATGAGGAAGATATATATTGAGATTCGTATCTTTTTCCTCCAAGATTTTCAAGGTATAATAAATCGACTTGGCACGATGCTCATACAATTCGATGAATTCAACATTTCGAATAACATGCAGACCATCGGTCGATCGGATCAATTCGTTCGCATCCGACACCCCCATTAAAATAGCGGACATCGCTTCCTCAATGGACAGTCTTCCATAACCAGTCCCTACAGCCAGACAACTGATACTGTGTTGAAAATCGCGTTTGATATCAGGATCAGAAATGTTGTCTCGTAAATGAATCGCATAACTGACTACACCTTTTTCCACCGAATTACGAAGAATGAATGAAGTCAATTTAGTATTATCTCCGAGACCAACGACAATCGCACCCGCCGGGTAATTATTTTTAATAATGACGATTTCCGAATCATGTGACTCTTGTGGATAACGCCCGATTTCATGTCGATCGGATAATTTGCCTTTTAAGGCTCGGTCCATGGCTCCTTCCGCACTCACCAAACCATCATGTGCAAAATGACCTAATAATACTGGATATTTTGCCATTCTTAAATCACCATGTACTACATCAACGCGCAATTGATCCGATTTCTGACCATCCATTGTAAACTCATTGAGTTGGTTGGAAAAAATCAAATCCGCTGAAGAAATCAACTCTTTTGAATTCGCCTTGTATTTATGTAATTCACTCGGTAATTCTACATCATCCGGATCGATATGATAAAGAACATCGGTTTTAGAGGCATTGTCTAAAATATCTAGAATCGCCGTCTGAATTTTTTCATCATTCAATAAAGAACTGTGATTTGCCAAGCCTAGATAAACATTATCTTTTGGAAATTCTTCTGGAATCGCCTCTTTCCAAGTAGAGAGTCCATCGCCCTTTTCTGAATAAATCCATCGTACAGATTCTCCAAAATTGTGCGATTCTTTTTCCATTTTACTGACCGTCCGAAGATCATAACCAGCGATGTAATAACAATTGGTAAAATCAAAACTTGTTCTCGAAGATTTTTGTGCATAATCCACCAAGCTCTCGAGTTGATATTTGAACAAAGGAGGCAATGCATCCTGAAGGCCAACTTCCTCTCGGAATGTAGCCCACCAATCTTTTCGTTGGAAATCAATATTATTCAATGGCATCAAATCCATCATACCTTTGAAACCCTGATAGATCTCTATCAAATCATGTTTCGAATTGATCGTATCGATACTCGCCAATTGATTGACTCGATCCGATTCTCCCATGATATCTTGGACAATTCGGTAGGTTCCATTCCATGGAGTGGCCATGAATAGGACCTTCGAGTGCCGCATTTGAATATACTCTTTCCAGAAATCAGGAAAGTCCATCATGATATGCTTTATCAGCAAACCACCTGTTTCATGGGCGAGAATCCGACAGGATGTTTGATTATCCATTATCTCCTGAATACGTTCCTTTAATAAGACAGCATTCTCATGCAAGGGTAATCTCCAATCATAAGGAAAACTAATGACCTTATATTTCTCTTCCAGTTTGATCTTGATATCGTTGTAATGGAAATGAAGAATCGATTCAGGAACAAGTACATTATCTTCATCCATTTTTAGGTCCTGTACAAACGAACCGTTCAACAATGCCTCATCGTTGAACCAAACTTTTCGCTTACCCTTGAACAGATGGGTTCGCATCATTCCTGGAATTAATAAAACCAATGGTTTTGCCGATACTTCACTTCCAACAGGAATACTTCTAAATCCTCGATTAAAGCTTTGTAAGTTTTCTTTTTCCAATGCTGGAAATTGGACAAACATATTGGCCGAAGCCGGATCCTTCAAAAATTGAAAAAGCGCTGATTTCGTACTTTTATTAAAAAAGTAATTGAAGTGATGTACACTTTCTCCAGCATCATTTGGAGCCGTAAAATAAAATCGATCCTTATGTTGTATGCCACGCATCATACTGGGCGTATCCACGACAAAATCATTGGCTTGACCAAAAATTGCCTTACTGATCAATCGTAAGATATTCTTCCCAATACCCCCTCGATTCGCTGCACCTTTGATAACGTATAATTTACTCTGTGCACTGATGGACGGATTATTGAGCAAGGTCGGCATCATCGAATGTGGTGTCATGGCTTCTAAACCTGGAAGCACATCCACATTGGCCTTGGAACGAATAAATTCCATAAAAAAGCCCTTCTGCACCTTATAAAACGGATTCAGTGTGCCACCCAATGCCTTACCAATTGCGAATAGCATCCCATTGAAGAAATAATCAATGCGCTTGGATAAAATCATGGTACCATTAGCTGGGCATGCGATACGCAATTGATGGTTGACCTTGATCAACTTTCGGTTGGCAATTTGATTCAATTGATCAGCCAATTCGAATACAGCCCGTTGCGACTTTTTCAACTTAGACAATTCCCAAGGCTGAAATCCAATATGCTCATTTCTTTTATCACATTTCGCCAAAATATCCGACACCAATCCACCTCTGGAATGCGATATAATATCCAATTCAACCCCTTCTGGCAATCCTTGTAAAACCTGAATGGCATTATAAATCGGGTGTTTTGTCAAGGTCCAATGTTCCAATGTCAAAATTTGATCAAAACCCGTAAAGGATTTTTCTAACTGCTCTTTTAAGGCTGCACTAACGGACGATAATTTTTTCTTACCAGATGCATCCGGTTCCACAATGATATTTCCAAAACTCCCTTTGGTACTTGAAATGGTACCATGAATAAATAACAGTGCCGAGTTAAACCGTAATGAAGGATCTGCCACCTCTTTCAATTCGAAATCTGCATTCATTCGATATAAGCCAGGTTTGGCGACGTTATGACGATCAATTTTTTCAGCAATCGTACCTGCCGCTTCTTTACCCAAAGCTTTATTAATGCGAAATACATTCACCGTTTTCAATACGAGGTCTACAAAACCTCCACGAACACTAGCTTCTTGAAAAGAGTACGGAATTAAAAAATCATTGCTGGCAACAGATCGGGTTTGCTCTTGTGGAAATAAGGACGGAATATCCATGGCAGCACCAATCCATTCTGTATCATTATCGAATACCAAATTGACGATGTCTTCGGGGTTTTCAATATTCAATGGTAGGGCAGATAGATTCGATCTGGTAGAGCTAACCGGTTGTACCGATTGTACCAGCGTTGCTTCACTTCCATCAATAGAATAGCTGGAACCATCCAAGGGCAATTCCTTGCCATAAATGACTAATGTTTTCATTGTATTTAGTTTTTGTTCCTAGGTCGGAACGATTTTGAGGTTCCTTAAATATAAAACTATAAATGGACATTAGCCGGAATATCGGATAGGTAGTTATACCCTATTTTTCATCAAGAGGAACTATAGCTCCATATAACAATGTGGCCGACACGAATGAACTATATTTTATTACTGCTTCACAAACTTGAATGTTTCAATGCCTTGATCACATCGTACTTGAGCAAAATATATTCCAGTAGGTAGATGGGAAACATCGATGTATGGATGGAGCAATTTTGATGACGAAAGGCTTCGAAGCGTGTTACCAGAAGCATCCATCAATCGAATGCCCTGAATACTTTCGTGGCTCTGAAAAAACAACTCTTGATACACCAATGGGCTATACTTTTCAATGCAATATGTACTGTTAGCAACCGTCGGATCAACATGGCTAAATATAGCATCGTAAAAGGCCCCATAAAATAATGTTGAATTCGTGGTCTGAAGGATTTCTCCTTCCAAAGCAATTTGAGTAAAAAATTCTCCTGAAAACAGCAATCGACTTGCAGAAGATGCCAGCGTCCTGATTCGGCTTGGCCCTATGGAACCATGAAAGTTATATATATCCTGAATCGCTCCTTGATCATCTATGGCAAGAATAAAAGCCAACTGAAAGCTCGAATTTCCAGGATTCTCTAATACAATACCTTCCTCAGACTCGACAGCTCCTTGATACATACCACCTACATACAACATGTCTCTATAAGGAATCAAATCAATACCGTATACGCCCTTGGAACCTCCATTTTGATTCAGCATTAAATGTTGAAACAAACTAGCTTGACCATCATCATCTATCTCTAACAGGGCCAGATCACCCCAAGAACCGCTTCCAGTAATTTCTTGATCATCAAATTTGAAATAATCTCTGTATTGTACCGATAGCATCAAGCGATCTTCGTAAAACGTTGCACAATTGACCAATGAATTGCTTCCCTCATATTGCTTCGCCCAGTTCATTTCTAGCTGATTACTTTGTTGCATGACAAAAGCTTGAATATATGGCGATTCGCTACCAATCATTGTTTCACCTACTTTCATTTCACCAGAAAACCCGCCTGTTACAATAAGCGCATTGTCACTATTCACCAATACATCCGTAATATCAATGATATTTTCAAACATGTTTCCAAACCATTGTTGAGATTGCAGAACCATTCCTTCTGGCGTCAATTTAGTGATCAATGCACCACTCATAGATTCGTCAACAATAAATAGCTCCCCGTCTAATTCCACCTCTCCGAAAATTTCGAAACCAACAAAAATATTTCCGGATTGATCTAAGGCCATACCCTCAGCACTGGAAAAAGATGTAGGACTCTTCGTATGCAATGATTTAGTCCAATTTAAGCCACCGTTCAAATCCATATTCATGATAAATCCCTCTCCACCATAATCCGTGTTAAGACTAGTGTCCTGGTAAACCAAACTTTCACGAAATTGTCCGACAATCGTCAACATATTCGTACTAGGATCCACTTCCATTTGATTGATCCGCACATAAGAATCACTCTCAAAATGCCATAAATCTTCTACTTGACCGACATCATTTAATTTCAGTATAAAGGCATGTTTTTCATCATCGACACCAGCAGGTAAAGAAAGACTGAAATTTTGAAAGGAAATATCTTTCCAAAACTCTCCAGCCAAATAAAAAAAGCCGTCGTGATAAGTACTTGCATGAAAATCATGTGTGGTAAAGATATCCTCCGAAGTTGATTTATCCAGAAATTCTAAACTCTGAGAAGTCAAGGCGAACGGAAGAAAGACTAAAAAATAACACAAGATTGTAGAATAGATAAAATGGCTTTTCATTGATTTTAAAGATTGGTCAGTAGATCATTTACAGAACTAAGGACGATTTAAATAGTAAAAGGGTTGGCTGCAAGATAGTCCCAGCCTATAATGTATTCAATATAGACCTGCTTTTATTGATAAGCGTTTGTCTAAATGAGACATGGGCGACGGCCAGGCTATCCAGTGTTTCCCTAAGGTCATCCCTCCTGCGCTACGCGCTATCGGGACCCCTTCGGGGCACTTCCTATCCTTGTCGCTTAAGCTTCATCATCTTGCCAGATCATAGAACTTATCCTCCAACCTTTCGCAGTCCGAACAAAGTGAAACATTTTAGTACCAGATCCCTCATAAGGGGCGCCGTGATATAAACCCTTTTTGACATATTTAGAATGACGACAAGCAATGTCCTGATGAATAATCGTATGTTCGAAGACTTCGTATTCATGGAAATCAATCAACTCGCCTCCGTTTAACAACGCTACTCTCGGTTGCATAAAACCAACTTTATCGAAGCTTTCGATGTCATTAGATTTTTTGATAAACCGAACCTGATCTATGCAAAGTTCATTCATATCCTCTACATAAATCGTTTTCATACGGTTATCAAATACAGCGTAAAATTGATGGATTAGATCATTCAAAGCTTCATGGGATTCCTTCATATCAAGCATACATCTTCGCTATTTGACTAGCGTATTTATCCAAAATCTTGCTACGCTTCAATTTTAATGTTGGTGTGTATTCCTCTGTCTCGATCGACCATTCTTCGGATAGAAGATGATGCGCTTTGACCTTTTCATAATTTTTCAAAGAGTCATTCACTGTTTTAATGATATCTTGATAATATGCTTTAACTCGATCATTCTCGACCATATACAGATCCGCAGTCCAATGAATGCCTTGCTCCTTACACCAAGATTTCAGGAATTTAAAATCAGGAATAATCAAGGCTGAAACGTAGGCTTTCTGGAAACCTATTACCATACATTGATCGATGGCGTCTTGATTTTTTAAGATTTGCTCAATTTTCTGAGGATAGACATACTGACCACTCGAGGTCTTAAAAATGTTTTTCTTGCGTTCGGTAATACTCAGGAAACGTCCATCAACAAATTGCCCAATATCTCCTGTATAAAACCATCCTTGATCATCGATTTTAGTAGCAGTTAAGGCTTCGTTTTTGTAATATCCCAACATAACATTTGGTCCTCGTACTGCAATCTCACCAACCCCAGATTGGTCGTCTTCTATAATTTTCACTTCTATTCCGGGAATTGGAATCCCGACAGTGCCAAACTTGGTGCCACCTGGTTCAAATCGATTAAAAGAAACAGCCGGGCTTGTCTCCGTTAATCCATAGCCCTCTTTGACTGGAATTCCTGCTCGAGTATACAGTCGGGCAATATGGGCTTGCATCGAAGCCGCTCCAACGACGATGCCTTTTAATTGTCCACCCATTATTTTTCTCCATCGGCGATAAACCAGTAAATCTGCTAATTTTAAATAAATAGGATTGAGAAACTTGTGAATCCCTTTCGCTTGATCTCTTTCACCAGCCGCTAAAGCCAAACGAACAATTTTACGATATACCGGATTCGATTTCTTGACGCGCACATTGATCTCATTATATACACGTTCCAAAATCCTCGGAACAGAACTTACATAGTGCGGCTTGATTTCCTGCATATATTTGATCAAATCCTTTGGCTGATCTATAAAATGAATACGTGCTCCTACGGCCATATAAGTATATAAAACCATCCGTTCAAAGATGTGACTCAGAGGTAGAAAACTCGCAACACGATCCTTATAATTGACGGGAATCAAGGTAATAATGGATTTTATATTACTGATAATATTTCTATGAGAGAGCATCACACCTTTAGGATTTCCCGTAGATCCAGAAGTGTAAATAATCGTAGCCAGATCGTGTTCATCAATCAGAGTAGATCGATTTTCAATGGCCCTTCGATCAATATCTTCTTTTCGAACACGCACATCGTTCCAAGATTGATAACGAATACTATTCCCAAAACTGATCACCTGATCAAGATCAAAGCCAGCTGTTGCGAGGCGATCTGCCAATAGATCCTCATTGACAAAACAATAACTCAATTCTACTTCCTGTATGATCAATGCCAATTCATGATCCGAATAATTGGTATTTAGCGGGACGGTTACCAATCCTATTTCCAGACAAGCCATATCAATAATCATCCATTCTGGAGAACCATGACTACAGAAAATACCAATCTTTTCTCCTGGCTGCACATTCAATTGAAGGAGTCCGGTCGACAATTCATTCATCTGGACGATAAAATGATCGGTAGATCGAGCCTCCCACCTACCCAAAATCTTATGATTAAACGCATTTTTAGCAGGATAGCGTTCTTGTTGAAAATAAATGAGTTGATGAAGCTTAGAAAATAACATGTCTAAATTTACTAAAAAGTAAGCAACAGCTTGGACACATCCATAAAAGATGCAAAACGAGCTATACAAGAACAGTTTAATTCTAAAAGCAGAACATATTGTTTCGGCAGCGAATTCCTAACGAATGGGCTCTATTAAATGTAAGTATTTTATCAAGGCCTATTTGAAAAAGTTCAAATGCTCCGCCTTAAAAGTTATAACACCCCAACTTGGTTGTGTTGCAATCAAAAACACCCGTTATCTGAATCATAACGGGTGTTCTTTTTTTATAAATTATCCACTGCTAATTCTGCATTAATCTTACCCCAACCGAAATCATCGTCTCGATTTGGATAAATATCCGAAGCCTGTTGCAATGCTGTCAAAATCTGAGCTCTAGTAGCATTTAGATTTTCACCCCATACTAAGGCTGCTATACCTGCTACCGTTGCAGTAGCTGCGGAAGAACCACCCACATACTTTGGTTGATTACTATAACGAGCCAAACCAATAGAGTTACGTTCATCATCAAAATGACGTTCCATCACTAAAACAAAATCAACCTCATCACCCGTATGACAAGTTTCACACTCTTCCAGATTAGCTCCATCTTGTACACCAGTAATAGCATGTGCCTGACTCATATTTGCCGGGAAAATAACTGGATACCAATTTGTCCATGACAAAGAAGTACCTGCTGCCGCAAAAATCATCTTTTGTTGATTATAGGCATATATAATACCATCGGCCACTGTTGAACTATAAAACGGCGTACCTATAGACATACTAATAATTTTTACAGCGCTGTCATTTCCAGCAAGATACAGAGCATCTCGCACACCCGCTCGCTCATCAGAATTAGAAATGATCACATCCGAAACAGCACGAATAGACATAAGGTCAGACTGATAAGCGGTACCCACACTATTGCCATCATTACTCCATGGTCCAGCAGCTAAACCAGACATACTCGTTCCGTGGCCACAAGGATCATCCGGAGAATCCAAAGATCTCCACCACCAACTACCAGAATATTTAGTGCTGTATTTCTCAATCGTTCTGTTATTACTATTTCCGCTATTAAATTGATCGCCCAAATTATCCTGATCATCACTAGCACCAGTATCAATCACACAGATTTTAACATTATCACCCTTCGAACTACTATTCCAAGCCTGATCGATCTGATGATTGTAGAAATTCCATGGAACTTTTGCTGTAGGACTTACAACCGTATAATCATCCGTATGTATATTATAATTTGGATCTCCATTGCAACCAGATGAACTTCTATCCGATGTATAAAAGTCTGTAATACTAAATCCAATTGGTTCTATAAATCGAACTAAATCATGTTCTCGTAAAGCATCGATCAATGCTCGATTTGAAGAAGAAATAATAATTTGCGGGAAATGTTCTACATCTCCGAAAGGAGCGATATCACGCATTGTTATATCTGATCCTAAGGTCTGTCGTTCATATTCCAAAATAAACTGCTCCACCTTCGCCTTGGCATCTTTCCAAGCATCGGATTGTAAATCAATGGTATGAATCTTGCTTTCTAAATCAAAATCTTTGGATATTGTGTATCCTATAGAAAAAATAGAATCTGATAACATGGCTGCGCTAAAAATAACCCCTGTTTCTTGGGATCGCCAGTCAAAGGTTTTTCCTTGTTGTAAATCCTTTTCGACTAAATCTTTAATTTCATCAAGTGTGTAATCATCTTTTTGAATATCCTCTTGGATTATTTGTTCTTTAGAACAAGAAAGGACCAGAAGAGACAGACCAAAGAGAAATAAAAAATGGTAAAATCTTTTCATTGTAAATAACATTATTGAATTAAGTGAATTATTCAGTACATTAATACGCAATCTACATAAAATAGCGAATAAAGTCCAGCATAAATAAAATAAAATTACAATTCATTTATTTCTGTATCCGTTGCACCAGATGATCATTTTTTGCGCTTCTAACGTGTTACTGACAAGAGATAAAATTTACTTGAAGTGAACTCGATAAAAAGAGCTGTTCCTTCGTTTTAGAATAAACAAATTAATTATGACTAAATCAAATTGTAACATCAAGTATGCCTTCCTAATCATGATCATATCCTTTATGTCCTGTGAGGGAGGAACAACATTTACCAAAACCATTTACAACAATTCAGATGAAAGTATGGATATTACCGTATTTACAAATCTAAATGATAGTAGAACTCATACTATCCCAGCCCAATCTGAGACTCAAATCTACTTTTCAGATAGAATCGGATTTTTCGTTGATGAAACTTATACTTGTCTGGATGAAATTGATTCTATACAAGTCATAATGACTAATGGTAAGACACTTGATCTTGATATCATGGATGACTCAAATTGGATTAACAGCAGCAAGGATGGTCGTAATTCAAGAGAAGATTGCGAATTTAGTTTTGATAATGACGATTTAAACTAAATCTTCTATTTAATACCCTTCTGTGCAAAACAAAAAAGGACCATTCCGATTGGAATGGTCCTTTTATTTTCTTGTATATGACAACTATTATTCTTCCTCAGAAGTAGCCGTTGTAACAGGAGCTGCAGTCTTTGCTTTTTTACCTCCTCTTCTTGATCTTCTTTTCTTACCTGCTCCAGAAGCTTTAGCATTTTTGTAGGTATCGTTAAAATCAACAAATTCAATCATCGCTGTTTCTGCACCATCACCTTTTCTAAACCCAGTTTTTATAATTCTTAAATATCCACCTGGTCGATCAGCAACTTTTGATGCAATCACATCAAATAATTCTTTAGTCGCTTCTTTATCTTGAAGGTATGAAAATACAACTCTTCTTGAGTGTGTCGTATTTGTCTTAGACTTCGTGATAATCGGTTCAGCATGTACTCTCAATGCTTTTGCCTTCGCCAAAGTAGTATTGATTCTTTTGTGCGTAAATAAAGCAATGGTCAAATTCTTTAAAAGAGCCTTTCTGTGTCCCTTCTTTCTACCTAAGTGGTTGAATTTTTTACTGTGTCTCATAATTTATTTTCTTCGCATCACTTCGCAGCGAATCCAGCGATGTTAATGCAGTTTATAAAAAGTATACCTCGCAGGGTATATACTAATCTTCTTCTAATTTATACTTGGAAAGATCCATTCCGAAAGTTAATCCCTTCGTTACAAGAAGCTCTTCAATTTCTACTAAAGATTTCTTACCGAAATTTCTGAATTTCAAAAGCTCGTGTGTATCGTACTTAACTAATTCACCTAAGCTATCAATTTTAGCAGCTTTCAAACAGTTGTAAGCACGTACTGAAAGATCTAAATCCTCCAATGAAGTCTTCAACAACTTACGCATATGAAGAATATGCTCATCCACGATATTATCTTCACGAGTAGAAGCATCATCAAAAGTGATATTTTCATCTGTGATCAACATCAAATGTTGAATCATGATTCTAGAAGCTTCTTTAATAGCGTCCTCCGGGTGAATGGTTCCATCCGTCTGAACATCAATATTCAATTGTTCGTAATCCGTTCTTTGACCAACACGTGTCGAAGAAACTTTATACGCAACATTTTTAATAGGAGTATAGATCGCATCTACTGGAATAACTCCGATAGCAGCATCTTTTGGTAAGTTCTCCGTCGCTGGAACATATCCACGACCCTTTGTAACCGTTAACTCTATTTCAACATTTACAAATGGCTCCATTCTACAAATAACATGATCTGGGTTTGTTACCTTGAAAATGTTATTATGTGCATCAATATCACCAGCAGTAAACTGCTCCTTTCCACTCAATGTTAAATAGATCTTCTCAGAAGAATGATCATCTCCCGTTGCAATTGGCTTTAAACGCACTTGCTTTAAGTTCAAAATAATTTGAACCATATCTTCAACCACACCTTTGATTGTTGCAAACTCGTGGTCCACACCAGCAATTCTCACGGCAGAAATAGCATATCCCTCTAATGAAGAAAGCAATATTCTTCTCAAAGAGTTACCAATAGTTTGTCCAAAACCTTGCTCTAGAGGTCTAAACTCAAAAGACCCCTGAAAGTCATCGGCCTTTTGTAAAATGATTTTATCTGGTTTCTGAAAATTCAGGATACTCATGTAAGCACTATTTAAATGTGATGTGAAATTTGAATAAATCCAAAAAACAAAGATTACTTTGAATAAAGTTCAACAATAAGTTGTTCGTTTATTTTTTCAGGAATAGCTTCTCGCTCTGGATAAGCTAACATTTTTCCTTCAAATCGGTCTTTGTTCCACTCTAACCATCCAAAATTTCGTACATCAGATTTAGAGTTGATACTTTCTAATACATTTGCATTTCCTTGAGACTTTCCTCTCACTGCCACTACATCACCAGGTCTAAGCTGCATAGAAGGAATATTGGTTAAGACACCATTTACCAAGATATGCTTATGAGAAACCAATTGTCTCGCCGCTCTTCTTGTTGGTGCAATACCCAATCTATATACTGTATTATCTAATCTAGATTCCAAAAACTGTAGTAATACCTCACCGGTTACACCACCTTTTCTAGAAGCTTTATCAAATAAATTACGGAATTGTCTTTCCAATACTCCGTAGGTATATTTTGCTTTTTGCTTTTCCATTAATTGCAAAGCATAGTCAGACTTCTGCTTACGACGTCTGCTATTTCCATGCATTCCAGGAGCATACTTCTTTCTGTCAAAAGATTTGTCAGGACCGTATATTGCCTCACCGAATGCTCTTGCTTTTTTAGTCTTTGGACCAGTATATCTTGCCATTATAAGATGACTTAAATTTTATTAAATTATACTCTTCTTTTCTTAGGAGGTCTACAACCATTATGAGGTATAGGTGTAACATCGTAGATTCTAGTTACCTTGATACCAGCCGCATCAATTGCTCGAATTGCTGCTTCACGACCAGAACCAGGTCCCTTTACATAAACCTCGGTTGATCTCATTCCCGCATCATAAGCTACTTGTGCAGCATCTGCCGCAGCAACTTGTGCAGCATAAGGCGTGTTTTTCTTAGAACCTCTAAATCCTGCTTTACCAGCAGATGCCCAAGAAATAACCTGTCCTTGCTTATTACAAAGCGAAATGATTATATTATTGAAAGATGCTTGTATATGCACAGTCCCTTGAGGACCAACAACAACTTTTCTCTTTTTTACTTTTCTATCCTTTGCCATATTAATTCTATTGAAAGACCTTGATCAATTATTTAGTTGCTTTTTTCTTGTTAGCAACTGTTTTTCTCTTTCCTTTTCTTGTTCTTGCGTTCGTCTGAGTACGCTGACCTCTTAAAGGTAAACCTTTACGGTGTCTTAATCCTCTGTAACACGCAATATCCATAAGACGCTTAATATTCAGTTGAACCTCAGAACGTAGTTCCCCTTCCACTGTATATTGATCCTGAATAACCAAAGAAATAGCCTTTACATTATCATCTGTCCAATCAGAAACCTTCGTATTTCGATCAATACTAAGACCGTCCAAAATTTGCTTTGCCGTTGTCAATCCAATTCCGAAGATATATGTCAATGCAATAACTCCTCGTTTGTTTTTAGGAAGATCAACTCCAGATATCCTTGCCATAAATTGTTCTTTTTATCCTTGTCTTTGCTTAAAACGTGGATTCTTCTTGTTAATAATGTATAATTTTCCTTTTCTGCGTACGATTTTACAATCCGCAGAACGTTTTTTGATTGATGCTTTAACTTTCATTTCACTTTATTTATAGAGAATCAAACAAATTCTCATTAGCCCCTGAATAATCAGGAAATCAAAAACTTTTTATAAACTCCAAAAAAATCAATTACTTGTATCTGTAAGTAATCCTTCCTCGAGTTAAGTCATAGGGAGACATTTCTACTGCCACCTTATCACTCGGTAAAATTCGAATATAATTCATTCTCATTTTACCCGAAATTGTTGCAACTATCGAGTGACCATTCTCTAGTTTTACCCTAAACATCGCGTTTGACAGGGCTTCCTCGATAATTCCATCTTGTTTAATTAGGTCTTGTTTAGCCATCTTTTTTTTTCGGACTGCAAATATCTACTTTTTTCTCGGAATTTCGTTAATTTCCGCGTTATTTTTTATCGTCTCATTGATATATGAATGATCCGATAAAATATCCGGTCCATTTTTCGTAATCGCTATAGTGTGCTCATAATGAGCGCTTACCTTTCGATCTTTTGTTTCTATAGTCCAACCATCTCTTGATGCTCGGATGGATTTTGTACCTAAATTGATCATCGGCTCAATCGCTATCACCAAACCTTCTTTCAATAGAGGTCCTTTACCCCGCTTTCCATAATTCGGAACTTCCGGTTTTTCATGTAAGTTTCTTCCTAAACCATGACCTACCAATTCTCGAACAACTCCATATCCATGCTTCGTCTGCGTGTAATCTTGAATAGCCCAACCGATATCTCCTAATCGTCCACCCACTTTTGCCATTTCAATTCCTTTGTACAGTGACTCGTTTGTCACCATCAACAAATCCATCACATCCTGTTCTATCTCCCCAATAGCAAATGTAAAAGCAGCATCTCCATAATAGTCATTGTGATAAACACCACAATCTACCGACACAACATCTCCATCCTTAAATTCTTGATCTGAAGGAATCCCGTGAACGATACATTCATTCGGAGAAATACAAAGTGTTGCTGGAAAATCACGGTACCCTTTAAATCCGGGTTCAGCTCCGTGGTCTCTTATGAAAGCTTCCGCTTTCGCATCGATCTCCTTACCAGTAATTCCGGGCTTCAATAATGATCCAACCAGCGCCAATGTTTTAGAAACTAAAAGACAATTTTGTCTAATGAGTTCTATTTCTTCGGAAGTTTTATAGTAGACCATTATACTTTATGCGCTATATTCCAGCACCAATGGTCTGCATGCCACTACCACTACTTCTTCCTTTCAACTTTCCTGACTTAACAAGACCATCATACTTTCTTCTCAACAAATAACTTTCAATTTGTTGAAGTGTATCAAGCGCTACACCCACCATGATTAATAAAGAAGTACCACCAAAGAAAATAGCAAAGGCATCATTTACTCCCATTCTACCAACGATAGCCGGAAGAATAGATATAATTCCTAAGAATATTGAACCAGGCAATGTGACTCTAGTAGTTAGTGTATCGATATAATCTTCTGTACTTTTTCCAGGTTTTACACCCGGAATAAAAGCATTTTGTCTCTTTAAGTAATCCGCATATTGCTGAGGATTTACCAACAAGGCCGTATATACATATGTAAATAATACAACCAAGAAGAAGAAAATGATATTATATGGAATAGATTTCCAATCCGCTAATGAATTTATAAAAGCGTTTCCACCGCCACCTAGTTTAGAAGAAAGGGTAATAGGTAAAAACATGATCGCTTGAGCGAAGATGATAGGCATTACACCTGCCGCATTCACTTTCAACGGAATAAAATCTCTTGATCCAGCCGCTGGCACTTGAGATCCAGATCGACCAATCATTCTTTTTGCAAACTGAATAGGAATTCTTCGTACACCTTGAACGGCCATCAATGTTGCCATGGTTACTAAGAATAAACCAGCGATTTCCAAGATTAAAGTAAACCAAGCATTCTTACCCGCCAAAATTGTTATTTCAGCAGCAAATGCCGTTGGTAAAGTAGCAATGATACCTACCATGATTAATAATGAGATACCGTTACCAACACCTCTATCTGTAATCTTCTCACCCAACCACATAGCAAACAAGGTACCTGTTGCTAAAATGATGATACTACTGATCCAGAATAAAGAAGGACTTACTGAACTATCAATGGCATTCAAACCAGTGATGTAACCGATATACGCGGCTCCTTGAACCAATGTAATTAATAGGGTTAAAAATCGAGTATATTGATTGATTTTCTTTCTTCCTGATTCTCCCTCTTGCTGTTGTAGCTTTTGGAAGTATGGAACAACAAATCCCAATAATTGAATAATAATCGATGCCGTAATGTAAGGCATGATACCTAATGCAAAAATAGATGCATTGTTAAAAGCACCTCCAGAAAATGTGTTTATCAAACCCAAAATATCAGTTGAGGAACGCTGTGCAACAGCTTTACCCAATTCTACAACATCAACACCAGGTAACACAACATGGGCACCAAATCTATATACCGCCAAAATGAAAAGCGTAAAAAGTATCCTTTTACGCAATTCGTCAATTGACCATATATTCTTAAGAGTCTCTATAAACTTTTTCATTGTTCTTTATGCTAAAGTGAAAGAGCCACCTTTACCTTCTATCGCGGTTTTAGCTGACTCCGAAATAGCGTGCGCTGTAATGTTCAACTTCTTACTAACCTCGCCTCTTCCCAAAATCTTAAACTTGTCTCCTTTCTTAATAATACCATTCGTATAAAGAGATTCTGGAGTAATATCAGTTTGGTTGAATTTTTCAGCATACGCAGATAACCAATCAAGATTAAGTCCAATATAAGTTATATTATTCGGATTCTTAAAACCTCTTTTAGGTAATCTCATTTGAAGTGGCATTTGACCACCTTCGAATGCTCTTTTTCTGCTATATCCAGATCTTGACTTAGCACCTTTATGTCCTCTAGTTGAAGTTCCACCTCGACCAGAACCTTGCCCTCTTGCAATCCTCTTTCCAGATTTTACTGAACCTTCAGCAGGTGTTAAATTATGTAGACCCATTTTTAGTTATTTTGTCTTTATTATAAATTGGATTATAAGCCCTCTACTTCAACAAGATGACTTACCTTATTAACCATTCCAATGATCTGAGGAGTTCCCTCTTTCTCCACTGTATGATTGATTTTTCTAAGACCAAGAGCTTTTACTGTATCTTTTTGCTTTTTTGGTCTATCTATAATACTCTTTACTAGAGTGATTTTAATCTTTGCCATCTTTAGATGATTATCCGTTGAATAATTTATCCATAGAAATTCCTCGTTGCCTAGCAATAAGCTTAGGATCTCTTAGATTTTGAAGTCCGTTAATCGTTGCCTTCACAACATTGTGTGGATTTGATGAACCCTGAGACTTACCAAGTACATTATGTACTCCAGCAATCTCCAATACAGCACGCATCGCACCACCCGCAATTACCCCTGTACCATCAGCAGCTGGCTTCATGAATACTTTTCCAGCACCATATCTACCTTTCTGCTCATGAGGAATAGTACCATTGATAAGAGGAAAACTCACTAGGTTTTTCTTAGCCTCATCTACCGCTTTCTTTATCGCTTCGGAAACATCTCTTGCTTTACCAAGACCATGTCCAACTTTACCATTACCGTCACCAACTACAACGATTGCAGAAAAACTAAATGTACGACCACCTTTAGTCACTTTAGCCACCCTATTCAAAGCAACTAATTTTTCTTTTAATTCTGCATCTGCAGCTTTTACGTTATTTTTTTTATCTCGCATGTCGAATAAATATCTCTATGATTAGAATTTAAGTCCGCCTTCTCTAGCACCTTCTGCCAAGGCTTTCACTCTACCATGGTATAAGTAACCACCTCTATCAAAAATCACTGATTCTATGTTCTTCGCTTTTGCTTTCTCAGCAATAAGCGAACCTACAGCTTTAGACTGCTCAGACTTTGTACCAGATTTTTCGATAGAACCTTCTTTACTAGAAGCTGATGCCAAAGTTAATGCACTTACATCATCAATAAGTTGAGCATAAATCGACTTATTACTTCTATATACCGCCAGTCTAGGAGTATCAGCTGTACCACTGATCTTCTTTCTGATTCTGTTTTTGATTCTTTTTCTAGACTCTGATTTTGAAATTTTCATTACACCTAATTCTAAATATCAGTTAAAATTATTTCGCAGCTGTCTTACCAGCTTTTCTTCTGATCACCTCACCTTTGAATCGAATACCTTTTCCTTTATAAGGCTCTACTTTTCTAAATTCACGGATCTTAGCAGCGACTTGACCAATTAATTGCTTGTCAATAGATTCCAACACAACCGTTGGAGCCTTTCCTTTCTCAGTAACAGTAGTAACTTTTACCTCGGCTGGAACAACAAAATAAATAGGGTGAGAATATCCTAAGATTAGCTCTAGTAATTGTCCTGTGTTTGAACATCTGTATCCAACACCCACAAGTTCTAGTTCAATCTTATAACCATTCGTTACACCTTCCACACAATTAGCGATCAATGTTCTATACAAACCGTGCATCGCTCTATGACGTTGTTGATCCGTTGGACGTGTTAACTCCGCTACACCATCTTTAACCTCTAATGTTAAATCTGGATCTATCTGCTGACTCAACTCACCTTTTGGTCCTTTTACAGTAACCAAATTACCTTTAGATACAGTGATTGCAACACCGGATGCTAATTCTATTGGAGATTTACCTATTCTAGACATTATTATCTACTTTTTAATAATTAGTATACGTAGCAAATCAATTCGCCACCAACATTTTGTTTTACCGCTTCTTTTCCGATCATTACGCCACGAGAAGTGGACATAATTGCAATTCCTAAACCATTAATAATTCTTGGAATCTCTGCTACAGGAACAAATTTTCTAAGACCTGGTCTACTGATTCGTCCCAATTTCTTGATGACAGGAATCTTTGTTTGCTTATCGTACTTTAAAGCTATTTTGATTACACCTTGACCATTATCAGTGTCATCAAATTTATACTTCAGTATATACCCTTGATCATATAAAATCTCGGTAATACTTCTTTTCATCTTAGAACCAGGAATTTCTACAATTCTGTGATTTGCTTGTTGAGCATTTCGTATTCTGGTTAAATAGTCCGCTATTGGATCAGTCAAAGCCATTTTTACTTGTTTCTTTCTATTATCTAAATACTACCAGCTAGCTTTTGTAATACCTGGAATTTTACCTTCGTTAGCCATTTTTCGAAACATAACACGGCAAATACCGAATTTTCTCATATAGCCTTTAGGTCTACCAGTTAATTGGCATCTATTATGTAATCTTACTGGAGAAGAATTCTTAGGAAGTTTATCCAACTCATCCCATCGTCCTTCTTCTTTAAGTTTTTTTCTTAAGTCAGCATACTTGTTAACAAGCTTTTGTCTTTTAGCTTCTCTTGCTATTACAGATTTTCTAGCCATCTTAGTTATTTCTTTGATTTTTGAACGGAAGACCCATTTCTTTCAAAAGGGCTAAAGCTTCAGCATCGGTATTGGCAGTAGTAACAAACGTTATGTCCATACCCGTTACCTTATTTATTTTATCAAGATTGATTTCTGGAAATATAATTTGCTCTTTGATTCCCATCGAGTAATTTCCTCGCCCATCAAAACTCTTATCACTGATTCCTCTAAAGTCACGAACCCTTGGAAGAGCGATAGAAATGAATCTTTCCAAAAATTCATACATTCTCTCATCACGTAAAGTAACACGCGCTCCAATCGGCATAAATTCTCTCAACTTAAAGTTTGAGATAGATTTTCTAGCCATAGTAGGTACAGCCTTCTGACCAGCAATAAGCGAAATCTCACTTACAGCATTATCTACTAACTTCTTGTCCTGAGTAGCGTCTCCAATACCTTGGTTGATACAAATCTTTACCAATTTAGGAATCTGCATAACAGATGAATACTGAAATTGCTCCATCAATGCTGGGGCAACTTTATCCTTATAATGCGTTTTTAATCTTGGAATGTAGCTCATTACTTAATTATTTCACCAGATTTTTTTGAATAACGTACTGACTTACCATTTTCAGTCTTACGACCAACTCGTGTTGCAGATCCAGACTTAGGATCTATTAAAGCCAGATTTGAGATATGGATAGATGCCTCCATTTCATTGATTCCACCTTCCTCTTCTTGAGTGGCTTTTGTGTGCTTCTTTACCATGTTCACACCATCAACGATAGCTCTATTTTTACCTCTTAGAACTTGTTTAACTTCACCAGTTACTCCCTTGCTGTTCCCAGCAATTACCATAACTTGATCACCTTTTTTGATATTAAATTTCACCGTTCTTGGTTTTTAATATTTTATAATACTTCCGGAGCTAAAGAAACAATCTTCATGTAATCTTTCTCTCTAAGCTCACGAGCTACAGGTCCAAAAATACGAGTACCTCTTGGCTCTTCATTTGCATTAAGTAGAACAACTGCATTATCGTCAAATCGAATGTAAGATCCATCCTTTCTTCTGATCTCCTTCTTTGTTCTTACAATAACAGCTCTTGAAACTGTTCCTTTTTTCACACCTCCCGGAGAAGATGCTTTTACAGAAACAACGATTTGATCTCCGATCGATGCATATCTTCTCTTCGAACCACCCAATACACGGATACAAAGCACTTCTTTAGCACCACTATTATCTGCGACTTTCAGTCTGGATTCCTGTTGGATCATCTTATTTTAATTTTCTGTAGTTATTTAAACCTTACTTAGCTCTTTCAATTATTTCCACAAGTCTCCAGCACTTATTCTTACTAAGAGGTCTTGTCTCCATAATTTTAACAGTATCGCCGATATTACACTCATTCTTCTCATCATGAGCCATAAACTTTTTACTCTTCTTTACGAATTTTCCGTAAATAGGGTGACGAAGCTTTCTTTCTACCAAAACAGAAATGGTTTTATCGGCTTTGTTGCTGCTCACAACACCGATTCTCTGCTTTCTCATTTTTTTTGTTACTACTTCAGACATTATACTGTGTTTACTTTCTTCTAGCTATAATTTTAGATCTCTTTGCTTTTTCCTCCGGTGACATAGCTTCTAACTCTCTTCTTCTTAGTTCTGTCGCAATTCTCGCTATATCTCGCTTCGCCTCTCTCAATCTCAATGGATTTTCCAACCCACGCACACCGTGATCGAATTTTAATTTACTGTAGCCAACTCTTGTTTCCTCTAGAGTGCTATTCAACTCTTCTAAAGACATTTGACTAAGTTCAGTATATTTTTTTGTTGCCATCTTTTAACGCTTTTGACAATTATTATTCAGAATAATCTCTTCTTACAATAGTTTTGGTTGCTACCGGTAATTTTTGAGCCGCTAAACGCAATGCCTCTTTCGCCGTTTCGAAAGGTACACCGTCCATTTCAAAAAGGATTCTTCCTGGTCTGATAACCGCCACGTAGTGATCCAAAGCTCCCTTACCTTTACCCATCCGTACCTCAGCTGGCTTCGATGTGATCGGCTTATCTGGAAAAATTCGAATCCAAACTTTACCCTCTCTTTTCATATAACGAGTCATGGCAATCCTTGCCGCCTCTATTTGTCGACTTGTAATATGTCCAGGTTCCAACGTCTTCAAAGCAAATGATCCAAAAGAAATCGTACTTCCTCTATGAGCAAGTCCTCTGTTTCTCCCCTTCTGTTGCTTTCTATATTTTGTTCTTTTCGGCTGTAACATGATAGCTCTTATTTATATCGCTTCCCATTAAAAAGGAGCGCAAAATTAATACTTTTTAATGAATTAGTTCCTACGTCCACCTCTTTTTCTTCCACCAGATTTCTTCTGGTCAACTCCTACATTCGGAGATAAGTCTCTTTTACCAAGTACTTCTCCTTTACAAATCCATACTTTGATACCCAATTTACCGTATACAGTTAATGCTTCTTTCAAGGCATAATCAATATCCGCACGGAAGGTATGCAATGGCGTTCTACCATCTTTGAATTCCTCCGAACGCGCCATCTCTGCACCATTCAATCTACCCGAAATTCTAACCTTGATTCCTTCAGCTCCTGCTCTCATTGCCGCTTGAATGGCCATTTTTACAGCACGCTTATAGTTAATTCTTGCCTCAATCTGCTTCGCAATTGATTCACCAACAATATTCGCATCTAATTCTGGCTTTCTAAGCTCAACGATATTGATTTGAACATCTTGTCCAGTCAATTTCTTCAACTCCTCTTTAATTCTATCTACCTCAGAACCTCCCTTACCGATAATAATACCAGGACGAGAAGTGTGAATAGTAACAGTAATTCTCTTTAGCGTACGCTCAATAATAATACGAGCAATTCCGCCTTTTGAAATACGAGCACCTAAGTATCTTCTGATCTTTTCATCAGCCACAACTTTTGCACCGTAATCTTTACCAGCGTACCAGTTACTTTCCCAGCCTTTGATTATTCCTAAACGGTTACCTATTGGATTTGTCTTTTGACCCATTGATCTTTATTTTAAGAATTACTGTTATCTAGTTCTTGAATAGGAACTCTATTTTCTACAACGATTGTTAAGTGGTTCGTTCTTTTACGGATTCGGTGCGCACGACCATGTGGTGCTGGACGGAATCTTTTTAAGAATGTACCTTCGTCAGAAAAAGCTTCAGAAACATACAACTTATAGTCATCTGAGCTATAGGCCATATCTCCTTTATTCTCCCAGTTAGAGATCGCCGACATCAAGACTTTTTCAGTCCACTCCGCAGCTTCTCTCTTTGAATACTTTAATATATTCATTGCATCCTCAACCGATTTTCCTCGGATAAGATCCACAACCATACGCATTTTTCGCGCAGATAATGGACAGTTTTTAAGTTTTGCAACAGCTTTCATCTAGATAAAAGTTTCTATAATTAATTCAATTATTTTCTATTACCTCCGTGACCTTTATAGGTTCTTGTCGGTGAAAATTCTCCTAATTTATGACCAACCATATTCTCCGTAACAAATACAGGAACAAAGGTTTTTCCATTGTGTACCGCGATTGTCTCACCCACCATATCAGGAATGATCATAGAAGATCTGGACCATGTTTTGATGACTGTTTTACGCGTATTGTCCTTTGCCTTAAGTACTTTGGTTAATAACTTATGATATACATAAGGACCTTTTTTTAATGATCTAGCCATTTCTATCCTTTTTTAGTCTTTCTTTTTGAAATGATTAATTTAGAAGAATATTTTTTCGTGTTTCTAGTTTTCTGACCTTTCGCCATAATACCAGTTCTTGATCTAGGGTGACCTCCTGAAGCTCTACCTTCACCACCACCCATCGGGTGATCAACCGGGTTCATCGCTACACCTCTTACTCTAGGACGCTTTCCTTTCCATCTTGTTCTTCCCGCTTTACCTCCTACTTCTAGACCGTGATCAGGATTTGAAGTTGTTCCAATCGTTGCTTTACAAGTCATCAAAATTCTTCGAACCTCTCTTGACGGCAACTTAACGATAGCGTACTTTCCTTCTTTCCCCATCAATGTACCAAATGTTCCAGCACTTCTCGCCAAAGCGGCACCTTTACCAGGAGTCATTTCAATCGCGTGAATCGAAGATCCTAAAGGAATATCACTTAGATACAATGCATTACCAACAACAGGTTCCGCATCTTTTCCAGACATCACTGTTGCTCCAACTTCTAACTTATCTGGAGCAATAATGTATCGCTTCTCACCATCAGCATAAACTAACAATGCGATAAAAGCAGTTCTGTTTGGATCATATTCTATAGACTTCACTTTAGCAGGAATTCCCTCCTTACCTCGGTTGAAATCAACAATTCTATATCTTCTTTTGTGTCCACCACCGATTTGTCTCATCGTCATTTTACCAGTGTGGTTACGACCACCTGACTTTGACAATGGAGCCAAAAGGCTTTTTTCTGGAGCTGCATTCGATACTCCCGAATAGTCTAATCCTACTCTAAAACGAGTACCTGGAGTTACTGGACTAAATTTTTTAACTGGCATAATTAATTCGTATTATACTTGTTATTATTATATGTCACCGAAAAGATCGATTTCCTCTCCGTCTGCAAGTGTTACAATTGCTTTCTTGTAAGAAGAAACAGCTCCTTTAAGGATACCACTTTTTGTGTTTCTTGATCTTGCCTTTTTAGGCATAATTAAGGTATTCACTGAATCAACAGTTACACCGTATTTATTTTCTACTTCTTTCTTGATCTCAATCTTATTAGCTGCCTTATTTACCATAAAACAGTATTGACCAAGATTTTCAGAAATAAACTCTGACTTCTCAGAGATGATTGGTTTTATCAAAATTTCTTTAGACATGACAATCTGGTTTTAAATAATTAAGCTAAAGTTTCAGAAAGGCTTTTTACAGCACTTTCACTAATGATTAAGTTCTTGCAATTAAGAATATCATAAACACTCAATTCGTTAGTATTTACAACTCTTGACTTCTCACAATTTCTTGCAGATAAGTAAAGATTTGAATCATACTTTCCAGATATCAATACATTCTTATCATCCTGAATATTGAATCCTTGAAGAACATTTACAAATTCTTTTGTTTTTGGCTGATCGAATGTAAAATCTTCAACAACCTTTACAGCACCTTCACTGATTTTTTGAGAAAGAGCAGACGCACGAGCCAATTTGTTTACCTTCTTATTCAAGGTAACATTGTACTTTCTTGGTCTTGGTCCAAATACTCGACCTCCACCTCTAAAAACAGGAGACTTTAAAGAACCTGCACGCGCAGTACCCGTTCCCTTCTGACGCTTGATCTTACGAGTGGAAGCTGTTACTTCACCCTTCTCCTTCGCCTTATGTGTTCCTTGTCTTTGAGCAGCCAAATACGACTTCACAGCAAGATAAATTGCATGCTCATTCGGCTCAACACCGAATACTGAATCTGGTAAATCAATATTTCTACCAGTGCTTTTTCCTTCTTTATTAAATACCTCGATGTTCATCGTTGCTATTTTTCAATTAATATCAATGATCCTTTATGACCTGGTACCGCACCTTTGATAACAATAAGGTGTTTCTCAGGGAAAAGCTTTACTACTTCCAGATTGGTAATCTTTACACGCTTACCACCTGTTCTACCAGCCATCTTCATACCCTTCACAACTTTTGCAGGGTAAGAAGCTGCACCAATAGATCCTGGAGCTCTTCCTCTGTTATGTTGACCGTGTGTTGCATCTCCAACACCTCGGAATCCGTGACGCTTAACAACACCTTGAAATCCCTTACCTTTAGAAATTCCAACAGCAGAAACATAATCACCTTCTTGGAAGACATCTTCCAATTTTACTTCCGAACCAAGTTCCGCTTCGATAGTAGAATCTCTAAATTCTACTGTCTTTCTTTTAGAACCAGTATTCGCCTTAGCAAAGTGACCCATTAATGCTTTAGATGTATTTTTTTCTTTAGCCGACCCGTAAGATAACTGTAGCGCATCATACCCATCAACTCCGTCTACTGACTTCACTTGAGTTACGATATTGGGCTGTGCTTCTATCACTGTACAAGCAACGTTTACACCAGTTTCACTGAACACACTGGTCATCCCAATTTTTTTACCTATAATACCGTTCACTACCTGTTTGATTTAAAGTTTACAAATCAAATTAAACCACTCCGACACGAAGCGTTTAAAAATTTAAAAAGAATAATATGAGATATGGTTATATCCTAAGTCAACTTAACTTGGATATCTACTCCACTTGGTAGTTCTAGCTTTGATAGCGCATCTACTGTCTTCTGTGTAGGAGTAAAAATCTCGATTAACCTTTTGTGGGTTCTCAATTGAAACTGCTCTCGAGACTTCTTATTGACATGCGGAGAACGCAAGACAGTAAATATTTCTTTCTCGGTCGGCAGCGGAATCGGACCCGAAACAACTGCTCCACTGTTCTTAACAGTTTTTACGATCTTCTCAGTAGATTTATCTACCAAGTTGTGGTCGTAAGAGAGCAATTTAATTCTTATTTTTTGATTCATTACCTTGTATTAAAATAAGCTTTGTTAAAAAGTTGCGCAAAGATACACAACTTTCTAACAAAACCAACAATTATTTAAACTTTTACTTCACCTTTTGCCTTCGCAATCACCTCATCTGCAATACCTCTTGGCGCTGCGGCATAATGTGAAAATTCCATTGTACTATTCGCTCTACCTGATGTAATCGTTCTTAGATCCGTTACATATCCGAACATTTCAGATAAAGGTACTTCAGCAGAGATATTGATCGCTCCACCGGCTCTAGTTTCTTGTCCTTTCGGTAAACCTCTTCTTCGGTTAAGGTCACCAATTACAGATCCTGTATACTCTTCTGGAGTAATAATTTCCAGTTTCATAATAGGCTCAAGTAATACTGGCTTCGCTTGAACAGCTGCCGCTTTGAATCCTTCCTTTGCACATAATTCGAATGCAATAGGCTTAGAATCCACCGCGTGTGTAGAACCGTCATAAAGCTTCACCTTCATACTATCAATTCCGTATCCCGCAAGAACACCATTATTCATCATCATTGTAAATCCTTTGATGATAGACGGGAAGAATTCTTTAGGAATAGATCCACCGACAATCTTATTCTCGAATTGTAGTTTTTCCTTTCCAGACTTGAATTCTTCAGAATCAAGAAATTCTTGATCAGCAGGTCCAAGTTCGAATTGCATATCTGCGAATAAACCAGATCCACCCGATTGTTTCTTCAACTTCTCTCTGTGATCTACAGTCGCAGTAAGCGCTTCTTTATAATTTACCTGAGGAGCACCTTGGCTACACTCTACTTTAAATTCTCTTTTTAATCGATCCACGATGATCTCCAAGTGAAGCTCACCCATACCGCTAATAACAGTCTGGTTCGTATCTTCATCATATCGAACTTTGAATGTTGGATCCTCTTCAGCCAATTTAGCCAAAGCCATACCCAACTTATCCAAATCTTTCTGAGATTTAGGCTCAACAGCAACACCGATTACTGGATCTGGGAATACCATACTCTCCAATACAATTGGTGCGCTTTGGTCACACAAGGTATCACCCGTACGGATGTCCTTAAAACCAACACCAGCTGCAATATCTCCCGCTTCTACACGGTCGATTGGATTTTGCTTGTTCGAGTGCATTTGGTATAATCTAGAGATACGCTCCTTGTTTTCAGATCTTGTATTATAAATATAAGATCCAGCATCAAGCGCTCCAGAGTATACTCTGAAGAATGCTAATCTACCTACATAAGGATCCGTAGCAATTTTGAATGCCAATGCACAGAAAGGATCATCTACAGATGGCTTTCTTTCTATTTCTTCATCCGTTTTAGGATTCGTACCTTTTACAGCATCAATATCCAACGGTGAAGGCAAAAACGCACATGCCGCATCCAATACCGCCTGTACTCCTTTATTTTTAAAAGCAGATCCACACATCATTGGAACGAACTTGTTGTCAAGTACAGCTCCACGTACCGCGTTGATCATTTCTTCTTCTGTAATAGAATCAGGATCTTCGAAGAATTTCTCCATCAAGGTCTCATCGTATTCAGCAATAGCCTCTAGAAGTTTTTCTCTCGTTTCCATTACGATTTCTTCCAAATCAGCAGGAATATCAATTTCTTCGAAAGTCATACCCATATCGTGCTCATTCCACACGATCGCTTTATTGGTAATCAAATCAACCACTCCTTTGAAAGACTCTTCAGCTCCTATTGGAACCTGCAAAGGAATCGCAGTAGATCCTAATTTTTCTTCAACATCTTTTACAACATTAAAGAAATCAGCACCAGATCGATCCATTTTGTTCACGAATCCAATTCTTGGAACACTATAATTGTCAGCCAATCTCCAGTTTGTCTCAGATTGCGGCTCAACACCACTTACTGCACAGAACAAAAAGATCAAACCATCCAATACTCTCAAAGATCTATTCACCTCTACAGTGAAATCAACGTGACCGGGAGTATCGATGATATTCATCGGATAATCCTGCCCTTTCCACTTCCAATTCGTTTTAGTAGCAGCAGAAGTAATTGTAATACCTCTTTCTTGCTCTTGCTCCATCCAGTCCATTGTAGCTGCACCATCATGTACCTCACCAATTTTGTGAGACATACCTGTGTAGTACAATACCCTTTCGGTAGTAGTAGTCTTTCCTGCATCAATGTGTGCAGCAATACCAATATTTCTTGTAAATTTTAGATCTTTAGACATAGTCTGACGGAAATAATATCTGGTTAAATAAAAATTGTTTGTTATCTAAAATGCGCAAATGCTCTGTTCGCTTCTGCCATTCTGTGTGTATCTTCTTTTCGCTTCACTGCTGCACCTTCACCTTTACTAGCCGCTATGATCTCAGCTGCTAATTTTTCGGCCATTCCTTTACCACTTCTTTCTCTAGAAAAGCGAATCATCCACTTCATACCAATAGAAAGCTTTCTTTTCGCAGGAATCTCCGTTGGAATTTGGAAAGTAGCACCCCCAATTCTTTTAGATCGAACCTCCACCTGTGGAGTTGCATTGGCTACAGCTTTCTGCCATACTTCATGAGGATTCTCATCTGTTTTACTCGCAACGATATCCATAGCGTCATAAAACAAAGCAAAGGCTACTGTTTTCTTCCCTGAAAGCATTAAATTATTCACAAATTGCGTGACCATCACGTCATTGAATCGCGGGTCTGGAGCAACTATCCTTTTCTTTGGTCTTCTTTTTCTCATTAGATTCTTATGATTTGAAGATTATTTTTTAGGACGCTTCGTCCCGTATTTTGATCTAGATTGTAATCTGTCTGTAACACCTGCCGTATCTAAAGCTCCACGAACAATTGTATAACGTACACCCGGCAAATCTTTTACACGACCTCCACGGATTAATACAATAGAGTGCTCTTGTAGATTGTGACCTTCTCCCGGAATGTAGGCAATCACCTCTAGTCCGTTTGTCAATCTCACCTTCGCCACTTTTCTTAAAGCTGAATTCGGCTTCTTTGGAGTTGTTGTATATACACGTGTACAAACTCCACGTTTTTGAGGACATGAATCTAGTGCACGAGATTTACTCTTTACAACTACTTTTTTACGTCCTTTTCTTACTAACTGATTAATTGTAGGCATAACCTATTTCAATTATATTTTTATAAAATCGGCTCTTATTAATTGAAAATCAAATAGTTAAGTGCCATTTTTCTCGATCCTCCCTCGAAAGGGAATGCAAATGTAGCACTATTTTATTGTTTTACAAACGCTTATGCGAGAATTTTTTATTAATTCACGCGCTCATTTTTCAAATATTCCATCCTCAACTCCGAAAAAATATTCTTCCTGTATGCGAACACAAATTTGAATTATTATTTCATCTTTAATTTCTCATACTAAAATCAATCTTCAGATGACCGCAGGAATAAACATTCGATTGGCTAGAGCCGCCGATTTACCTTTTATCTACCAATTGGTTCGTGAATTAGCTATTTATGAAAAAGCAGAGGACCAATTATTGATCGATACCGCCTATTATCAAAAGGAGTTTGAAAAAGGAACCTTCGAAGCCATTGTCGCAGAATCCGATCATGAAATTCTCGGTATCTGTATTTATTATATGACCTTTTCCACGTGGAAAGGCCGCATGCTATACCTGGAAGATTTTGTCGTACGATCCGAACATCGCAAAAGAGGCATTGGTCAATTGCTGTACGATGCGTTTCTGGAAAGGGCAAAAGAAAAGAATTGCACCATGGTGAAATGGCAAGTATTGGATTGGAATGAACCCGCGATCAAATTCTACGAAAAGAACGGCGCCACCATTGAAAAAGAGTGGTGGAATGCAAAGGTTATCTTCTAACTATCTATTTATTTATAACATTTGGGCGGCCCACTTCGCCCTCCTTTACTGTCGGTCTCGTGTCATAGTACTACGTGTTTCGCTATCCGCTCATCACGCCTTTTCAAGGCGCGACAAGCACTCCGTGTTATTGCCGCGATAGAGATAGTAATAGCCGAAGCATTAGCTGAGGTCCCGACCACTGGGAGGGATGTAACTATGCATAGCTCGGTGCCCATAGACGAAGGAAATGGGCAATCGCCCTAATTACTATAAACCAACGTACACTAAGCTACTTGAATGGTATTCATGCGCAAGGTTTGATCATTCTGCTTTACTGTAATCCAAGCTGCATTACAATCGTGGATAAAGGTGTATGCCTGCTTCGGATCAAAATCGGGATGCCGTTGATATTTCTTGGTAAAACTGTGTTCGCCACGGTAATCCAACTTCGTCACTTCCAAATAGTGCTCTTTCACCTGATTGGTATAAAAATAAGCCTGATCTCCTATGCCACCCAAGAAATCCATCTTGGTCTTGGGTTGAAAACTCTTCGAATGACCCGCATTTTTAGGAGGTTTGGTAAAAAAGTAAGATAAAATACGTCTCAATGACTTGTCCTGCACGACCTCGTGGCCACGAGGACTAAATTCATAACTCTCCTCATTGGTACCGAAAAATACATTGGCTAAAGGAGAAGGTGTCACTGGGCTCTTGCGCTTCAACTTTTTTCGAGCCAAAGGATCTATTACTCCATTTAAGATAGAATCGTAGACAAAACGAGAACAATTGGATCTGCCTTTACCAAATGGATCATAAATAATCGATCCCTTATTATTCATCGAAACGATCCAATCGTAACATTTCTGAAAATCGACTTCTTGATTAAGTGAAACAAACATGGCATCTCCACCATGGGTTTTTTCTGGATGTTCATAGATGTGCTGAAATAAAGCAATCTTATCGACAATTTCTCCTTGATCATCAAAAGCTACTCGATAATCAAAGGCAACATCCGGATCGGTAAATTCCATGCGCGTTCGACCATAACCAAACGGCGTGATGTATCGACCAAAATCGGCGTAATAAATTTTACCGCTTGCTTTATTAACCAAGGCCATCGCTGCATGTCCGACACAGGTCTTGCCGTCATTGACCATACCAATCCATTCCATGGGTTTGCGATACCAAGCCGGTATCATACTGACAAATTCTTCCGGATAAGCAAGAATGATGATTGCTCCAGAGGCTTCTTTCTTCAATTAATTATTCCTATTCATTAACAAATCACAGAGTTCCAATAAAGGCTTTTTACTGACCGCATCCACTTGGACTGCCTCGAAATGAGATATCCCCAAGTGATTATAAGCATCCATTAATTGAGTCGCATATTCCTTTACATTCAAATCCGTGAAGATCGCTTTCACCCGCTCAATCTTCGCTTCCTCATCTTCTGGATATGAGCTGTACAATGCTTCTAATTCCTGTTTTTGCTCATCGCTGGCCAACTCCAACGATTTCAAATATAAATAGGTCTTTTTATTTTGTATAATATCTCCACCAATTCTCTTTCCAAATGTAGCCGCGTCACCAAAGGTATCCAACAAATCGTCCTGTAATTGAAAGGCAATTCCGATGTTTTCTCCGAACTTTTGCAAATGTTCGATGTCTTCGGCAGTGGCTCCTGCCACTTCGGCACCTGTCGCCAAAGCACAGCCCAATAATACAGCTGTTTTTTGACGAATCATCTCAATATATTCGTCGATGGTCACGTCCGATCTAGTCTCAAAATCAAAATCGTGCTGCTGGCCGTAACAGACGCCCATCGCATGTGTATTGAATCGAGTAAAAATAGAAGGAATGATTTGCTGATTGGATAAGTCCGCGATTAATTGATAAGACTCGATCATCATAGCATCTCCAGACAATATTGCCGTATTCGTATTATACTTAATATGTACAGCCGGTTGTGCTCGTCGGGTATCCGCATCATCAATAATGTCGTCGTGCATCAAGGTGAAATTATGAAACACTTCGATCGCCATGGCCATTTTGTAGGCATCTTCTGTCAACGATGCGAACAACTCATGTGCCATCAATGTCATAGCTGGTCTTGCTCGTTTTCCACCCAACTGTAAAAGGTAATTAATAGGCTCGTAGAGCGTCTTTGGCTCTTGCGTGTATAAATGACCTTCTAGATGCTGTATAAATAGCTGTCGGATTTCCTTGAAAGATTGTGGCATAGCTGGTTGTTCGATTCTGAAAGCTGGCAAAGATATTGTAAATTGGCTCGATATAAAATAAAAAGAAATAGCAAATGCGATCATTTTGTTCAATCCTTCTAGCAGTTTTTTTGTGTGCTGCCTGTAGTCCATCGGAAAAGGCGGACTTCATTATTACCAACGCAAATGCATATACCGTGGTGGAAGGTGCTCCAAGAGCGGAGGCCATTGCCATCAAAAAGGATCGAATATTAGCAGTAGGTAGTCATGAAGAAATACAGCAATTTGCCACGAAAGAAACGGATCAGTTGGATGCGAAAGGTGCCTTTGTGATGCCTGGATTTATTGAAGGGCACGGCCATTTTTCCATGCTTGGTAAGAGTCTTCAAGAACTGAATCTACTCAAGACAAAATCCTGGGATGAAATCGTCGAACTCGTGGAAGAAAAGGCGAAGACGGCCAAACCAGGTGAATGGATTTCTGGACGCGGCTGGCATCAAGAAAAATGGACGACCTACCCTGGTCAAACTTTTTTTGGTTATCCCGATCATGAAAAATTGAGTGCGGTTAGTCCTGACAATCCTGTTATCTTAATTCACGCCAGTGGACACAGCCTCTTTGCCAATGCAAAGGCAATGGAGTTAGCTAATATTTCTGTAGAAACCATCGATCCAAAAGGAGGCGCTATCATTCGCAATAATCAAGGAGAAGCGATCGGCGTTTTTGAAGAGCGCGCGATGTATATGATTCGAAATCTGCATCAAGACTATCTGAATACCATAGATCCTGCCGAACGACAAGAAAAATGGGAAGAATCCATTCAGTTGGCTTCAGAAGAATGCCTAAAAAAAGGAATTACCTCCTTCCAAGATGCTGGCTCTAGTTTCAAGGAGATCGAAGACTATACCAAGATGGCCGAAAACGGAGATCTTCCTTTGCGATTATGGGCGATGATTCGTCGATCGAGCGAAGAAATGACTGGAAAGCTAGCCGCTATTCGAACCATCGATGCTGGCAACCATTTTTTCACCTGTCGAGCGATTAAAACAGAAATTGATGGTGCTCTCGGTTCTTACGGTGCATGGTTACTTCAAGAATATGATGACAAAAAGGATTTTGTTGGACAGAATACTACCGACTTAGAAGAAGTAAAAGCGATTGCCGATTTAGCCATTAACAATGATATGCAATTATGTATACATGCCATTGGAGATCGTGGGAATCAAGAAATCTTGAATATGATCGACCAGCATTACGATGATCAAGCCGACAAGCGATGGCGCATGGAACATGCTCAGCATTTGGCCGTCTCCGATATTCCTAGGTTTGCCGAATTGGGTGTTATTGCCAGCATGCAAGCAATACATTGCACCTCGGACAGTCCATTTGTTGTGGCACGTCTTGGCCAGCAACGCGCTCAAGAAGGAGCCTACCCATGGCGTAGTTTATTAGATGCCGGAGCGGTCGTCACCAATGGTACCGATGCACCGGTAGAAGACGTAGATCCTCTCGCTTCCTACTACGCTAGCATTACTCGTAAAAGAACGGATCGAGCGGAGGCTTTTTTTCCTGAACAATCGATGACGCGTGCAGAAGGAATCTATGCATACACGATGGCGAATGCATTTGCTGCATTTGAAGAACAAGACAAGGGTAGTTTGGAAGCTGGAAAATTAGCGGATATTGTCATATTATCCAATGACCTACTGACATGTCCAGAAGATGATATTTTACAAACGGATGTTTTGTACACAATCGTAGGTGGGAAGATTGTGTATCAAAAATAATTCTATTTACATAATTTAAGTCACAAACGACCGATCTACGCCTTATAATATAAAGGTGTATGAAAAAATTCCCCGTATATCGACAGTTAGACTCTATGGATTGTGGTCCAACTTGTCTAAAAATGGTATGTGAATATTTTGGGAAGAAGCTTGCTATAGGACATCTTAGGGATATCTGTTATATTGATAAAACCGGCGTTTCACTAAAAGGAATTAGTGAAGCTGCGGATATTATCGGTATGAACAGTTTGGCGGTAAAAATCCCAATTTCAGATAGCAAAAACAAACCGTCCTTACTTGAAGCACCACTCCCTGCCATTTTACATTGGAATCAGAGTCACTTTGTAGTAGCTTATAAAATCAATAAGAAATATATATGGATTGCAGATCCAGCAAAAGGTAATGTTCGATTAAGTCATGAGCAATTACAAGAACACTGGGTTTCGGATAACAATGAAGGAATAGCCCTTCTTTTAGAGCCAACCAACAAATTTAATGAGCTAGACTCGGATGTAGAAAAAAAGCATTTTGCCTTTTTATACAATTACCTAGTTCCGCATAAACGCCTACTTTTTCAACTAATTATAGGCTTATTATTGGGCACCCTTTTTCAACTCATCTTTCCGTTTCTTACTCAGAGTTTGGTGGACATTGGAATCGATACGAAAAATATAAACTTTATCTACATTATTCTAGCAGGGCAACTTGCCCTTTTTGTGGGTGCTACCATGGTTCGTTTTTTACAAAGCTGGATTTTACTGCATATAAGCATTCGTATTAATGTCAGTTTAATTTCCGACTTTTTAATCAAGCTGATGAAACTTCCTTTGGGCTTTTTCGACTCTAAAAACACGGGGGACTTATTACAGCGAATTGGTGATCATAAACGCATCGAAAATTTTCTAACGAATTCGTCTCTTCAAGTTTTGTTATCCTTTACGAATCTGATCGTATTTAGTCTCGTTTTACTCTATTATAGTTTCAGCATCTTCGGAATATTCTTACTCTCTTCAATACTGTACATCGCCTGGATATTCTTTTTTATGAAAAAAAGAAAAGAAGTGGATTATCAGGCCTTTAAAGAACATTCTGACAACAAAGATGCTTTGATCGAAATTATTCATGGGATGTCTGAAATTAAACTACAAGGTAGCCAAATCAAAAGAAGATGGAAGTGGTCCAATATTCAAGCAAAGTTATTTAGAACCCAAATGAAATCTTTGAGTATTACTCAATATCAAGATGCAGGCGCCATGAGCATCAATCAGTTGAAAGATATCATCATCACCTTCTTAGCAGCCAGTCAGGTACTAAACGGTAGTCTGACACTAGGAATGATGCTAGCGATACAATATATCATTGGTCAACTAAATGGGCCGCTACAACAACTGATTGGTTTTATCCGATCCGCACAAGACGCTAAAATAAGTCTTGAACGGTTGGCCGAAATCCATCAATCAGAAAATGAAGAAGAAAGTGCCATCGGTAAATCAGATATCATTCCCGAAGGAGATATCGTTATTAAAGATCTTAATTTCGCTTATTCTAATATATCAGACCCTGTATTAAAGAATATCAATCTTACCATTCCGAGAGGAAAAACTACAGCAATCGTTGGAACTAGTGGAAGTGGAAAAACCACATTGATCAAATTACTTCTTGGATTCTATAAACCCTCGGAGGGATCCATCAAAATTGGGGCACAAGATTTACAATCGATTTATCAAAAGGTTTGGCGAAGCCAATGCGGTGTTGTGCTACAAGAAGGGTACATTTTTTCAGATACGATTGTCAACAATATTTCCGAGAGTGATGATCAACCGAACATATCAAAAGTAATTACCGCAGCAACTACGGCCAATATCATGGATATGATCCATAATTTACCACAAGGATTGAATACGATGATTGGTGCAAAAGGTAAAGGAATGAGTCAAGGTCAGAAACAACGCCTTTTCATAGCTCGTGCCGTTTACAAAAATCCCGATTTTCTATTCTTCGATGAAGCTACCAATTCACTGGATGCCAATAATGAGAAGGTAATCATGCAAAACCTGGAATCATTTATGTCCAATCGAACGGCCATCGTGGTGGCACATCGGCTAAGTACGGTGAAAAATGCCGATAAAATCATTGTTTTAGAGAATGGCAAAATATTAGAGGAAGGGACGCATCAAGATTTGATATCCATACGTGGTCGGTATTTTTCACTGATTAAAAATCAGTTAGAACTTGGAAATTAGGATATCATGAAAAAGAAAAAAGAGATTGAATTATACTTAATCAAGCAATTTAGAAAATGTAATCTTCTAGATAACATTAATAGACATGCTAAACTAAAGCATCTTGATGGTTTCAAAAATTTGAATGGAACGGTTCCTTTTTATCATCCTACTAGTAAAACCATTATTCTAATTGGACTATCAAATAATGAATGGAAGGTCCTAAAACTAGTTAATCCATCTTGGAATATATTCTCAATAAATAAAAAAAATTATAAGAAATCATGGAAAACGCAGCAAACGAAAATCCTTGATTCAATTCTGACTTCTGAACAGGAAAGAATTATTTCTAAACAGCATCAAGAACGTGTGACTGGAGGTTTAAAACAGGAAGAATCGGATCAGTTCATAGATCAGATAGATTATATTTCTCCGAAGATATCCAATGATCAAATCGACAATACAACAAACTCGACCTTACAAAACGACTTAATTGGCAAGTCTCCGGGATGGTTATTGAATAGTGGGATGGGCTTGATCGGTATAGTAAGCCTAATTTTCTTAGCTTTTTCGTTTATTATTAAGTATCCGGATAAGATAACGACCCAAGGGATATTGTACAGTAACAACCCGCCCATAAGTCACGTAATGCCAACCGATGGTATCATAGACAACATCCACTTTAGTAATGGCGATACGATACAAGAAGGTGTTCAAATTCTATCGATTAAAAATAATGTTGATCTACTCGATTTTGATATATACTCCCGTTTCATCCAACAAATAGATGTAACAAAAGGGTATGACTTTTTTAAATCTACTGATTTTCCCATAGGCCTAAATCTTGGTTCTTTAGCCTCTTCCTATTCAAGCTTACAAGCTTTGTATCTAAGCCTTCAATCACAACTCACGCAACAAGAAACGAGTAATAAAATTAGTGTTCTGAAAAAAGAAATTCTAAAAAACAAAGAATTAAATCAAGTCATTGAAAATGAAAGAAATATTCTTCAAAAAGAACTAAAATTATTAGAAAAAAACTACGAACGATATCTCCAACTAAATCAAGATGGCAATGTGAGCACCGTAGAAACGGAGAACGAGCTTAAAAAAATCTTACAGTTACAAAAGGAAATCAATCGCACTTCCAAAGACTATATTCAAAACAATATAGAAGCAGATCAGAAATTATTCGAAATTGAAAACCTGTCCGAAATAAGAACGAAGACCCTAGAACAAACCAAGAGGCAGATCTTTCAGACGATTACACAAATTCAAGAGGAAATCACTTCTTGGAAAAAAAAGTATCTCTTAGCGTCGCAAATCGAAGGTGAAATTCAGCTAAAATCGCATATCCACGAAGGAGTAAGTGTGACTAAAAATACTGAATTATTTAGCATCATTCCTACACAGTCTGAAAATGTATTTGCCAAAATACAAGTTGCATCAAATGGTATTGGTAAAATAGATGAGGGTGATCAGGTTATACTTAAATTTCACGCCTATCCATACAAAGAATTCGGCTTTGTTGAAGCCGTCATTCGCAGTATATCTATACTTCCTGAAATCGTAGAGGGTCAATATTTTTATCAAATAGAGGTAGGTTTGAATGCTACCATCACAACAAATACGGGCTTCGAAATACCAAAAAAAGCTTTCACTGAGTTTACAGCTGAAATTATTACCAAAGACTACAGTCTAATCCGAAGAATTGCTCAAAATTCTTCGAAAATCCTAAAATAATTCATTAAAAACTGTCACAAATCCAAAATATACACCTTATATAAGTGTGTACACACAGAATTTAAACAAATCGTTTAATTCACTGGGAAACTCTGAACCCAATAAATGAAGAGGTTAAATTTTTTAAAAACTTTATCATGTTAAATTTAAAAGCATTTGAAAGTAAAGCTGCGCCTTCATTAGAAAGCGTTGTAGGCGGAAGAGATTACAAAGTGGTTGGTACCATGGAAGCATACGGTCACTCATTTGAAGATTGGGAGTTCGATGATGGTACGGTTGTTTGTGACGTTTACGTTGACTAAATAATTTTCTCCGAATTGGGCAAGACTCAATTCGGAGATTTACGTTTTGGACTATGCTTCTTCTTATCACCACATCTTTCAATATCACTATTCAAGAAATCGTTCAATTCTTATTGGACGAAAAATTGGATTTTGTGCGCGTCAATGTAGATGAACTTATCCAAAAAAATAATGTTCAAATTGAAATCATACAGGAAGAGGTCTTCATCAATAATTTCCCACTTCGCCAATTTGACAAAGTTATTTGTTGGAAGACTAATATAGAAGTCATAGACAGTCTCTACAAAAGAGCTTTTCCGACTATGGACAATCCAACCTTGGCCTATAAAAGCGCGGAATTAAAAGCGGTGCTTAAATACCTGATTGATGAAATATCGGATAAAATTATTTTCGGCTATCCAAAGGATGATATAGACAAACTAAGTCAAAACAAAGTTGCAAGAAAAGCGGGACTCTTTGTTCCTGAAACAATCGTGACCAATAACTATCAACGTTATAGCGCATTACAAGACAAAGAACATATTGTCAAGCCTATTTCCAAAACCTATGTATCTGAGTATGATAAAACCTTTGTTGAAAAAATTTCAGATCTGGATATAGATTCTAATTCTTTGCCGACCACTTTTCCGTTTATGATACAACAAGCGGTGAAATACGACTTTGAGGTACGTATTTTTCATATACAAGGAAAATTCTTTGGGGCAAGGCTACTCAAAGAAAAAGGAGCTGCAGAATTAGACTATCGATACAATCAAGCATATCGCTTTATTCCTTATCAAATATCAGATCAATTAAAATCATCCTTATTATCGTTTATTGAACAACTCCATATTACATCGGCCAGTTTTGATTTATTGATTCAAAAAGAAAAGGCTTGGTTTTTAGAATCAAATCCTACTGGGAATTTCATTGGCTTATTACATCAATGCAAAGTCGATGTCCATAGATTGTTTTCAGCGGTATTCAAATAATATAAAAAGGAATCCATAAAATGTACTAGACATGAAATCCAAGTTTATTTATAAATCTAAAACAAGTGATGGTCCGAAAAAACATGCGATTATCAGATCTTCTAAAAGTCATCAGACTAGCGCATATCTAATAAAAAAACGCATCAAGAAAATTTCGTCCATATGTCATTTTTAGTTTTAAATCCAGCCATTGAATTACATGAGGGATATACCAATGGATTAATTGTTCATCTCGAAAAAGGTTTTCATTTTCAAATTGATTCCGATATGCTCGGACTATTGAAAAAGAGCATCAATAAACCTTTTCAGCAAAAGACGAAGGATATCGAATCCAAGGCTATCGATTATTTGTTAAATCATGATATTTTAAAAATATCGAAAAAGCCTTCATCAAAAAATACAATTCGAACTCCTGAACTCAGGCTTCATTCTATCATACATCAAAACAACATCCAAGAATTAGCTTCCATTTTAACCAAGCTTGAATCCATTCATATTTTTGATTATGAAATAAGAATTGAAGAATCCTTAAACTATGAAAGGTGTACTAAGCTTTTTCAGATATTGGATAGCGTTGAAATTGACAACCTGGATCTATTGATCCGAACCGAATCGCTATCGTTAAATGACATGGTCAACATAGTTCAAGACTGTCAATTTTATCTAAATCTCTATGTATTCAACAGTTCCATTAAGGAATCCTACAAAACACAAAAAATATCCATAACTCCAACTGATCAGGAAATTGATTTTGTGAATAGTTGTGGTAAAATCAATCAACAATACTTTCTTTTTGACGAAAAAAACATTCAAATCAATAAGTCTCATAATGCTTGCTTGCGCGGAAAAATTTCTGTAGATCCGAATGGTATGATTAAACATTGTCCTTCCATGGAAATGGACTACGGTTCCATTCATACCACTTCTTTGGAAACACTAATACAAGATAGCTCTTTCACAAAGTATTGGAACATTAAAAAGGATTCCATTCAAAGCTGTAAAGATTGCGAATACAGATATGTATGTACGGACTGCAGAGCATTCACTAAGAATAACGAATTCATGGAAAAACCCAGTAAATGCAATTACGACCCTTACGCAGGAATGTGGAAGTAAATAACAATCATCAATCTATTTGAAACACTTGATCCTGCGCTAAAACGAAAACTTGATCGCCTTCTTTTACCGGAATAGTCATCGTTCCTGTAAAGGCTCCAAAAGCAGGCATTATTCCATATTTCTCACCAAAATAAAAACAAGGCAACTTCATACTTTGTCTTCCTTTGCCTTTCATACGCACTGCTGGATGAATATGTCCATAAATATTATAGCCTGACGCTCTGTCCAGTGGCTCGTGCGAAAATACAAAAGGAAATAAATCAAGGCGTTCTACCAGGCGTAAATCCGCACGCTGATAATGTTCTTCGTTGAGTATATCATGATTTCCTAACACTAAGGTCATTTGAACCTCGTAAAAGCTATCTCGAATGGTTTGAAAAACATTCCATTCCTCATTATAAGAACTATGAAAGAGATCTCCCAAGAAGACCAATTCCTTGGGTTTATAATGATCTATAAGCCACATGAGTCGATCCCAATTGCGTTGGGCTACCGCCATCGGTACGGCCATCCCATTTTTCCTAAAGTGAGAAACCTTACCGAAATGCGTATCAGAAACAAGTAACATCTGCTTCTTCTGCCAGAATAAGCTAGCATAAGGATGTAATTCAACTATTTCCTGTTGGACTGTACATAGGAGACCCTGCAGTGTCTTCATTCAAGCTGATTCATCTTCGCTTTCAATGACGCCTGAACCCTTACACAACAAACAGGTTTCAAGCTCACGCACTGTTTGCCATTTACCCTCTCCATCACAATTAGGACAGATAACATTATTGCGATTCATCTGCATGATCCATTCATATACGACATAGACAAAGTACATGAATAAAACGATGACGACGAGTCGCAATAATAATATCATATTGAATTATTTTACACCGTGCATCAATCGACGGATGATCGGGAATAGAATGATACAAAGTACACCAAGTCCTACAGAAATTCCAGTTAGAATCCAGAAGAAATAGCTAAATCCATGTTCGTTGGCTACACCCTCTGACATTTCACCGAATACTCCGGCTAATTTCATACCAATAGCCACTGCCAGATACCATATACCGAACATCATTGCGATCATTCGTCCTGGCACCAACTTACTTACATATGATAAGGCAACTGGAGAGACGCATAATTCACCCAATGTGTGGAATAGGTATACTAGAACTAACCAGATCATACTAACAGAAGCCGTTTTCGCTCCTGGAGAAATATCACTAGCTCCGATCGCCACACATGCCATACCAAGTCCTAATAAGAACATACCAATGGCGTATTTCATATTCGCATTTGGATTGTATTTACTTTCCCACCATCGTGAGAACAATGGCGCAAATGCAATGATAAATAGAGAATTCAATACACCGAACCAAGATGCAGGAATCTCTGCAACATCTTTCTGGAATTCAGCATTCAACATCCAAATGGCTATCGCCCATATAATCACAAAACTGATACTTAAGAATATATTGGATAGGGCATATTTCCCAAAAGTCTGTCTGAATAATTTAGTCAATACCCAAGTGATGATACCTAATGGAATTAAGGTCATCAATGAATTAAATATCTTAAAGGTCATACCTGCGCTTCCTTCCAATACTCTATTCGTATAATCCTTCGCAAAAATGGTTAGAGATCCTGGAGCCTGCTCAAATATTGCCCAGAAAAATATGGTTACAAAAGCGAAGAAAGTAACGGCTAACATTCGATCTCTGGTGACTCTTGAATACTGGGTAAGTCGATAGACCAACAATAATAAGAATAGAACAAAGCCCATTAAAATCGTGAAAGAAGGCCCCGATAAACTGCCGACGCTGAAATCTAGAAAATTGACACTACCATTTGATATTTTAGAAACAGGATCATTAATAATCCAAACTAAACCTATAACGATTGCTAAGACCGCTACAACTACTTGCCAAGTCGTAAATGGATTTCTTTTATCGCCATCATCGGCAAATTCAGTGTCTTCAACTTTTTTCGGCTTTAATCCAACATCTCCAAATATTCCTTGTGCGAACCAAAATTGTAATAAACCAAATAACATGAAAATTCCGGCCAATCCAAAACCTACGGACCATCCTACTTTTTCACCTAGATAACCACATAAAAGAATACCTAGAAAAGCTCCGGCATTCACCCCCATATAAAAGATGGTATAAGCTCCATCCTTTTTTTCGGGATGATCCTTATACATTTCAGAAATAATCGACGTCATATTAGGTTTGAAAAAACCACTTCCAAAGACGAGTAAGGTCAGTCCTAAATAAATGAAGAAAGGCGTTTCAAGAGCCATCGATCCATGACCTAAGGTCATCAATAAGGCGCCCACTAAAACCGCATTTCTAAATCCAATTTTCTTATCGGCAAAATATCCACCCATCAAGGTTGATAAATACACCAATGAGGTATAGGTACCGAAAATGGCCAATGCATGTTCTCTAGGCCAGCCCCAGCCCTCATCCATCAAGGATGCGGTAAAAAACAATACCAATAAAGATCGCATTCCATAGTAGGAAAATCGTTCCCACATTTCTGTAAAAAACAATACGAAAAGCCCCGATGGGTGTCCTAGTACCTTGGACTCAAAAAAGTCGTTGTGCGCTTTTGCCTCACTCATATTTTATAAATTCGTTTATTCTAAAATGATTATTTTCTATTAATTTATATCCGGATCTGCCATATCATAGCCTTCGGTTTCCAACATTTCTCGCTCTTCTTCCTCCACACCATGTGTAAGACGCTTCAGTGGTTTCAGTAGTAGAATAACCAATACGCCGACTAATACCGTTAAGACCGTGATCCCTGAAAATATAGCATATTCTCCAAACTCTGATGCCTTCTCTCCGATCGCTCCTGCCACCTTGTTTCCTAATCCTGTAGCAGCAAAATAAACACCCATCATCAAGGAGGCATATTTTACTGGAGCTAGTTTGGTAATAAAAGAGAGCGCTACTGGAGACGAACATAATTCACCAATCGTATGGAATAAATACGCCAATACTAACCATTGCATCCCTGAACTTCCATTGGCATTGTACTCTCTGGCTGCGAAGATCATAAAGACAAAGCCCAGTCCCATGATTATCGTACCAACTGCCATTTTAAAGATAGAAGAAGCTTCCTTTCCTTTCAATTTCCGCTTCGCCCAATACGAAGCCACTCCGGTAGCAAATAAGATGATGAATCCTGCATTTAAACTCTGAAACCAAGTAGTTGGAATTTCCATTCCGAATAACATTCTATTGGTTTTCTGTTCTGTATAAATCGACATCAATCCGCCGGCTTGCTCAAAGGCGCCCCAGAATACAATCACGATTAAAAAGGACAAGAGAAGTACTAAATAACGATCCTTCATAATGCGCGTTTCCAAAGTCTTGTAGATCATCATCATGATTCCTACTACCAGCGCTATAAATACATACAAGGCCGTATATCCCCAGCTATCCACTCCAGAATATGTAAATCCTGCGTACACCGCATAAATGAGAATTAATATTACGATACCCAGATTTAATGGATTATTTTTCAGCGATCCTAATAATTGTAATACAGATACATCGCTTTTCTTATCTTCTTCCGTTGGTTTATTTCCGACATGCACTAAGTACTTTTGCCCGTACAAATAGACCATCAGCCCCAACAACATAGCAATTCCTGCCAATCCAAAACCGTAGTGCCATCCAATGGTTTCACCCACATAACCTACGATGATTGTCGCTAGTAAGGATCCTAAATTAATACCTATATAAAATATACTGAATCCCTTATCTCGACGGATATCTCCTTTTTGGTAAAGCCCACCGACCATCGTCGAGATATTCGGTTTGAGTAAGCCAACTCCTAAGACGATCAATCCCAATCCAGAATAAAAGGCCCACATTTGATCGAAGGCTAAAATACAGTGACCTGCAACCAACACGATCGCACCATAGAGTACCGCTTTCTTTTGCCCCAATATCTTATCGGCAATCATTCCTCCTGGTATAGACATAACATATACCAACATGGTATACCATCCATACAACATTATAGATTCTGAATTGAGCCAACCTAATCCTGGATTTTCGTCTGTTGTTTTCGCAACCAAATACAAGGTTAACAAGGCTCTCATACCATAATAAGAAAATCGTTCCCACATTTCTGTAAAGAACAATATATAGAGCCCAACAGGATGTCCAAACAATTGTCTATTCTGAGGCAAAGTCTTCGAACTCATATAAAATTTTGATTTTTCGTTTGGCTAAAAATAGAAACTTAAAAATAAAATTAGGCGAATTGAAGCTTTTTTTGTGTTAGGGAAGTTTTAAAAGACGACTTATAGTGTTAATTAAATCTGATAAACGATTAACGATCGGCCTACCTTTCCAGCAAGAGGAAGCCCTTCTTTATAAATTTTTATTTCTCCTGATTGCAGGAGATCGGATTTTTGTCTCAATTTACGGGCCATGTGGAATGCCACTGTTTCCAGCAATTTTCTAGGCGTATTCATTTCTTCGTTAGCAATCTCATAAATCCATTCGTAATTATAACTACTAGCGAGATCATCTGTGCCATCAATATCGACAGCACAATTCAAATAGACAGAAACCCGATAGTTCCTACCTACCTTATTTTCCTCCGGATATACCCCGTGATAGGCAAAGAATTCCATATCCTCCAAGGCAATGACAACTGTTTTTTGATTGGACAAGGTATCTTTATTTAGCGGCTCGAACAGTTGTATTTTCCTTAATCCAGCATCCTACATAAAAAGGTCCACCTTCTGAAACATTTGGCCGACTGAATATTTCGGTTACATCTGGCATAAATTTCTTGTAAGTTCCAATAAGTTTATTGGCCTCAGAAGCCACGGACGGATCAATTTTTTTAGCATAATTCCATTTATCAATCGCCGGCCAGGTTACGATCTGAGAATCCCATCCTGTCCCCGGTCCACAAATAGGTCCAGACGAAGCATATAATTTACCGATTAATATAAACGGATCTCCCCAATTTGCTCTATTTTCTGCTGCTTGTTTGGCATACGATCGAGCCTTTGGAAAGTTTTTGATATCTCGGTAATAAATTTTGGCAACGACCAATTGATATTTTGATTTTTTAAGAGGATCAGTTTCGGCAGCAAAATATTCATCAAACTTGACCACGGCCTCCTGATATTTCCCATCACGATACAATTGAAAAGCTTCGGAAAGTGGTCCTTTTGCCACTGGAACCTCCGATTTACAATTCGCCTTGAAGGCTTCTGTTAAGGCAGCAATGGCCTCTCCTTCCAAATCACAACCTCCGCGCTTGAGCCGAATACCCACTTTTTCGATAATATCACAATCGGTTCCATTGGCCTCAAATTCTGGATAATACTTATTATAGTAGTAATCACAGTCATAAAACCCAGCATATCCTTCTAAAGCCTCTAATCGAATCGGTGCATAGTTATTGATGATATCCCAAGTATCACATTTATCTCCACAATTGTCATTGCCATATTTAATCGCATCCAAGATCAACATGGCGTATTTATTTGCTTCAGCCATCTCTAAATCTCCACTTCCCATCATGTCTACGATCAATTTTGTAAAGGGATTAATGGCGAAATAGGGTAATTTTTCGCCGAGTCCATCTGCTGATTTTTTGAACTTATTATATATGTACGTTTGGTCGACATGTTCTTTGAAATTATAATACATATCGAAGCCTTCTCGAGCAGCTAAGTAATCACCTTCTCCAAAACAACGTTCTCTTCGATTGTATAGATATTTGACAGAATCTACCCACATTTTCTTCTTATCAGCATCGGTTTCTTTATTATAGAAATACGTAAAAATCTTGACACCATCATCATAATGATACGTCTTCTTACCATCTGATTTTGGAGCTAGACTAAATGCCCTTGACCACATGGGATAGGCTTCTTCAAAATTCCCTGCTTTAACCTGATCTCGATACAGCACGAAATTCTCCATGGCGGTATTTCTTAATGCACCCAATTGACTGAATGTGCGACAAAGTTTCTCCTCTTCGGTCAACTCTACCACTTCTTCCTTTGGCTTATCATCAACCACCTCGGCCACTTTCGGGTTACAAGCCACCAAAAAACCGATGATCGAAATTCCAATGATATATACAATCTTATTCATACAATTCAATTTGAGATTAAAAGTAAGATTTTCAATAAGTAGCAGCATCATTTCATGAATACTTCTGTGTTAAAAGGATGATAAAAAGCATGGTTTTGGTGTGTTAGAGATTCGTAATCGAGATATTATAACCGCTCTTCATAGAACTTTAACATCTATTTCATCGAAGAAAATTGTTTGGCACTTCTTGATTGATTATTTTTCCAATCTATTCTTTAACTAACTTTCGTCAAGAAAGAATAATACTTAATTTATGAGTTGTTATGATAATGCAAAGAACCTATACGACATGATGGGTCAAGGTCAAGTTATGGAGGCGTTTGAAAAACATTACGCCGAAAATTGTACCATCGTAGAAAAACCAACTGGAGAAACCAGAGAAGGAAAAGAAGCACAAAGGCAAGCAATCCAACAATGGTTTGGAATGGTCAAAGAACATCATGGCGGTGGATACACCAAAATCACCTCAAATGAAGAATCAAGAACCACCATGGTAGAAAATTGGACAGACATCACGATGCAAGATGGAAATCGAATGAAGATGGAAGAAATTTCCGTACAGCAATGGAACGAAAATGGTCAAATAGAGCATGAAAGCTTCTATTACCAAATGGGACCACCTCCACAAATGGGATAAAAAACCAGAAT
>JAHDFB010000017.1 GCA_020628475.1 Saprospiraceae bacterium | reverse complement strand
GTATTCATGTGTTTGTTCGATTGATATTACATCCGGTTGTATTCTTTAAAGGCCACATTGAGCATCTTATAATCCAATTTGCCTTGGTTTGCCCGTAAATGATCCAAAATCACGATGGTTTTTTCGATGCGCTTATCTGGATTTTTAACTTTTGTAACCATATATATCAAACTGCGAATTTTACCAGGAGTCAGTTTTTTTAAGTAGTCGAATCCCTCAGGATCTTCGTCCAATACAAGTTGCATTTCCTCAGAAATCGGCATGCCAAATTCGCTGGTATCTGGTTCCATCTTTACCTGCACGATGTCTCCGAATTGAATTTTCAATTGCTTGGCCCGAGCTTTATTGATCAGTATGATGTAATGTCCTTTGCTGATTGGATTGATGGATCCTGGATATGATACGGCATCATTTAAAGTGATGATAAATCGCTTATTATCCAAGTTTTTAATGGTTTCCACGATCTCATCTGGTACACGCACACCATTGTATAGAAGAACAGATTTTGGGTCAGAATACAACCCTTCAAATTCAAACATTGCGGTTGATTTTGGATAAAATTAGAAAATATATACCATGATCTATATCAATTGGTCGTATTGATTCATGAAAGCCGGGGTGTAGGAATATTTCCATGCGAGAAGGATGGTAATGGCCCTCCGCAACAAGGTGAGCACAGGGTCCTGACCGAAGGGAAGGATGAGCTCGTGAAACCATGGACAGCCTGGTCCAGCTTGGCCCGTTTCTTTCTGATAGGAGATTTGTTTTTGGAAGGCCATGCTGGACTCGCCCAAATTTTTAGAATGTCAAGAACATTCACTCTTAAACATCGTTACATTCCAATAACTCACAGTATATTTGCGGCCATATGAATGAAATACGAAATTTTTGTGTGATTGCCCATATTGATCATGGGAAAAGTACGCTTTCCGATCGTCTCCTTGAGTTTACACAGACGATTTCTGAGCGGGATATGACCAATCAGGCATTAGATGATATGGATCTCGAGAGAGAACGGGGCATTACGATTAAGTCGCATGCGATTCAGTTGTATTACGAACATTTGGATGGGAAGAAATACACCTTCAATTTGATTGATACACCGGGGCACGTTGATTTTTCTTACGAAGTTTCTAGATCCATTGCTGCTTGTGAAGGCGCATTATTGTTGGTGGATGCCTCTCAAGGTATCCAAGCGCAAACGATTTCAAATTTATATCTTGCCATCGAACACGATTTGGAAATTATTCCTGTTTTGAATAAGGTGGATATGGAGTCGGCTCAAATCGAAGAGGTCAGTGATCAGGTGATCGACCTTTTGGGCTGTGAACTAGAAGATATCATTCATGCAAGTGGAAAAACAGGTATTGGAATTCAGGACATTATGACGGCTGTCGTTAATCGTATTCCTGCTCCTCAAGGATCGGATGATCTACCTTTGCAGGCGTTAATTTTCGATTCGATGTTTAATCCTTTCCGTGGAGTGATTGCCTATTTTAGGATCATAAATGGTGTCATGCGCAAGAATGAAAAAATTCGTTTTGTGAACACTGGTAATGAATACAATGCGGATGAGATCGGGGTCTTACAAATGGATATGGTGCCGAAAAAAGAGCTGCGATCGGGCGATGTTGGTTATATCATCACTGGAATCAAAGTTTCGGCCGAGATTAAAGTAGGGGATACTATCACATCTGTGGATCGCCCATGTGAATCGGGTATTGAAGGTTTCGAGTTGGTTAAGCCGATGGTATTTGCGGGCCTTTTCCCTATTGACAATGACGATTTTGAAGATTTACGTGATAGTCTTGAAAAATTACAATTGAACGATGCATCATTGGTTTTCGAACCAGAGACTTCTATAGCCCTTGGTTTTGGATTCCGTTGCGGATTTCTTGGAATGTTGCACCTAGAAATTATTCAGGAACGTTTAAGTCGAGAGTTTGATCAAGAAGTGATTACCACGGTTCCGAACGTATCGTATTATGCTTATACGAAGAAAGGCGCAGAGTTGCTTATTAATACGCCCAATGATCTTCCAGACCCAACGACCTTGGATCGAGTGGAAGAGCCATATATCAACGCACAAATCATTTCGAAGCCCGAGTATATTGGGGCGATCATGACGCTGTGCATGGAAAAACGTGGAAATCTTCTCAAACAAACGTATCTGACTACCGAACGGGTAGAATTGACTTTCGATCTTCCATTGGCGGAGATTGTATTTGATTTCTACGATCGACTAAAATCGATTTCTAGAGGATATGCTTCCTTTGATTACGCACCAACTGGATATAAGCCATCGGATTTGGTAAAATTGGATATTAAATTGAACGGAGAGTCGGTGGATGCACTTTCATCCTTGGTACACCGCGATAAGGCAGACTCGTTCGGGCGTAAAATCTGTAAGAAACTGAAGGAATTACTACCTAGACAGCAATTTATGATTGCCATTCAGGCTGCTATTGGGGCTAAAATTATTGCCAGAGAGACGATTTCTGCTTTGAGAAAAGATGTGACGGCAAAGTGTTATGGAGGAGATATTACTCGAAAGCGTAAATTACTAGAGAAACAGAAAAAAGGGAAAAAGAAAATGCGGAGTATTGGTAATGTAGAAGTTCCCCAAAAGGCATTTTTACAGGTCTTGAAATTAGATTAATGATGATGGCTTTGCGTGCACTTGTTGGTACCTTCTTTCTTTTATTATGGGGCTCGGGGGCCCAAAGTCAAATATCATACGAATTTCTAACCGATTTGCCGGAACCGGTTTCCAATAATGCTGTAGCCAGTGTTGAAATAGATGGGAAATGGTATATCTATTCATTTTCTGGTATAGATTCTACGAAATTATACTCTGGTATTCATGCAAAAGTTTTTCGCTTTGATGTGGAAACAGGAGTATGGTCTGCACTAGGAAATCTTCCGGGCAATCAACCGAGAATTGCGGCAGGAGCCAGCACGATTCGTGGAAAAATTTATGTCCTAGGCGGTTATGAAGTCTTCCAAAATGGTACGGAGGTATCTATCAATAACCTTCATGTTTTTGATCCAGTAAGCAATACTTTCGAACCTGATGCGATTCCTATTCCGACTCCGATAGATGATCAGGTCCAAGTGGTTTATAAGGACAGCTTATTATATTCGATTACGGGGTGGAGTAATACGGGAAATGTAGATGAGGTGTGGATATATGATGTTGTAGAGGAATCATGGCAAGAAGGCACCAAAACACCTATTGCAGCTTCTTTTCAGGCATTTGGGGCTAGTGGAGCTATTGTCGGTGATACCATTTATTTTATTGGTGGTGCTATGAGTTTGGGAGGTTTTCCTGCAAGCAATCGTTTGCGAAAAGGCTATATTAACCCAAACGACCCAAGTGATATCGAATGGAGTGCGGAGCCTGAGGAAAATGGCATTTCCTATCGTCCTGGAGCCGCAATAGTTGACGGTAAAGCCTTTTGGTTGGGCGGTAGTTTGAGGACTTACAATTACAACGGCATTGCTTACAGTGATAATACGGGAGTAGATGCGACCAATCGGATCGTATTTTATAATCCAACCGACGGAACGTTAATCGAGCAGTTTTATAATTTTCCCGAAATTATGGATCTAAGAGGATTGGTATCTTTGGGACCTAATCAATTTGTAAGTGTAGGTGGGATGACGATGGATCAAAAGGTGTCGGATAAAGTGGTTTTATACCATATTGACAACTTGGTTTCAACGGCATCTCAACAAACATCAGTTTTTCAGGTGTTGCCAACGATCAGTACTGGAGCTTTTCAAATTCATAGTGATCAATGGGAAGGTAGTGCTGTACAAATCGTAGATCGTCAAGGAAAATTGATAGCAGAAGAACGTTTGACCTCTTCCGAGCATTTTATGCAACTTTCGATTCCAACGGGTACATACTTTGTACAACAGTTGCAAGATGGAATTGGTGTTAACAGGCAAGTGATTTTTATCCGATAAAGTCTTATTTGGTTTTTGGAGGGTAGGGTAAGTTTTTACCGTAAAACATGGCCCATAGTTTGTATTTATTTTCTATCGCCCAAAACATCAAGGCCTGATCATCAATGCTCCAAAATGGACCAATCCCTTCGTAAGGCAATTCTTTTCCATCTTTTGCTCCGGCATTGACGCGATCGTAATTGTTTTCAAAATAGAGAATAACCTCGTCGTTGGGTAATCGATGCCATTCATTGCACATGACATTCCACATGAAATTGAATACGGCCCATCCACCCTCAAAGTACGAATCGATAGAACTCCGAAATCGTGTAGGTGCAAAATTGTCTTTACCGATATCTTGTTCGCGCCAATTTTTGATTCGGATACCTGTAATATCACGCAGATTTTGACCAATCTTACTTTCAATTTTCCCGAGGCCCGTAATACATACATCGATCATCGGTTTGTACACATGATTCCAAAGGCCTTGAATCGCGTTGAGTCCTGGAACATCTACGAAATTGATGACTTTATCTGTAAGTTCGAAGATGGCGGAGAGGTTTTTAGTGGCGCCACCTAAATTGGAGCCCGTATTGCCGACTTCGTTATACAACGTTTCCAAATGAACGGCTACATCCAGCACTTCCTTAGCACTACTAGTCATAGAACTGATTTTAGTTTTTCCTTTTCCTAGCATGTCCATGACTTTGGAGTCATTCAAGTAGTTGAGATTGTCACTGGCCAGGCTCGCTAATTTACCGCCTTTGTCATTGTATGTATCGATGGTATCAATGATACTCGTCAATTTCTTTACAAAGCTGGTGTCTCCATCGTAATACGCCTGTTGAAGCGCGATCTGTAAATCTTCGGATTGATTATTGACTTTTTTGAATCCTTTTAATTTATCAAGACTGGTGCTCGCCGTCGATTTTACTTCATTGAAATTGGTGTTGAAACTTTTTTCAAAATCGGAGGAGATTTCCTGTAATAATTCCATATCCGATTTTTCGACCTCTTCTTCACCGTTGTAGCTATCTTGTATGATTCCAAACATTTCTGACATCGCTTCGGTATCGTATTCTAGATTTTCAAGATCTCCGACGATATCTTTACTATTCAGCACCACTTTTTTAACCTGTGATGCATTGTTGATTAATCTAAATAAGTATTTTTTAACGTCACTGGCTTTGCTGACCGTATCCAAGTCGAAAGGTACCTGCCATTCGCCCGTTTCTTTTTTTGTTTCTGTAGCTGGATCGGTATTTTCACTATCAGAAGAGGGGAGCATATCCGTTGATCCTTGATTGATGTCTCCAATAGAAGTTTGGTCATCAGCGGGTGGATCAACACCTACTTGATAATCGGGTGCAGGAATGGAGAGACTGGCGTCCGATTCTGTAGTACTTGAATCATAGGCGTTCGCATGACTTTGTTCGGAGGATTGGCTAGTATCTATTTGGTTATCTAAATAGGGATCTGTCATCGTAAGTAATACTTTGAATCAAAGGTATTTCAGCAGATTTGTTAAATACCCACCCTTTGGAGTAGTTTTTATCGGATCATAGCCTAGTGGTTTCTTGGTCCACTACCATGTGCATACCAATGATCATAGGAATCCATACGCTCCGACATCATCGTTGAATACGTCCTATCACAGATATAACAAATTATATCATGTCTCAACCAATCCGTAATTATGGCTGTTTTCGAATATTACTGAAGTTGTGCATTCAACTTTTGAACACTATCCTTGGCATCTCCGTACAACATATCGGTATTGTCATGGAAAAATAGAGGGTTTTGCACGCCTGCATATCCTGAGGCCATCGAACGTTTCATGACAATCGTTTTATTAGCATTCCAAACTTCTAGAACGGGCATGCCGTAAATTGGGCTGGAGCTATCATCTTTAGCCGATGGGTTGACTATGTCGTTGGCTCCGATAACCAATACTAGATCTGTTTCTGAAAAGTCCTCATTGATCTCATCCATTTCAAGAACGATATCATAGGATACATTGGCTTCCGCCAAAAGCACATTCATATGGCCTGGTAGTCGCCCTGCTACAGGGTGTATTCCGAATCGTACGGTCTTACCTTTTTCAGTTAGTTTTTGTACCAATTCGTGTACTGGATATTGGGCTTTAGCAACGGCCATTCCATAGCCGGGCACAATAATCACGGATTTAGCATCCTTTAGTAATTGTGCTACTTCAGCATGATTGCTCGCGGTCACCTCACCCGTTATCTCTTTGGCGCTACCAGAAGCAGTCGTATTTCCGAACCCTCCAAAAATGACTGATAGAAAAGATCGATTCATGGCTTTACACATGATAATTGATAATATGGCACCCGAACTACCGACCAACGCTCCCGTAATGATTAACAGGTCATTACCTAGCATAAATCCTGCAGCAGCAGCAGCCCACCCCGAATACGAATTGAGCATAGAAACCACTACTGGCATGTCAGCACCGCCAATGGCCATAACAAGCATCACGCCGATAAAAGAAGCTATTGCTGTCATGATATATAAATGTATCATACCCTCCGTTCCAGGAGCGCTCGCGAAAAGTACACCGAGAACGATGCAAATTATAACTAAGATGATATTAATGACATGTCGACCGGGATATAATAAGGCTTTACTTCTTATTTTTCCTTCTAATTTACCCCAGGCTACGACCGATCCTGTAAAAGTAATGGCACCTATGAAGACTCCAATATAGACTTCTATGAGATGAATACTATGTGCAGCACCGGTTAAGGTGGCCGTATGTGGATCTAAGTAAGAGCCAAAGCCCACCAAAACGGCCGCCAATCCAACAAAACTGTGTAGAATGGCTACTAATTGCGGCATGGATGTCATTTCGACTCTTCTTGCAAGAAAAATTCCTATAATAGAAGCAAGAGCGATGGCAATTACAATGTATATATGACCTTCTACCTGTGCCCCAAGTACGGTAGTCACGATAGCTATGATCATTCCAATAATTCCATAGAGTACACCTCTCTTAGCGGATTCTTGAGAAGATAATCCACCTAGACTTAGAATAAATAGAATGCCAGCAAATAAATACGCGGCGGTTTGTATTTGTGTTGAAATCATGGGATTATTTTCTAAACATTTTTAACATACGATGGGTAACAAAGAATCCACCTACAATATTGATACTGGCAACGAAAATGGCAATGAATGCCAAAATAGTCATGGGGTCAGACAAGCTGTTTCGCGTCTGAAGTAATCCACCTATGATGATGATTCCACTGATCGCATTGGTAACGGCCATGAGTGGCGTGTGTAATGAATGAGATACATTCCAAATGACTTGCCAGCCTATGAAAACGGATAATACAAATACCGTAAAATGTCCCATAAACTCCGTTGGAGCCACTAATCCAATTAAATAGAGTAGGGCGGCGATAATACCTAATGTGATAAACATACGTACTCCCTTCGACATAGCCGAAGTAGTCGCTGTTGATGCTGCGTTCTCGTCGAGAGCCTGCGTATCATTTTTTGTTTTCGTTGGACTGACGGGTAATGGTTCGGGAGGCCAATGAATTTCGCCATTTCTACAGACCATGGCCCGTTTAACGACATCGTCTTCCAAATCAATTTTGAAATGTTCCGCTTTTCCCATATCATCCAATAAATGACAAAGGTTATTTCCATATAGTTGACTGGCTTGAGCCGGTAATTGATCAATTTTACCGACGATCGTGACACCATTATCCGTGGTGTATACTTCATTATTTCTAGTAAGACTGCAATTTCCTCCAGAAGATGCCGCCAAATCGACGATAACCGAGCCAGGTTTCATCGCAGCAACATGGTAATCCAGAATTAATTTCGGTGCAGATCGACCAGGAATCTGAGCCGTGGTAATAATGATATCTACTTCTTTTGCTTGTTCTTTGAAAAGCGCCATTTCTGCATCAATAAATGCTTGACTCATGACTTTGGAATATCCAGAATCTGTAGAGCCATCCTCATCGATATCTACCGTTAAAAATTCTGCGCCCATACTATTAATCTGTTCGGCTACTTCCATTCTAGTGTCAAATGCCCGAACGATGGCTCCAAGCGATTTTGCTGTCCCGATGGCGGCAAGACCAGCAACTCCAGCACCGATCACCAACACCTTGGCAGGATCTACTTTACCTGCCGCTGTGATTTGTCCATTGAGAAAACGCCCAAAATAATTAGCCCCTTCAATGACAGATCTATAGCCAGCAATATTTGCCATGGAAGAAAGCACATCCATTTTTTGAGCCCTAGATATTCTAGGAATGGCGTCCATCGCAATAGCGTTAATTCGCTTGTTCGCAAGTTGTTGTAGAAGGTCTCCATTTTGTGCAGGATTTAAATAGCTCAACATAACTTGCTCTTCTTGCATCATGTTGATCTCTTCACTGCTAACGGCTTGAACTTTGAGAATGATATCGGCTGTGCTGTAGATTTCTTGAGCACTGGTTAGTATATGTGCCCCTGCTGATTGGAAGGATTCATCCGAGTACTGTGCATTTTCACCGGCTTTCGTTTCAATAAAAACTTCAAATCCTTGTTTGATGAGCCGCTTTACCGTTTTTGGCGTAGCGGCAACACGATTTTCATTGTCGACAATTTCTTTGGGTATTCCAACTTTCATATAGGTATATATTGTGGATAATCATTATTGTAAAAGTACAATAATTGATGAAGATGCAATAACCGAAAGGAAGTATGTGCTATAGAAATCAGGGAAAAAAAGAAAGCCACCTTAGTTAGTTAGATGGCTCCCTCAATAAAATCACAAATCCGCATGTATATGCAACAGTGCTTTGAAATCATTTTTAATTCCGTAAAGTTGCATTGTTTGATAATATTGTATTATCGCACATTGCAAAATTAAATAAAATTTCAACTTTTGGTATTTTTTTAGATTATTATTTCAGATTAATTAACAATTTGGAATAATAGAGCGAGCTACGCTTGTTTTTAGAATAATATTCGGAATAGAGCTTATTTTACTATTCATAAAATGATGTAAATCTTGAAAAAACAAATAGAATGCTCAGTGTTTTTAGTAATTAGCCGAATGTTTATACTGTTTATCCTTATAAACTCAATCTATAGGTTGCTTTAATTAATAAGATGTTTTCTCCTTCCGTTTCCAGAAATTGTTGATTCATAATTTGACCGATCGAGCTGCTTGGATCTCCAAGTCCTCCATTATTATGGGACCATACAAAGAATAATTCCGATCCCGGTTTATATTCCCATCGTAGCACAAGATTTGATCGCAGTTGTGCATAAGAAAAATCTGGTTTTCCAAAGGAATAATCTGTTTGTCCATCTTTATCTTGATCGATCAAATACGTTTCCGATTGATCGTTGAATTGCAATTGCTCTTGATCAAATGTTTCTGCTTTCTCAGAAAGCTGCGAGGATAGGGGATTAATAATTCGTTTAAATTCCGAGTAATTAACCCTGGTAGTAAAAGGCTCCGCATAAAATTGAATCGTAAGGTTCGGATTGATGGTGGCATTAATTCTGGTTTCTATACTGAAAGTGTTCTGATCCAGGTCTGCTACAATGAACTCTGTGTTGGGACCAAAAAAGCGTTGATTTACGTATTGCAGTTCATTGGTTCCATTCGAATATCTTGGCCCGATTAAGAGATTTAAGCGATTGATGGGTTGATATTTTAGATACAGTCTTAACGTATAGAAGGTATTGGCAGCTGAACGCGCACGTTCTACATAGGTATTGAATCCTCCGTACAGTTTTTTACGATCGTCGGTATTTCCAAATACCCAAAAACCTATTTCTGGTACATATCTGAATCTTGGACCACCTCTCAACTCGTTGTTGGAGAATTGATAAGGGCTGATGTTGGACCCGATGCCAAAATTACTGTTGTTTTTAAAAATGGCTCTCCAATTTACGTTCCAAGCCACACTGTTGATATTCCCTTCAAAATCGGCAACAATCCAATGATTATAATTTGCCTGCATGTACCGGAATATGGAGAATGGTTCTCTCCATTTATAGCCGCACCAAGTAAAATGGCGAATATCGTCTGCTTGCCTTTGGAAGCCGATATCATTCAATTCCAATCCTGGTGTTCGCCAAGTCACACCGGATTCGAAGTTAAGATTTCCACCAAAGTTACCCAGTCTTAGAATGCCTCCTGTACCACTCAAACTCGTTAAGCTGGTATCAACTTCCAGATGACTGGCATCCATTCTCTGGTATAAATGCTCAATGGATTGTTGAGTTCTAGTGATGGATTTTGCACTACCTTGAACATTCGAAAAAATAAAATTCCCCGATAACTGCCAAGCTCTATTATCCCATTTGTGAATAAAGTCTATTCCACCAGTTGTTGCATTTTTATGCAAAAAGTCGAGTTCTCCTTCAATATTACGGGTGGTGTTGGTCAACATGACTCCAATGTTTGAATTTCGTTCATTGAAATCTTTTTTAATTCGACCCACGAAGTAGTTAGAAAGCGGTTCGATGATTTCTGTAGTCTCCGTACCGAGATGTTCAATTCTTGCAAATTCTTTGGAAGTGACGCTTTCCAAGATCCCAATGGATAAGCCTTCTTTTGTCTTACCACTAAATTTAGCAGCACCTAGAATACTTGTACTCGAGGGTAAATCTACATGAGCATTGGATGCTACATAAGGGTAATAGGAAGGGTTTTTGCCGATTCTTCTTGAATAGAATAAGTTGTCATTTCCGAAGGTGTTTCCAGCCGCAGATCCAGATACATTGAAGTTGAATATGTTTTTGTTTTCTACGAAAAAGGGTCTCTGTTCTCTAAAGAATATCTGAAATCCATCCAAGGCGATTGCCGCCGGATCAGCTTCTACCTGTCCAAAATCTGGGTTGACAGTAAAGTCTAAGGTTAGATCATTAGTAATCCCTATCTTCCCGTCGATTCCTCCATTAATCATTTGATCGCTTCCATCGCGATATGGATTTCCTTCTTCCTTTTGATATCTGGAAGAGGATGCCAAAACAAATGGCTGAATTTCTACTTGTTTTTGGGCTTTTAGGTTTTTCAATCCCCTTAATTCGCCGAAATTACTGACCCATCCAGATTCATTTCGTGGAATATATTGCCAATTAGACCGTTCCGCTTTTTTGAAAAGATTTCGGGTGAGTTGAATGCCCCAAATTTGTTCTTCCAATTTTCCAAAACGAAGTTGAGAAAAAGGAATTTTCATTTCTGCATACCAACCGCGATCATCGGCGCTCGTTTTGACATACCAAATTGGATTCCAACTGGAGTCCCAATCTTCTCCGTCCCTAGAAATCAATTCATCACCTTTGACGCCAGCTGCCGTGACCGTAAAGGAGAACGCCGTTTGTAGATCGTGATAACTATCGATATTGATTTCAACCCAATCGCCTTCAAATCCATCTCTTCGACTCAGTCGTTTTTCGATTTTATCAGGTTCATTTTCTAGACAAGAAACGCCCACATATAAGAATTTATCATCATAGACGATCTTAAACTTGGTTGCTTCAGTAGGAGCTTCTTTTTCATTCGGTTCTCTTTGTATAAACTCGCCATCCCAAGGAACCACATTCCAAGCGGCATCATCCAATAATCCATCAATTTTGGGTGCTTCTTGAGGAGAAACATAGTCCGTTTGGTAAGTCTTTTTGGGTGGTAATTCCGTGCGGACCTGTTGACCTGATGTATATAAGGCATAGTGTAAGAACAGGTAGCAACTTACTATTTTGATTAGAATTGTGTGCGTTTTCATTTTAATTTGTTTGTCAGCTAGAATGAACAAGCAAGTTGATTTCTTGCCATTCACTTGTAATAAGTTTAGGGTATAGTTGTACTGTCAAACCGTTGTCAAGGGCTTGTCCAGCTACATGATCAATAGGCACATTTGATATAACATAATCTTTTGTGCCTACTGATCGGAAGGTATTTTAATCGGGTTTATATTATATAAGACTGTTGATTTTTAGAATGGTTACAACACCAGTTAAATACCGTGAATTTTAATTTTGATGTATTCTTTTAATTCGGTCAAGTTGTATCCTTTAGATTGCGCTTTCTTAACGAATTTGGCAGATACTCCATGGATTTTTGCGTTAATTAGGCTTTTAGGAGTAATGCCTTGTAGATTAAGAGCTTGAAGGTCCTTCACATAGTTGACTGAAATACCGTGGATGGCCGAATCGATGAGCTCCTTTGGAGAATAATCGAAGCCAAGATCTTTTAAGCCTTGGATAAAAGAAGTGCTGACTCCATGGATTTTAAAGTTGACTAAGTCACGGATTTCAAGATCATTATAACCAGCGGCACGTAGCTCTTTTGCAAAGGATGGAGTGACTCCGTGTATTAGTGCAGATTCTATTTCTTTAGCACTCAGATTGGAGAATCCAGCTTGACTCATTCCATCAATAAACTGAGAGTCACCACCATGAATGGACATGTTAATGAAGTCCTTTGGACTGTAATTAAGATTGTTTTCAACGGCCTTTTGGACAAATGGAATTTGCACGCCATGAATGGCAAACTCAACGAAATGCTTTGGTTGCATGTCCGTGTAGCCTAATTTTTTCATTTTATAGATATGATCTGGATTGACACCATGGATCGTCATATCAATCACATTTCTAAGTGAGACTGAAGAGAATCCATATGCTTGGATAGCTTTTAGCAGCTTGTTTGAAACACCATGTATATGTGCTTCGACAATTCTTTGAACACTGAAGTCTGAACTATTGATGGCATATAGTGATTTTGCTAGATCTAATCGCACTCCGTGAATGGCCATGGTAGTTAATTTCTTAGCGCTCATGGTTTCATTGCTCAGCTCGAACACTTCTCGAAGTTCATCATAACGATCATCTACTCCATGAATACCTAATGTGACAATATCTTTAATGCCAAAATCCATTTTATCATCACTTAGTTTCTGGACGAAGTCCATTCCAGTATCATTCATGAAGATTTGAAAAAGATCTTCGTCCGTTGCATTTGTTATTCCAAAATTGGCAAGGGACTTCTTAAAAGATGCATTGGGTTCGAATTCGAACATACCTTCACCGTTGTTTCCTTCAAAACGTCCAGATAATATGAGGGTTCCAGCTTCTCGACTGACCTTGAAATCAGTCATGGAAGCACTGTTCAAATCAGCGAAAAGCGATTTCGGGAAACACTCTTGTATCGTCCAATTATTGTTAAATCCGCGTCGTGAATTGTTTAAGTATACACAAACTTCGTTGTCTCGAATTTTACCTTGCCAATGCCCTGGTGTAATCTTGTCATAATCCCACTGGAAGTTTTGCTTTAGCTTGGTTTTACTTTTGAGCTTCGATTTGTCTTTACTCTTATCTTTTCCTTTTTCATTATCCTTATCTTTATTTTTGTTTTTGTCCTTATGTTCCAAACCGTTTGTCACCACCTGCGGTTGAGCATCTTGAAGCTGAATTTCTACGGGCTCTGCTTGTACATCTGGACTAGCCATTACTTCGGATTGTGTGAAGTTTTGATCCGTATGAACACGTTTTTCTGGTGCATTATTGGAAGGTGTTGCTTGCAGTCCATTTAAAGACGCTATAGAGAGAGCTATGACTGGAAATATTAATAGGTATTTCCAGCTTGATTTTGCTGAAGATTTTCTACTGTTCATCATTTTAATTCTTTTAGTTAAGAAAGATTCATTGTAATTGGTTGTTAGATCAAGCGCATGTTGAGGTACCGAAATTTTGAGTAGATTCATTTGGTATTGTTGTTTTTCGGTACCATGACTGAGCATAGAATCATCTGTAATGTACTCGAGATTATTACTGATGGAGTTTCTATAGAGCCAGCTAAATGGATTGAACCAAAAAACAATGACCATTAACTCAGCCATCAATTTGTCGGCGAAATGTGCTTGCGCTACGTGTATTTTTTCATGATGTAATATTTGATCGAATGTATCGGGATCGTATGCTGCAGGATTGATAAAAATCCAGTTTAAAAAGGAAAATGGTGCTTCCTCTTTTCTTAATTCAATAATGCGATAAATACCATCTTTGAAGGATTCTAACCGGTATCGCTTGATAAGTATTAAGAAAAATTGAATGAAAAAATTAATACTGAAAATGCCGATACCTCCTAGATATATCCATTTTAGCCATTTGATCCAACTATTTTGAAGCAAAGAACCGCGTATGCGTTCAATCATAGACTTAGATTCTTTACTGTCTATGGCTGCTGATTCTTCTTGCTTACTATTATTCTTCGAAAGATCGGTTGAAGAAGGAATGGATGCCGTTGTTTCCGCTTCATTTTCTAACAATGCTGTAGCTCCTTCATCGGTGCGTTCATGGACAGTATGAAAAGAGTATGATGCTGGAATTGAAACGAAGGGTAGGGTAACCGATATTACTAATGAAATTACTAGGAAAAATCGATTCAGTTGATAGAAGGTTTCTCGTTCTAGGAATACCTTATAAAACAAGAAAAAGGTAGCTAATAGTACAGATACATGGAGGATATAAGGGAGCATTATTTATTGTTTTTGATCATTTTCAAAATGTTTTCCAACTCGTCTTCGGAGATCTTTTCTTTCTTGGCAAAATAGGCCACCATCTCACTATAGGAATTATTAAAGAAAGATCCTAAGACATCGTTCACCGCTTTGGTTTGATAAGCATCTTTTTTCAATACAGCGAAGTATTGATGCGTCTTACCAAAAGCTTTGTGGTCGATGTAACCTTTGGTGGCTAGAATACGAACCATGGTAGAGACGGAATTATAATGCGGCTTCGGATCTGGTAAGAATTCAATGATCTCTTTCACAAATAGAGGCCCATGCTCCCACAAGACTTGCATGATCTGTTCTTCTCGTTGTCCTAATTTTTTCATTATTCAATATTTTGTCTGTCACAAAGCTATAACTAATGTATTAATTATACAACTAATTGAATAGTTTTTAGACTAATAGATTAGTTATGTGGTAATTTAAGTAATTGATATTCAGTTGTGTAAGTGCTAAATATTTTTTTACACATTAACTAATCCATTAGTTGTTGGTGTGTTTTTTGACCTGTAAGTAGAGGGGCGTTTAATTAAATGAATTGTAAATTTTGGCTGTGTTTTGCTGCTTTAAATAACAAATTTTCACTCTAGAGGTAACCTTTTTATGAGCAACTCGTCTTTTTTTAGTGAATCATTAACGGAACGAAAACATTTACAATGAAACAACTTCTTATTCTTTTGCTACTCATCATCACGAGTCATTCGCTCTATGCACAAGATGTCTTTCAAAAAGAACAATCCATTGGGTTAACGATCGCTTATAATGGTGGATATTTTAAGGATACTAATTTTTCACCTTTGAACTATGGGATGCAGGGAATTCATGGTTCATTACAGTATCAACGGAGTATGAAGTCTTCCAAAATGTATACTTCATTGAGTTTTGATTATAATCTTCTTCCCACTCAAGCGGCGGATTTTTTTACCGCGACTCAAATGGAAGCACATTTGTATTATTCTTATTTATTTAAGTTGTATCAGAAGGACGCATTTCGTTGGTATTTGGGGCCTTCTTTTCGCTCAGAGAATATTTTTGTGTTGTTTGAAGGTTTAAATTCCTTTACCTTCTTATTTGCGCATTCATTGGGTGTTGATGTTGAATTGAATTATCAACTTGGAGCAGATGCTCAGTTTGGTTTTCAGCTTGGTGTACCCTTGATTCATTTGTTTGTTCGCCCGCCCTATAATGGATTTGATAAAATCACCGAATTGAATGCAGAAAACCCACTTAAATTGATCACATACGGTAATGCGGCATCATGGAATCGTTATATTTCTACTTATAGTTCCATCTCGTATCAACGAAGTCTAAACAAGCGATTCAATCTTGCTTTACTCTATCTATTGAACATACATAAAAGCTTTGAAATACACGATCTTATCATCCTCCAAAATCGATTTGGAGCATCTATTCATTACACCTTTTAATATCATGACGAAAACAATACCTTATCTATTTTTGCTGCTTATCTTATTGATCAGCTTTTCTTGTCAAGAAGTCATTCTTGGACCGGATGAAGAAAATACGCCACAAAATAATTTCGATCTTATGTGGCAGGATTTCGATCTTCATTACGCATTATTTGAGGTGCGCCAGCGAAATTGGGATAGCATTTATACCGTATTTGATGCACGCATTGATGATTCGATGTCGGATGAAGACTTGTTCGAGAGCTTAAAAGAGATGATTAATTACTTGGATGATACACATTGTTATATCTATAATCCCTATACTAAGGAATATTATGAGAGCGGAAGTGCCTTGAATCTCGAGGCTATAGATTTGTTCAGCCTGGATCTTCTACAAGAAAAATATGTGGACGGATATACCAATTTATCTGAGAATGTAGAATTTGCTTATGGACAGATCAAGGATAAAGATATAGGCTATATATACATTAATGGAATGGGTGGCATCGAGCCGGACCAGATTGATGTTATCCTCGATGAAATAAGGGATCATGCGGCGATCATTTTGGACTTACGATTAAACGGTGGTGGTAGTGATCTCTTTTCGGCTCGAGTTGCTGGGGCATTTGCAGACAAGGACACCCTGATTTATACGGTACAAAATCGTAATGGGGTAGAGCATGATGATTTTGATGATAAATTAGAATATTACACGGAAGCTATTGGCGAAGTGTATACCAAACCGGTCGTCGTTCTAACCGATCGTTTTACGGTCAGTGCTGCTGAAATCTTTTTATTGCATATGAATGCCTTTGATCATGTGACTCAAATTGGTGATTATACTTCTGGAGATTTTTCAGATGTTGGTAATGGTCGATTTTTACCCAATGGATGGTACTATGCTTATTCGATTCAAAAATTCTTATTACCGGATGGTTCTAGTCTCGATGGGATCGGGCACAAACCTGATATTTATATAAAAAATACGCTCGACAACATGGCCAATAAGGAGGACAAAGTTATCGAGCGTGCTTTTCAGTTTTTATTTGAAGAATATGGTATCAAATAATCTAGGTTTCTATATCTATATGGATCACATGGTTGTAATGATAGTCGTATTTGATATGCCGAACCTTCGTGGTGCCATCGCTGTACTTTAGAATCAAATCAAAACTCCCTATATAGGATTCCAAGTCGAGCATTTTTGAAATTCCACTATCTATTAAACCATTTGTTTTGATATTAAAGGCAGGGATTTCTATAGATTCCAATTCGACGGAAGGAATATTGATCGGTTTCATAGTTAACAGTATTCTAGGCTGTAGAATGATACGAAGCTTATAATTTTGGCCTTTGTATAGAACTATATTATCGTGACAGTTTGTGTATAGATACCGATCGGAGAATTCTTCCATGATGATTTTGCTCGAGGGATATCGTTCTTTCAGTGCGGTAGGCACTGCCACTTGTAATTCGTGATTACATTCCACCCGAAAGGCGATCCTGAAATTTCCTTCGACATCGGAATACTCTTTCAAATTGACTCGATCACAGTTTTGAAAAGCGGTGAATCCACAGCGCTCCTGTTCGGTTTGTATCTGTAATTGATCTACGGGTTCTTGCGTAATGGCATCAATGACGGTACCGGAAACAATGACCAGCCCGTCTTCTTCCGTACATCCATAAAAACAGATGACCGATAATAGGACACAAGCAAGGATGGTCCTTTTAAAGTTGTTGTACATATTTTAAAGTTGTTTATTCGCAAATGTGGGCATATTGGGTAGCAACACATTCGCTATATCCTTGTGCAGAAATTGATCCAAATTTCTTGGAGGATCAATAAATGTCCGTTAATTGGCAGGATAATTTAGGTTCAAGGCTTATTTTTTGCGATATATCATGGATATAGCCTGTTTAAATGTAAAATGACTGACATTGTTCGATTGATGAACTTCTATGATAATTTGTGTATGTAGAATCAAGGATGGAATGCTTCCTATTTGTTTCGAATCCACCGCATCAGCGATGGAAAGGAGTAGTGACGAAGGCGCTAGATCAGCCAGATCTCTGGCTGAGCCGAACGAATAGTGAGCTCCTGAACGTAGCGACCCGAAGGGTGATGCCCTTATGTGTATTCTATTGATATCCCGCCGCCTGTAAATTGAATAGCTCGGCATACAATTGTGGATCCGACATCAATTCCTCATGCGTGCCCAACTCCAATACCCTGCCATCCTTGAGTACCAAAATTCGATCCGCCATACGCACCGTACTAAATCGGTGAGAAATAATAATGGAAGTCTTCCCTTCTGTCAAGGCTATAAATCGCTGAAATGCCTCAAATTCCGCCCGCGCATCCAAGGCGGAAGTCGGTTCGTCCAGAATCATGCACCGTGCATCTTTCATGTAAGCTCGGGCCAAAGCGACCTTCTGCCATTGCCCACCAGACAATTCCATGCCTCGACTAAATCGTTTACCCAATTGTTGTTCATAACCCTCTGGCAAAGCCGCAATGACATCTTTGGCTAAGGAAAGATTGGCGGCTTGCTCGATGAGCGCTTGGTTTTTTAACTCGGCCACATTTCCTACAGCAATATTTTCGGCTACATTGAATTCGTATTTCACAAAATCCTGAAAAATCACGCCAAAAAATTTCTGATACTCCTTTTTTGGATAATGACGAATATCAACACCGTCAAGCAAAATCTTGCCTTGAGTCGGTTCGTAAAATCGCAAGATCAATTTGATCAAAGTAGTTTTGCCGGCTCCATTTTCTCCGACAAAGGCCATTTTTTCGCCTGCTTTCAGACTAAAATTTACCCCTTGTAAAACCATCTTGTCCGTACCTGGGTATTTGAAATGCAAATCGACACATTCAAATTGATACTGGATCGAAGCGGGCATGGGCCGCATTTCAAAGGCATCATTGCTAGCGGGTTGTAAATCGATAAATTCGAAATAATCCTTGAGATTTAAGGCAGCGCTGGTAATCTGGGTAAATCGTTTAAATGACTGGGATAACTTAGATTTAAGGCGATTGAAGGCACCTGAAAGAAAGGTCAAATCACCGATACTTAATACTTTCGTCACCACTCGAAAGATGATTAAAATATAGGCACCATAATAGGCGATGGTTCCCAATGTGCTGAAAATAGATCCCCAAATACCGCGTTGAATACTCAATTTTTTATTGACCTTATAATACTCGTACGATAGGCGAGAAAAACGTTTTGATATAAAATCAGCCAAACCAAATAGCTTGAGTTCTTTGGCGGTTTTGTCATTGGCTCCAATGTATCGAAGGTAATCCAATTCTCGACGCTCTGCCGTCCAACCCCTTGACAGGGAGTAACTTGCACTACTAAACTTGAGGTCATTGATGAAGGAAGGAATGATGGATATGATCACGATGAGTATTAGCCAAGGCTCGAAATAGATCAGAGCCGCTATGTATTGAATGATGGTCACGAGATCTTGGGCCTGTCCTAATAGATTGGAAAGCAAGCTGACTCGTCCATTGGTTTGTCGTCTTGCTCGTTCTAATTTATCGTAAAAATCAGGATCTTCCAGCTGGTAGAGTTCTACCTCGGCTGTTTTATTGATCAGAAGTACTGAGGATCGAATCGAATATTGATCTCCAATCAGCCCTTCTGTAATCGAGATAATCCGATTGAGTATATCGGAGATGACGACCAATAACAGCTCGATGACCACATAATACCACAATTGTTCCAAGTTGGTATCACCGGAAGTATTGACGAGGGCTACGATTTCATCGATGATCAATTTTCCCACCCACAGCATGACTATAGGTGTCATCGAGGCCAACAAACGCAATAAAATATTACTAAAAAATAGAACCGGATTGGTTTTCCGGACCTCATTAAAAAAACGAGGAATGTATTTCAACGCCTGAATGTTCAAGGATACCTTTCCTGTATTTTGATCTTGGATAGAACGTAAGTTAGTTGCCATATGCAAAGACAACAACCAAATCTTCATTCTAGTTTTTGATGATTTGAGAAGTAGTTTGTGCTCTTAACAGATTTTCTAATACATATTTCGCCTATAGCAGCCTAAGAAACAGGTATTTCTACTCTAATCATTGTGAAGGTTTTAAGTTACTTTTAATAACTAGGTATTGAAATCTTGAGTCAAAAACAAAAAATACAGGATAAAGAACAAGATCGCTTTCTTCCGGCAGCCGAATATGTGGCGAAGGATATGAAGGGAACGACGGGCGTCATCCCCCCGGTCTATCAATTTGTTAGTAATGCGGATGGCGTCGAAGAACAAGCGCTCGAGCAAGAAGAATCGACGGTTGAGGAGAAGGATTGGACCTCCTCGGATATGCCTCCGGCCGATGATAATCGGTCTAAGAATAAATTACCATCTTCTTTGCAAGCCAGTATGGAACAGATGTCTGGTCTCTCATTGGACGATGTGAAGGTGCATTACAATTCTTCCAAACCAGCACAACTCCAAGCACATGCCTATGCTCAAGGAACGGATATTCACCTAGCTTCTGGACAAGAAAAACATCTTCCCCATGAGGCTTGGCATGTTGTCCAACAAAAACAAGGCCGTGTGCAACCTACGGCTCAATTGAAAGGGAAGGGTGCGATCAATGATAACGCAGCCTTGGAACGTGAAGCCGATAAGATGGGCGCCAAGGCAGCTAATGAGTCCGTGTCATCGGAGGATACGCTTGTTCAAACAAAAAAGATCACAGGAAGTCCGGTGGCGCAACTCAAATATAAATATGACGATACCTGGCAACCAGGGATGTCATGGGGAGGAATGTGGACACAAGAGCAAATAGATGCGGAAAAGAAAAAATTAGACGACGGGATTGATCAATTGTATAAGGAAGCAATGCAATTAGCTGGACATAATTATATACAGCATTTAACCGAATTTCCCCGAGAAGCACCAAAATCAAAAAAATCAAAAAAGCAACAGAAAGGTCAAGGATCCAGTGACAATAGTAAAACGCAAAAATATGATAAATATAGCTTTGATGCATTCAAAGGATCCTTAGAAAAATTGCTCATGGAAATTGAGGAACGAAATGTGGAGAAGGTTAAAAGGGAACGTGTAGCCAGTATAGCCCAAAAAGAGGATAAACCATCGGATTATATTGTAACATGGAAAAATAGAGAGCCTGAGATGGAATGGATTCAAACTAAAAAGCAAGAATTATTCGATCTAAATGAAGAAATAAAACATTACAAACCAGCTGCGGCTCATCAATCGTCTGAGGAAAATAGCTATATCGATGCGCAAAAGGCTTATCTGAATCAAGCAGATCCGGACAAATATCTTCCTAAAAAAAGTAAACAGACGACAACACAAAATGCTTTTAAGCTAGTGCGGGATGAAAATATCCGATCTAGTGTGGATAATCTGCTTGGAATGGATAGCATTATTGACTATCAGCAACGATCGCGGGAAGTTCTGAAAAATTATGAGGCTCAAAAGGAAGCAAAAGATCGTGAGGAACTAGAGGAACAACAACGGGCTGCGGCACGCTTGCTGGCAGATCAAGAGGCTCAAAGAAAGCGACAACAGGCGGAACAGGATAATCAACAGGCTTGGACTCAGGTTTTACACGATCGTCAGCAATTATTTCAGCAGATTTTGGCAGCTAATACAGGTGCTGGTATTGACGTGCAACAAGCCCTTGATCGATTTTTTGATGGGATACCAACGGCCAATGAACAGCGATTAAAAAGTGCGGATGATTTTAGAAGGAGGTTGGGCAATCAATATCAATTGTGGCCTGCAGAATTAAATAGACTACTTCAACAACGCCAGGATAATTTAGACAATCAAAGGAAGCAGGCCGAAAATCAACAGTTGATCACTGATTTTACGCAACATCGTTTGCACGAAGCGAAGGCAAGGGCTGTCATAACAACAGCTAGAGCAGGAGGAGCGGAGAAAGAAGCGATTCGAGCATTGTTGACGGAAGCGCTGCGTATTCAAAAAAATCCTTCCGCGCATCGATGGAGAGATTATTTAGGTTTGAATGCATATAGTGTGATTCAACTACCTGATCAGATTCAAGGCTATGGGGTTCACATAACATATGATGCTGATTCTATTAGTGGTACATCAGATTTGTCTGGAAACGTCACGGCGATCAGGAATAGATTACTCAATTCTCCAGCTCAAACTGAACAACTTCATATTACCTTGGAGTGTAATCATTTACCCGATGAAAGAGAAGGTAAGGAACATAATTTTTTAAACCCGAAAGTATATTTTGGAGGCGGAATTGCCCGATACAGTAGAGCCAATGGTAGTGAACAGGATCGATGTCCCCCTGGATTCGATTGGGGAGCCGCGGAAAATGCCTTGAATCAAGCCTTGGAAGCATGGCTTGTAGCTAATGTTGATAACTTAATCGCAGATGCTAAAGCACAAGAAGGTAATGTCGATCGATTACGTCCTCCAGTTTAATGGTTTATTAATAAGGGCGTGCCGGCCTATCAGCCGTCGGGTGATACAGGATTTCATCCCTCGTAATTACTACTCGGGACCGTCGTGCCTCCGTTCCTTACTCCCCCTCACGCAGTAAATAGCGATTTTTTTTCATACTTTATAGATTTATCTAGATGGAGCATGGTATATCTTCGTAGTTTTAGTCCATAAGATGATAAACTCATGAATAGAATAATATTATGCAGTCTATTGCTGTTGCCATTTTTCATTTTAAAAGCTCAAGAAAAGGCGCGTCATTCGCTGATTCCGGAAGCTATGTTTGAAGCAGAAGCGCTGAATATAATTGCTGAAAAATGCCACGTATTTCCTGATAGTATGCAGTTTGCATTTGCGATGATTCACGGTGATTCAGTTAGTTTTTATGGTATTCAACAACTTCAGGGGAGCTTACAAAAGATCAATAATCAACAGTCTGTTTTTGGAATTGGATCGATATCGAAGGTGTTTACCTCCACCTTATTGACACAGGCGGTTGCAGAAAATAAGCTAAAATTAATGGATCCGATAGATCAATATCTACCATATTCTTTGCGAAAAGACCAGCAGATTCCCTTTAAATATTTGTCCAATCACACTTCAGGATTGCCGCGTCTATCACCGGAACTCATGCGAATGGCAATCTTCAATCTCGATAATCCATATGCGGGCTATGATCGGGATAAATTGAAGAGTTACCTCGAGAAAAAGCTTAAGTTGAAGGCACTTCCCGGAGAAGTCTATGAGTATTCCAATATGGGAGCTGGTATATTAGGCTACATGATGGAGCAGATTTACGATCAGTCGTACGAAACGCTGATTCAAGAAAAGATCTGTGATCGTCTGGATTTGAAGCAAACGTCTACGGATCTTCGAGCCTTGAGTAATCCATTTATTATCGGCAGAAATGCCAAAGGCGAGCAGGCCAGTACTTGGGAGTTTGACGCTTTAAAAGGAGCTGGAGCGATTTTCTCTACCGTGGAAGATTTATCAAAGTTTGGACAGGCTCAATGGGATTCTACTTATGTAGCTTGGAAATTAATGCAGGAGCCTACATTTACCGTTTCAGAACACATGTCTGTGGGCTTAGGCTGGATTATTTTAAATCCAGGTACAGATGAAGAATGGCTTTTTCATAATGGTGCTACGGGTGGGTATTCTTCTTGCATGATATTGGATTTGAAAAAGCAACAAGGAATGATTATTTTGTCTAATGTCGGGGCTTTTCATGAAAAGGCCGCCAATATAGATGCCTTATGTATCGATTTGATTCGCTGGTCTCAACAAAACAGAGGAGCATCAAAACAGGATTAATGACTAAAAAAGAACGTATGGAATCGTTAGAATTTTTTGATATGATTGGCCACTCCATTGAAGGAGCCGTAAAGACGAAAATGTTTGGAACGATCTGTTATAAGATCGGACGAAAGCCCTTCATTTTGTTTGAAGAAGGGGATATCGTCTGCAAGTTATTTGACGAGGTAAAAGAACGTGCTTTGGAAATTCCAGAGGTGGGATTTTTTAATCCCATGGGAGGAGATAAACCAATGTCAAATTGGATACAATTACCGTACTCTGCCAAAGATTACTGGGAAGAATATGCTATTTATGCTTTAGACTTTGTCAAGCAAGGTCGTTGAAATGCTTAAATAACAATACATATGGGATTAATGGATAAAATTATGGGGCTGTTCGGCTCCAAAAAGAATTCCGAAATATTTAGTGATGAAGAATTGATTGAGGCAGGAGTATGTCCTAATTGTTGGGGGAAACAACAATATGATGATAAATACCACGAGATATTAAAGGACAGCACAAAATCTAATATCAATCATGAAAAAAGTGGTCAAAAGGCTTTTATACAGCAATTCGTAGAAACCAACGTCACGGGCATTCGGTTGAAATCGGAAGGAGATCAATCAGTCTGTCCAGCCTGTAAGCTTCGATATTAATCTCCTTTCAACAAAGGAGATGAATACAGTCTTAGCCTTGCTGTTCTTCGCGGCCGTCTGCATGCAAGGCAAATCTCGACTTGTCACGTGGGTGTACATATTCTGATTCACCCCAAGGCCAACCTCCAAATTTGGTCAGTTGATAATCTCGATAAGCCTCTTGAATTTCTGCCTGCGTATTCATTACAAAAGGACCATACTTGACTACGGGTTCGTTGATAGGTTTACCTTGTAACAATAGTAATTGACAAGGTTTATTTCCAGATTCAATCGTGATACACTGGTCACTCTCCAATTCTACCCCTTGATTGATCTTGATCGAACTTTGTTCGATGTTGATTTCATCCCCATGATATAGGTACAAACTACGCGTAAGACCTGCTGTAGAAGCATCTAATTCGAATTGGGCATTGGCTTCCATTTTGATCGTAGCGATGGTGACCATATTGCTTGGATCAGCGGCCCAAGAATCCGGTGTCGGTTCTGGAGCGTTTAGCTGATGTAAGCTTCCAGCCATCACCCGGAGAATCGTTTTTTTACCGTGCACATCGGTGAGTACCTTTTCTGGAATCGTTTCATTCCATAACATTTTGAAATGTGGTTCTACAAATTTACTGGATGCGGGTAGATTGAGCCAAATTTGGAATATTTCTAAGGTGTTTTCTTGATCTTGATGTACTAAAGGAAACATTTCTGAATGAAGGATACCTTTTCCAGCTGTCATCCATTGCACATCACCTGCTCCAAAACGTCCTGCGCCACCCATGGAATCCGTATGATCAACAAAACCATTTTCAGCGATGGTGATCGTTTCAAATCCTCGATGTGGATGGTATGGGAATCCAGGAATTTTGTTGCCGTGATACATTCTCCAACCATCTTTAATGGTAAAATCTTGACCTATCTGCCGACCTTGAAGATCATCATCTGGTCCCATATTTTCATTCCCTTTTGGATACATGTCTAGATGATGCACACAGAATAAAAAAGGATCTTGGGTTTGCCATGGGAATCCGAGCGTAAAAACTTTCTTGACGGCTGTCATGATTATTAGGTATTAATTGAATGATCAAACGTATATCAGTGGTCTAACAAAGATATCACATAAAAGTTACGCTTCACCTTTCCATTCTAGATAAAATTGTTGGAGGAAGCCTTCCATATATTGGTGTCGCTCTTCAGCCATTTGTCTGCCTTTGTCCGTATTCATGCGATCTTTGAGCAGCAATAATTTTTCATAGAAATGATTAATCGTTGGTGCGGTACTTTTCTTGTACTCTTCCTTGGTCATATGCATATTAGGAGGAATCGTTGGATCGTATATGGCGTGGTTTTTAAATCCACCATAATTAAAGGTTCGAGCAATACCAATCGCACCAATTGCATCGAGGCGATCTGCATCTTGCACGATATCGAGTTCGATGCTACTAAATTGTCTTTCAACGCGTCCACCTTTGAAGGAAATATTTCGAATGATCTGATCGACGTGATGAATGATTGATTCGGCCAGTCCTATGGATTGTAGAAAAGCCCGTGCTTTTTGTGGGCCGATTTCTTCATTTCCTTGGTGAAATTTCGAGTCTGCAATATCATGTAATAAGGCGCCTAATTCAATGATGAGTGCATCCCCATTATGGAATTGCGCGATTGTTTTTGCATTATTCCAAACCCGTAGAATATGCCACCAATCATGTCCTCCTTCGGCATGCTTTAACTCTGCTTGAACATATTGAACGGTTTGTTCAATAATCTCTTGGTGATCCATTTAGAAACTAAGTTTATTTTTAAAATCAGCGGATTGTCGACGAGAAATCTCGACTTCTGATCCATTTTGCAAAGTTAGTTTCAATTTACCGTTAAACCAGGGGACCACGGATTTAATATGATTTAAATTTATAATTTGTTGTCGATTCGCTCGAAAAAAATGGCTGTCTGGTAACTTTTGTTCAATTTGGTTAAGAGAGCGGTAAATCAAGGGTTTATTTTGTTCAAAATAGACCTGTGTATAATTTCCATTAATCTCGAATAGGGTAATTTCATTGAGTCGTACCATCCAACATTTTTCGCCATCCTTGATAAAAAGTTGACTATGTTCATGGAGTATTTTACCGTCTTCAGATGAACTCGAGTGGGGGACTTGTTCGAATTGGGATCTTACCTTTTCAATGGCCTTTGCAAATCGCTTGGTATTGATGGGTTTTAAAAGGTAATCCAAAGCGTTGTATTCGAAGGATTTGATAGCATATTCATCATATGCTGTGGTGAAGATCGTTACAGGCACCTCATCCAGGGCTTCTAATAAATCAAAGCCATCTTTCTCTGGCATATTGATATCTAAGAAAAGTAAATCTGGTTGGGTTGAATGTATCAATTCGATGCCTTCATCCACATTGGCCGCTTCACCTAATAATTGGATATCTGGAAAGTCTTTCAGTAGAACCTTGAGTTCATTTCTGGCCAATCTGGAATCTTCGACGATCACTGCTTTTAAGGTGTTCATAATTAAGGCATTTTGATTTCAGCGATGACCTTCCCTTCCCGCTCTTCCAGTGAAAATGAGGCTTTATTTCCATAGAGTAGATCTAGACGTTTTTCAATGTTTTGAAGACCTAGTTTGGTTGAATTTTGGGCGTAAGCCAATTGACCTGTATTGATCACCCGAATGACGAAATTGTCTGCTTCCATACCGGCAAATACATGGACCAAGCCTCCATTTTTTAACTTAGCTATCCCGTGTTTAGTGGCATTTTCTACCAATAGTTGAATGATCATTGGAGGAATGGGTTTCGATAAATACGTGGGGTCAATATTTTCTTCATAGCTCAATCGATCTTCGAATTGTATTTTGGAGATTTCTACGAAATTTTGAACCATTTCCATTTCTTCTTCCAGGCTGATGGAGTCATTGGTGCTTTTAACCAGAGAATAACGTAGCATCTCACTGAGTCTGGTCAAGGAATCCCGAGAGCGTTCGACATCTTCGAGCATCAGGCCTCGTATATTATTTAAGGAATTGAAAATGAAATGAGGATTGATCTGTCCTTTTAGCGCATTCAATTGCGATTCTCGAAGATTAGAGGCCAACTCGGCAGAGTGGACTCGGGATTGTTGAAGTTTGTCTAATAATTGGAATAGCACGTATACGATATACCAGGTGATCCAAATAAATATGTTGACTACATTGGTACCAATAAATCCATATTTCGATGGCGAAACGGGCTCTTGACTCATCCAAGCCGAAACGTAGATGGCAAAAGGATACATGATGAGGTTGTACAGGATTAGGGCGACCAAGAAATAGCCAGCGATTCGGATAAATTTACGGAAAATTGGTTCTTTGGGACGGTCGTATTTATCTATCAGCATCTGAATGCCAAAGGTTAGGCCCACACCTAATATGAGGTAAAGAATTCCTTCATATATGGTATATTCTTTATCGATGGCTTCTTTCGCGGTAGAGTATTTCAAGATGTAGGCAGGAGCCAGACTAATTATCCAAACTAAGTAGTTTATAATGGCCTTTTTATCGTAGAAAAATCGCATACTTTTTTGAGATCTGGCGTTTAAATGAAGTAATTGCTTTGCCAAAGCTAAGGAATTTGCCTGCTTTTAGGCAAGATTCCCTAGCGCTAACATACTTACTCTGTATCGCAAGCTTTTTTTTCTTGCAGGAATGGGTCGCAGTAAGAACAACCAAAGAATAATATTCCGGAAAGGAATAATGGATACTGATCAAAGCTTGGTTTGAAGAATAGTGAAATGCAAAACGTTACTAAGCATACGATTCCTATTCCTCGAACGATTGTACTAGATTTCATAATATGAGTTTTAAGGTTGAAAAATTATATGTAATTACTTCAGATGTTGGGCCAAAAATCCCATCATCGTTTGGTATAACTCGATTTGATTTTCTTCTCGGGCAAATCCATGACCTTCATTATATTTGACCATATAAGGAACATCCATACCTCGAGCTCGCATTGCACGTACGATTTGATCGGATTCATCGATATTCACTCTTGGATCGTTCGCGCCTTGAATGACAAAAAGTGGTTTGGTGATTTCATCCACACGCAATGCAGGACTGAGGCTTTTCATGATTTCTTGATCATTTGGATCGGCTGGATCATACCACCACTTTTTGATGATTTTTTCATATGGTTTCCAGTAGGGTGGCAGGGTATTCATGAAGGTAAATAGGTTGGATACGCCTACATAGTCAACCGCGCAGGCATACAGATCTGGTGTTTTTATCAATCCCATTAGACTAGCATATCCTCCATGACTCGCTCCGAAAATGGCTATTTTATCTGTGTCTATATAGCCTTGCTCAATAACATGTACAATTCCATCTTCAATATCGTCCATCATGCCTCTCCCAACCTGATGGTAACCATCGCTTAAAAACGATTTTCCGTAGCCACCTGATCCTCGAAAGTTCACCTGAAGCGTTGCATAGCCTCGGCTGGCAAATAGTTGGTTTTCTCGGATGAAGGTCCAATTATCTCGAACACCATGTGGGCCGCCATGTGGTACAACGATCAGAGGTACTTTGTTCGTAACAGAAGCTCCTTTTGGCAAGGTAATGTAGGCATAGATTTTTTTATTGTCTCGACTGGTAAACGAAAAAGGAATCATCTCGGCCATATCTTCTTCCTTCAATTGAGGTAACAGATCATAGACTAAGGTGAAGCTATTTTTGACAACGTCGTAAGCATAATAACGGCCATACAATCGATCACTTTCGACGAGGAGTAAAAGTTGTTTTTCATCGGCAGTTCGCGCCATAATATTGACCTGGTATTCTGGAAATTCACGTTCGAAAATGCTTGAAATCTTTTTATATGTATCACTGACAGGTATGTTCTCCGTCTTTTCTCCATTGACCGTATAATAATCGATTTCGTAATTTCTTTTTTTGGAGATGAGCATAGAAGACAAATCGAAATCTTCGTGGTAGAACAATCGTTCGATGGTTTGATTCTTTTTAAAATCATAACGATGTATTTCCAATTTGTCCGAATCAATATTACTTAAAACATAGGCGTCATCTGGATTGTCTGTCGAGTAATCAAATTGACTTATAGCAAAGGTGGATTCAAGAATGGAAAATTCCTTAACAATATCGAATGTACCATTTTCCATGTCTTTATAATACAATTGTAAATTGATGCCATCTTTCGATTTTGTAAATGCCTTGAGTTGTCCAGAACGATCGAAATCATAGGAGATAATCGGGGTAGTAATATCGGTATTTTCGTACAACTGCTCTAGGGCACCCGTATTGATGTTGATTTTATAAGGTTCATGGATTTGAGGATTATTTTTGTTGAGGGCGATAATCATGTGATCAGGATCTTCATCCATCGTCGAAAATACTCGATTTACGGTGACATTTTCAAATGGTGTGAGATCAAGACCATTTGTACCATCAATGTTTACGGCATACAGATGGTAGTTTTCATTTCCTCCATCATCCATTAAGTAAATCAGTCGTCCGCTATTTGCCCAGAAATAACTTCGGATTAATTTATCGGTTTCTTCAATGGCTCTAATTATTTCACCGGTTTTTATGTTTTTAACATATACGTGATTTTTACCTTGAGCATCTTTTTCTTTGTAAGACAAGTAATTTCCGTCTTTAGATAGTTTGAAGGAAGAGGCACCTGCTTTTGTGAAATAATCTTCTACGCTGTATTTAAATTGACCTTTTTCGGCTTGAGCAATCTTGAATAATGCCTCCTCAGAGCTCGGTAAAGTGATATCGCCAGGGACTTCTTTTTTTGTTCTTTTTAGAACAAGAGGATAGGACTGTCCTGCCTGGTGATAGGTGCCTTCAATGGTTTCATCTGTCAATGTTCCTTCATAGTTCATTTGAAGTTGTTTGGATTTTATCTGAATACTATTACCCTCTAGATGTACAGATTCGAGTGGAAAAGCCGTGACGCCTTGAATAGGCACATCAAGATCTGCTGTGTACTGATCTTTTTCTCCAGAAATATTAAATATGAGTTCCAAAGAAATTCCTTGAGTGGCAATCGCTCCTGACCAGGATCCGACAGGATTTTGACCTTGACTTGGAAAAAATAAAAAACTACAAAGAATGAATGCGATATATTTTGAGTATAACATTGATGTTGATTTAATTAAGAATGAAAAGAACGGTTAATTCAGTGATGATTAATAGAATGATGACAAGCCATATGATTTTATAATCTTTCTTCATCTGACTTCTTTTTCTTTTTGAAATATTGGTCTAAGAATCCGATACACACGATGATAGCGAAAAAGGCAAAAACATTTTTCACTAGAAGGTAAAGAACGATTCCAAGGAGTACGCCTAAGCTGAATGTGATGGCTGCTTGTGGAGTGATGGTTTGCATTTTATGTCTGTTTTATGATGAATAATGATGTAAAACTAGCCTAGAATTGAAGCTATTGAAAGGGAAATATGGGGAACGGTATTTTTAATAGGATGAGTGGTAAGATGATTGAAAAAACTTATTTTTAGGCATGCTTCCGTTGAATATCAAACAAATCAATCAGTGGACGATCAATGCTTATTTGAATGAGGCTGATTCGTACCATCAACGTTTTAATCATGTTCTATCCAAGAATCCTTTCGAGCAGTATTTGCTGGATCAAGTGTCCGAATCATTGTCTGATGACAGCATCATTTGTGATGCTGGTTGTGGCCCATCGGCACAACTCAGTCGGTATCTTTCTGCCAAAGGCAACCGGGTTGTAGCAGCAGATATAAGTCCTCGTGTGATCGAAATGGTACGTGAACATAGTTTTCTAGAAGATTATAAAGTCACCGATATGCGGCGATCCAGTTTTGATACAAATAGTTTTGATGCCATTGTAGCCAGGCATTGTTTCAATCATACACCTAAAGATTTGTGCTATCAATTTATTCGGGAAATGAAAAGTTTGCTACGTCCAAATGGGAAATTATTGATCATGCTCCCATATGGTAAAGAAGAGGGTATTCTTCAGGACAGTTGGTGGGGTAAGAATAGTATTTATCAAACTCAATTTCTGGAAAATGATCTTTTACAATGGGCTGCTGATTATTCCTTGCAGGTAGATTTATTAGAAAAGAAAAAATCATTTGTCCTTGAAGAGAAGCAGGAATGCTTGTACATGTTATGTACTAAAAAGATGGAGTAATTTGAGAATTAAAGGTTTGAGATGTGCTTTGATACACCAAATCGAATCAGGAGAACATCTTATCATTAACAAAATGATGTTCCAATGAAAAATTCAATATGCACGTGTCTATTAATCGCCTTATTTTTTTCTTGTGAAGAGCCAGTAGAAACGCCCAACTTTGTTGAAACTGATTTTTCTTTCAATGGATTTGAGTGGGATCCATTTCCATATAAATTCTCCGATTCGATTCGTACTAAGGTCTTGGAAGAACGCGGAGTAGAAATGGCGGCTACGGAGTTTTCGTATATTAATGATTTAGAAAATACCTTGACCTTCTGGGATCGACGAATCTCATCAGCGACAACACCACTTTCACCGTCCAAGATTGATAGTTTTCATCTAGAATATGAAGCAACTCCGGCCATTCCATATATTCTTGAGCGGTCAGGAGATTACCGGATTACGATAGTTAATGAGGAACATCATATGCCTCAGACGCGCATTTTCACTACACAACTTCTTGAAGAAATGTATAAACAAGGTTATAGGCATTTGGGTTTAGAAACCTTTTTACCTACTGAAAAAGCGGCAGAAACGATTGCTCAAGATAAGTATCCAAAAATCAATCAGGGTATCTACCTTAAAGAGCCTCAATTTGGACAGATGTTGCGGAAAGCTTGTCAACTAGGTTATAAGATTTTTGGTTACGAATCACAAGGCCATGATAGTGGAAAAGAACGCGAAATCAATCAGGCCAATAATATAAAAGATTATATGGAGTCCAATCCAGATGGTAAAGTATTGATACACTGCGGATATGCACACGGAGCGGAAGGTAATTATGGAGGTTCTTGGGAAAAAACCATGGCCGGTCGCTTGACTGAATTTACTGGAATAGATCCTTTGACAGTCAACCAAACAAGATATATGTCACGAAGTATTCCAGACAATGATGATGCCTATTATCAAATCATGAATGTTCCGGAGCCATCTGTATTTATTAACTCTGAAGGGAAGGTTTTTGGAAAGTATCGTCACGAATCCTATTTTGATGTAACCGTGGTACACCCGAAGACAAGAGATATCACTAAAAGGCCGGCATGGTTAATCTATGGAGACAGAAAGGTGGTAGAACTTGATATGGAATCTTTCCAAAAAGAACAACCAATATTGATGTTGGCATATGTGCAGACGGAAGAAGTTGGAACAGCAGTACCTTATGATGTTCAGGAAGTGTATGGAAACAAGGTTCAATTGATTTTAGAACCTGGACCATATGAATTCATATTGTTGAATCAACTAGGGAAAGCTTGGAAGGCCTCGTATAATGTTCACTAAAAATTGATAGCTTCTTTTCATTCGAATACACATAAGTCTTAGTTTTGACGTTAATAAGTCAAAAATTAGATTTAATGAAATATTTATTAGCACTACCTGTAGTCATTTTACTTTTCAGCGCTTGTTCCAATACGGATCCATGTCCTAATGCTGATCATCCAATAGAGGATATTTTTTCTGCTTTCGGCAATGACGAAGAATTTTTATCGACTCGTGATTATCCATCGGAAACACATGAATATAGTTTCAAAATGCTGACAGATGGAGTCATTTGTAGTGTGGGTTATTTAGCAGATACTAGTGTATCCAATTATATCATTCAAATTTTGGATGCTAATGGAGCGACTCTAGTAGACGAATCCATCAAATTTCCTTCGGATGTCTTAGGTTTTCGACCCATTCCAGATGTTACGGTTTTAGCTAATGAGACCTACACTATTCGAAGAATCTGTCAAGAATATCCAGACGATGATCATCTTTCCGGAGCTATTTTAAAAGCCGATAATGTACCCATTGGAACTTCAATATTAGAACTTCCTTTCACGGAAGGCGATATTTCTATTACCGCGGTTGGATTTTATGGAAAAAATGAATTTCCTTCGAATGCAATACCTAGAATTGAAATTGGATTTGAACCGAACTAATAGATTAGATTTTTTTACTTAAAAAAAGTAGGCCAACATGGATGATGCAGAAAAAAAGATGATTGAAAATCTTGAAAAAAACAGTGGTAAAACGCTAGAACAATGGAAAGCGGTCTTAGCTGAGCAAGGACTTGAGAAGCATGGCCAAATGATTAAATTTTTGAAAGAAGAACATGGATTTACGCATGGATTTGCCAATATGGTGGTTCATAAATATCGAAAATCAGATTCCGGATCAAGCGAAAATCTTCAGGATTTAGTTGATGCACAATACAAAGGCAAGGAACATTTTCTCCCATTATATAATCAGTTGGTTGAAGCCATTAAAAGATTTGGAGATGATGTGGAATTTGCTCCGAAGAAGGCTTATGTTAGTTTACGTAGAAAGAAACAATTTGGCTGTCTAAATCCTGCCACAAAATCACGTTTTGAGGTTAGGCTAAACTTGAAGAATCAGCCGATAGAAGACATTTTAGAGGCATCTAAAAATAGTATGTTTACACATCGCATTAATCTATCGGTTGAATCTAAGGATTTGGATAAAACGATAGATTGGCTGAAAGAAGCCTATGAAAGAGCGCAATGATTGCACGCGAAGTTATCTTGACTTATGATTATTAAAAAAAATGCTATAAGCGAAAAGGAATATCGTCCTTATTTTAAACGATATTTTGATTTGACACCAGAAGGTGTTGATCTTATTACTGGTTTGAAAGCATCCAAGAAGGAATTGCTAGATTTTTTCAGGAATGATGTTCCAAAGGATCGACTGGAATATAGATATGCGGCTGAAAAATGGACGGTGAAGGAAGTTCTGCAGCATATAATCGACACCGAACGAATATTTATGTATCGATGTTTTCGTGCAGGAAGACAGGATTTAACGGATATGATGGGTTTTGAGCAGGATGATTATATCATTCCTTCTGGGGCTAATGATAAATCTTTGGAAGCGTTACTATTGGAATACGAAATAACAAGAGATGCTTATATCAATCTTGTGGAAAGCTTTAGTGCATCCAATCTTGCCTTTGTTGGTTCTGCGAGTGGAGGACCTTTATCTGCTAGGGCCATATCTTTCCTGACATGGGGGCATCAAATTTGGCATATTAATATTCTAAAAGAACGCTATTTGTAAGCTTATTTATTGAAAGCTAGTTTGACCAAATGTATTGTTCCATTGTCTCTAGACTGGTTTGTAAAACGTAGACTGTAATTTCCTGGTTCAAAGAGACGATTGGGTATTGCTAGTTCGATCGTTCTTTTTCCATTGAAAGGTCCAGTAATGGCATGTTTTGCAATGATTTCATTTTGTTCATTGATCAAGTCCATATCCAGTTGTGCATTTGAAGTCATTTCTGTAATGAATGCAAGTTGAAGGGATTTTATATCTGTAAGATCGATGTTGTCAAAGTAGAGATTACTAGCTGCTTTTGGAATAACAATTGATTTTGTTCCTTTGGTTTCATCCAAGGCCATGTTTTCAGATCGTTTGAGATGTGCTATACGGTAAAAGTTAGGTCTCCATTTAAATTCTTTGGTAGCGGTAAGAGGCTTAGATCCATTACTCGGTGCATCGGAATACGAGACTCTTAAATAAGAAGTGTTTTTCCATGCTTCATTCGGGTCTATGGACGGCGTAATAAAGCCTTCCATTTCCAAACTTTGTTCTGTATTTATATCATCATTGAAGGCCAGAATCCAATCTGCGATCTGTAATGATTCTGCCTCAGAAATCGTAGGATGAGCGGCCATTGCGCCTTCTCCCCAATTTCCGGATCCTCCTTTTCTAATCTTTTCAGCTAAGTAGGCCATTGCATAGGATACGGATTGATAACGTTCTGCAATTGCTTTATAAGATGGCCCAATTGAAGCTTCTATTTTTTTATGACAGGAAGCACAATCGGAAGATTCAATCAGCAATTCGCCTAAATTTTTAGCCGCATTGTTGAGATGACCAATATTGCTGTTGGATGCAGCAATCTCATGTTTGATCATGAGCTGTTCTTTATTGAATGCTTGATCATCTTCAATATTAACTTTGTAGAATATTTTTTCTCCTTGAAAGAAAAAACGTTGATTTCCAATGATTTCGATGTCTATGTTAGCGCGTTCATTTCCACTATTTATGACGATGTCCGCCGATTGGGTACTATTGCCTTTAGCATCACTCACTTTACAATAGATAATGGATTGATCAATTTCTTTGATTTCTAGTTGGACAGTTGATCCATCTTCCTCGATCTTAGAGCCATTTAGAAACCAGCTGTATGTAAGGGCATCGTCTTCAGGATCACTAGCCTTAATGTCTAGTGTAACATTCAATGGTATTTGTCCCGCATTTTTGGAACTAGTCAAAGAGTTAATAATGGGTGCTCGATTCCCAGAATTATAATCAATTCGGGTCAAACTGGCATCCGGATTCTTACTAAACCATCCTTTTCCGTACTCTAGGATATATATTTGGCCCTTAGGGCCTAGTTCCATATCAATGATATTCGCAAAGTCTTCTTCTGGTAGAAAATCTTCTATTTGAACAATAGAACCTGTTTCATCTATATCGACCAATTTGATCCATTGCCGAATCCAGTCATAGATGAATAATTTACCGTTAAAATGGCTAGGATAAGCCGTGTTTTTGGGATATTCATCCACATAATACACCGGCCCAGCCATGGCATTTCTTCCACCACTCGCTAAGCTAGGGAATTCTTTGCTTTTATCGTACGGATAGTAAATAAGAGCGGGGTTCGCTGGAGGAAGGTCTGTCAAGCCTGTATTATTTTTTGATAGATTGATGGGGTGCGTAGGATCGTATTTTGAGCTTGACTCACCCGATGTATAATCATATTGATTGTATGCTTTATTATCTGCCACAAATAAGGGCCATCCAAAGTTGCCGGCTTTGCTTGCTCGGTTAATTTCGTCATGTCCCATGGGACCACGATTCTTGTCAGAAGATCCAGCATCGGGACCCACATCGCCCCAAAATAAGTCACCCGTTTTCTGATCAATTGAAATACGATATGGATTTCTGGTTCCCATGACATAAATTTCAGGTCTAGTCTTTTCCATATCTTCTGGAAAAAGATTACCAGCAGGGATAGAGTAGCTACCATCTGCATTTAAAGAAATTCTAAGAATCTTTCCTCTAAGATCATTGGTGTTTCCGGAGGATCTTCTTGCGTCATATTGTTCATGTCCGGCACGATTATCTTGAGGGGCAAATCCATTATTTACGTAGGTTGAGCCTTTTTCATCAAAGGGGGTTGCATTGTCACCCGTACTTAGATATAAATATTGACCATCCCCTGAAAAAGCTATCGATCCACCTGTATGACAGCATACGTCTCGATCGGAGTTGACTTCTAAAATGATGGTTTCACTTGAGCGGTGCAACGAGTCATTATCAATATAGAATCTGGATAATCGATTGACTGGTTTATCGACGGGGCTGTAAAACATATAGATAAATCCATTTTGGTCAAAAGAGGGATCTTTGGTTAAACCCATTAATCCTTCTTCCACATTGACATCCGGCACTTCAGAGCTATGATAAACATCCAAACTGCCCATTACTTTAGTTTGTTTGCTATCGCTTATATATTTGATTAGTTCTCCTCTTCTTTGCGCAATAAGTACATCTTCATTGGGGAGAATGGTCATTTCAGTCGGTTCCACTAGGACGCCTTGTATCAATCGATTCAAGCCAAAACGATTTGCCGGAGGTATTAAAGATGTGTGTGCTTTAGAATAGTCTAGTGCTTGATCACCCATCGCATACAGTATTCCTCCAAGCACATGTTTCAAGAATACATCATTTTGGTAGCATTCATTTGTATGACCTAAGCCTGTATACCAAGCACGCCCGCCATCAAATTCATGATACCAACTGATGGGATGATCAGCTCCCATCTCTCCGCCTTGATAACTGGATTCATCTAGATTAACCAATCGATGTACGTCTTGATTAAAAGATTTGAAATTGTACCATTCATCCGTGTGTTTCCAAGGTTCATTTATTTCTTTTGTGCTTAGATGATCTTTGGAGAGTACCTCTAATGTTGCCTCCTGAATTTCTGGGTGATTCGCGAAATATGCACCAACTAGTTGATTATACCAAGGCCAATCATACTCCGTGTCGGTGGCCGCATGAATACCGACAAAGCCACCTCCCGATTGAATAAATCGTTCAAAGACGCTTTCTTGGCTTTTGTTCAGTATGTTTCCGGTGGTAGATAAAAAGATAATGGCTTTATATTCTTTAATGATATCCTCTTCAAAATGTTCAGATTGATCCGAAACTACTGTCTGAAAACCATGTTTACGGCCTAGCATTTGAATGGCTTGTATCCCATCGTCTATGGATTCATGGTGATAGCCAGCTGTTTTAGTAAAAATTAGGACTTTCGGCGTAGATTTGGAACAAGAAGCAAGTAGGAAGATGCTGAGAACAAAAAGTAATAAGCGCATTTAGATTTGTGATTTTGTCTAGTAAAAATATAAAATTAGATTCAAGAAGCCGGATTATGCCAGAGATGTTCAAGTCTATTTTATTTGTGACTTTATAATTGTCAAAATCAGGGATTAATTATTTAGCTTCGTTTAGTTGTTTTGTTGAAAATGCATGACAACAAGAAGTACTGATCAAAAACTTGTACAATGAAGATGAGTCGATACTCTATGATTTTGCTATTCTTATTGATGTTGAACACATCTTGTCAAATGAAAAAGATGCCTTTTGATTTTGGTGAAATTGTGCAACAGGAATACAAAAACAATTACTTTAAATTTAAGATGGACATTCCTTCGGACTGGGATGCACAAGCAGACGGAGCATTGGAGTGGAGAATCAAGAACAATTATTTTGATCCTGAAACCAATGAAGTGGAGGAAGTAGATGCAGATGTTCGTGATGTGGAAGATGCTTTACTCCTCGTTTTGGTAGAACAAGCTAGAGATTCCTTTAATCTTCCTGGTAGCGTAACCATTTTTGCAGAAAGTTTGTGGTATAATGAAGATGTTAAATCTGGTGAGGACTATTTAAAGTATTCTACAGAAGAAATCATTCAAATGGGAAATTTTACCATTTTAAGTGAGGCTTATCAAGAAATCAATTTGGGGGGCGAAAACTTTTATATGATGGATGCGCAGCTAGATGTAGATGGTCGTATTATTTACCAAAGCTTTCTTTCAACCACCAAACAGAAATTTGGTTTGTCCGCTATATTAACTTACGCACATCCCAGTTTGAAGCAAAAAATGTTAGAAATCATGAAAACGATTAAATTTTATGGCTAAACCAGTAGATATAGATCAATTAAATGAAGAGATTAAATCAAGACTAGGTATCAATTTAAAAGAGTACCGAAATGAAGAGGTAGCTGAGAACATCATCGATATGTTGGTTTTCCCGATATACGCATTGACTTGGATCATTCAGCCTATACTCATTTTTTTGGTTCTGTTTGTTGTCGGCTACTTCTTAATGGATTTAACAACCTTAGAAATCATCGCCTATTCAATACTTGGTCTTATACTGATGATTTTATGTGGTTTATTTGCAGGCTTTCTATATTTTATTCGAAGACTTAAAATGGATGTTTCGCGCATTACGAATTATGCCATGAATTTGATGAAAGCAGCTTTAAAAGATAGTACCCATTGGAAATCTAATTTATCGAAAGAGCAGCAGGAAGAGTCGATGCAGCTATTGTTTAAAGGGATCATACATATCGTTATTTTGCCTGTGGTCAGTAAGGTATTGTCCAATAAAATTCCTGTTTTGGGTATGATGGTTTCTGGATTTGTTGAACGAATATTATCAGCGGTTGCCAATCGAGTCTCCTTTGAAGGAGAAGAGCATACATCTAATCAGAAAGTAGCAGATGCGAATTCGGATGATCAATCTGTTCTGACATGGCTTGAAAGGGTTGATTTCGCTGAAAAAGGTATACAAAAGATCGTTCATATAACTTCAAACATTGCCAGAATCCCAATGGCCATACTATTCTGGATATGTTTTATTATCCTGGTGACCTTCTTATATCTTATTTATTAGTGTAAGAGAAGGAAAACTTGCTATTAAAAAAGTATCCTTTGATCTGATTTGACGATTTTTTACAATGAAAATCTGCAAACCTTAATGATATTTGGATGAAAGTATCAAATATGAACATAAGACTTCTCATGATTCTAAGTTGTTTGCTCTTGTTCGCTTGTGTATCCAACGTATCGGTTCAGCCTGTTCAAGATGAGACTTCAAAAATCTTAGAAGAACTGATCCAAGAAGCCATGGATGATTCGAACGAAATGATCAAAGGTGTGTCCATGTCCGTTTATTCGCCGAAATTGGGTATTCAATGGTCAGGCGCCGCCGGATATGATAGCAGTGAAAAAAGTGACCTTTTGGAGGCATCTCAACCATTTAGAATTGCCAGCACTACTAAAACTTTTGTAGCAGCCGCTATGCTAAGACTTCAAGAAATGGGTGCATTAGATTTAGATGATTCAATTAAGCATTTTATTTCAAGTGAACATCAAGAAATCTTGACGAAAGGTGGTTATTCGATCGATAGTATTACTTGGCGACACTGTTTATCTCATACCTCTGGCTTATTTGATTATGCCATGGGGGGCAGGACTTTTATCGAATTGGCCATGAAAAATCCGAAGAAAAGATGGACACGGACGGATCAATTGAAATTGGCTATGGAAACAGGGAATAAAATTGGAGCCCCGGGTGAACGGTATAGATATTCTGATACCGGTTATATTTTAGCTGGAGAGGCGATAGAACAATTAACGGATTCTACTTTAGCACATGGATTACGAGCGCTTTTAAATTTTGAATCCTTCGAATTGAACTCCACTTGGCTCGAGTCATTGGAGGAAGCTCCAATGCAGGAGCCGAGAATGGTCCATCGATACTTTAATCATAAGGATGCGACAGATTTTGACCCATCGATCGATCTATATGGAGGAGGGGGACTGGTTTCAACAACTGGAGATCTTTCTAAATTTATGTATGCTCTAGGCTCTGGAGCAATTTTCGATTCCAAGGAAAGCTTTCAAGAAATGATTGCTACTATTTCTTATGATCCTTCCTATAAAATCGAAGATGATCCGCGATATAAGGAATATAAGTTGGGCTTATGGCGTATTAGTATGTATGGTATGGATGTGTATATGCATGCAGGCTTATGGGGGATTTACCAGGTGTATATTCCTGCATTGGATAGTTCCATTGCGATTAATTACACACAAGGATTTAGAGATCGCTTATTGAAGAAAACAATATTGTTTTTGAAAAATCAACATGAAAAACAAGAAGGTTTATGATTCGCATTCAGGACTTAACATTTAGTTATAATCAGAAGGACCTGATTTTAAATGATCTTCATATGACAGTTCCTAAAGGAGCTATCTATGGTTTTCTTGGAGCTAATGGAGCAGGTAAAAGTACGACTATTAGGAATATTCTGGGACTGTTAAAGCCTACAGCTGGAACTATTGAAGTGATGGGCACCAAGCAGATTAAAAAGGATTATAGCTATTACTCGAAAATTGGGACTTTAATTGAAGCACCTGCTCTTTATCAGCATTTAAGCGCCATTGATAATTTGAAAATTACTGCACGCTTTCAGCATCAAGATTATAGTAGAATCGAATATGTTCTGGATCGAGTAGGGCTTGCTAAAAGTAAGCGTAAAAAAGTGGCCAATTATTCTATGGGGATGAAACAAAGACTGGGTTTAGCGATAGCTACTTTACACGATCCCGAGTTGTTGATTTTGGACGAACCTGTCAATGGTTTGGATCCAAATGGTATACGAGATGTGCGTTCATTTTTAAAGGATTTACAAGAATCCGGAAAAACCATTTTGTTGTCCAGTCACTTATTATCTGAAATTGAAAAAATGGCAAGTCATGTAGGAATTATAGAACAAGGAAGTCTAGTATATGAAGGATCCATGGAAGCTTTAAATTCTGAAAGGCAAGGGCAGGGTAGGATTCGTATTAAAACGAATGACATTCAAAAAACAGGCTTGCTACTGCAAGATCGGTTGGAGTCCTCTGATGAATCATTTTGTATTCTCAAGGTATCTGATGACCAAGAAATTTCAAAAATCATATCAAACATCCTAGAGGCGGGGATCGATGTCTATGACGTTCGCAGGATAGAAAATAGCTTGGAGCATTTTTTCATGGATTTAACTATTAAAAAGAGCGCACCATGAGATTCTTACATTTAATCATAGCGGAATGTATTAAGTTAAAAACTACATTAAGTCTTTATTTTTCCTTGATCATTAGTGGACTTGTTGTTTTGGCCGTTTATTTCGGACATACAATAGATGTTCATTCATTAGCCAGTCTGAATACAAATCCGTGGACCTTATATTTTAATCGAGCACATTGTATCATAACCGCTTTTATGATTGTGCCTTGCTTGATTTTTTTGATTTTGACCTTTTACTATGTTGAGAAAAGAGCTGATTCGAAGAAATTATTATATACCTCACCCAATCATCGAATCACCCAATTTTTGGCAAAGCTATTTCCGATGTTGATAATGCTTTTATGGATTGTGGTTTCCTTTACCCTTTTTACGGCTTTATCTGGATATATTTTAGGGCTTCGATTTCCAGAGTATGAAATGTCCTTTTATTTACCTCCTGTTAAGGATAGTCTTGTGTTGATGTTTCACATCTTTATTTCTTGTTTAGGGATCTTAGGTGTACAGCTCTTTTTGCACAGTCTTTTTAGATCGTATTTAATTCCTTTGGGACTAGGATTTTTATTCTTCTTATCTGCGTTTATCATGTCTGTCATGAATATGAGCTGGACAAAATTTCATCCTTATTCATTTCCTATCGTTGTCAGAGATTTAAATTTTATTGCCTCGGATTCTAGAGTTTTATATGCCGATGGACTCATTAGCAATTTTGAATTGAGCAGCCTTGGAGTCTTTTTAATATTCTTGCTTCTAAGCTTCTACGTAGAATCTAAACGGTATGTTCATTAGTCTCCTCAGACGGCCGTTTAATGTTGAATTTGTCACGATATTTAGACGGTGACATTCCATAGTGTTTTTTGAAATTGTTTCGGAAATATTGTAAATCATTTAGTCCAACTTCATATGTAATTTCAGATATTCTCATATCGGTTTGTTGGAGATAGAGTGCTGCTTTTTTGATACGCATTGTTCGTATCATTTCATTTCCGGAGATACCAAATAGGCCCTTTAATTTTCTATATAATTGACTTTTGCTCATTCCGAGAGATTTACACATGTCGTCAATTTTAAAGTCAATTCTAGATAAGTTTTCGTCAATCACTTGTGTAATTGATTTCATCAGTTTTTCATCCTTTTCACTCATTTTATAGGATAATTTCTGAGGATCCACTTGTACATTTTTGACTTCCAAAAGCTGCCGCTTATATTCTGACCGAGTGGCTAATAGGTTTTTAACACGTAATTTTAGCAAATCAGGATTGAAGGGTTTAGCTAGATAGGCATCGATGCCTCGATGAAAACCTCTGGATTGGCTTTGGTCAGATGCATTGACGCTCATCATGACCGTAAAAATGTGGCTGGTTATCTCATTGGATTTTATTCGTTTCACCAACTCATAACCATCCACCTCTGGCATGAGTATATCGGTTATGATAAGATTAGGTATGTATTTTTGAGCTAAAATTTCTCCTTCTCGACCATTATTTGCAGTAATTACATCGTACTGAACATTTAGAATATTTTTGATATAACTTTGCATTTCCTGATTATCCTCGATAACTAATATCAAATCTTTCTCATAAATTTCTTCAGGAAGGTCCTTTTGTTCATCTTCTATTCCAACAGTTTCTATTTTTTCGGTAATGGTGGAGATGGATGGATGAATATCAGTAGATAGGGTATTTGGTCGTTCAATAATTTCGGAAGCATTTAGATGATGTTTTCCTTTTAAAAGCCCGACGGTGAAAGTAGTATGTTGATTTGGTATACTTTCAACCTCAATGCTTCCTTTATGCATATCCATAAATTGTTTACAAAGGGCAAGACCAATACCTGTACTATTCGTATTAGTATTTTTACCGGATTTATAATATCGATCAAAGATTTTTTCTTGTTCATCTTTTGGAATTCCAATTCCAGTATTTTTAATATCAATCAGAACTTTTCCTTTGGATTCTCGGATCGTAACATCGATGGATCCCTTCTTGGGTGTAAATTTAAAGGCATTGGAAAGTAGATTGACGATTACCTTTTCAAGTTTATCTGCTTCAAAATAACAAAGGATTTTCTGTTCTGGAATATACAGATTAAAGCTCTTTAATTCTTCTTCTGCATAAGCTATAAATTCGAATGTTATATTTCGTACAAAATCACAAACATCTTGTTCTGAAGTTTTAAGTTTAAGATAACCTGCATCGGCCATTGACATATCCAATAACTGATTTATTAATTGATTTAGACGCTGTGCATTTCGGCGAATTAAAGAGAGCATGGCTTTATCATCTCTCTGAATTTGAGCTTTCGATAAAAGGGTTTGTAATGGGCTCATGATGAGCGTTAAAGGTGTTTTAAATTCATGGGTAATATTGGTAAAGAATTGATTTTTAATTTGGTTTATTTCTTGTGCTTTTTCGAGTTGGAGATGCTCCAATTCCAATTCTCTACTTAGTTTTTCTCGCATGATTATATTGTGGCGTGCCCAAAGAAGTAGACTAGCAAATATGATGACATATATGAAATAAGCCAGATAGGTGTTGAACCAAGGTTTTTTGATATGAATATTTATCGAGGCACCTTCATTATTCCAAATATTGTCGTTATTGGACGCACGGACTTTGAAGGTGTACTTGCCTGGAGGAACATTAGCATAATAAGCCAATCGCTCTAGTCCACTGGTTCTCCATTGCTCTTCATAATTTTCGAGTATGTAGACATACTTGTTTTTACCGGATTGAATAAAGTTGAGTGCGGCAAATTCAAAACTTAAATCATTATCTCGGTGGTTCAGCGTGATTTGTTGATTGTTGAATAGATTTTTGGATTCTGAAGTGCTTTTCCAAGGATACCGTTTATTAGAAATATTAACCTGCGTGATATAAACCGGTGGTATTTTAAAATTTGTTTGAATATTATCCGGATTAAAAATAGTATATCCATTAGTGCCACCAAACAGAATGTGACCATCCTTTGATTTGAGGGCTGCCGATTTGTAGAATCCGCCTTCTTGTAATCCATCTTCGGAAGAATATCGAATGATTTTATCCGTTTTTAAATCCAGTCCAAAAATATCTGCATTTGTACTCACCCAAAGTACTTTCTTATTATCCTCTTGCAGGCCATGTATCAGATTCGTAGGTAGACCATCGTTTCTGGAATATCGCTTGGTCGCATTACTTTCTGGATTAATTCGGAAAAGGCCGTTTCCAGAGGTCGCTACCCAAAGCTGATTTTCAGAATCTAAGAATATATCGTTGATTCGAATTCCATCGACGTCATTTTTTGAAGGCCTTAAACCAAAAAAAGTCGAATGGGCAATTTCAAGGTTTTCATTTAAACGAAGTTTTTCCAAACCCGTTTCTTCGGGACCTAACCATATATTTCCCTGAGCATCTTCTGCAATAGCACGAATTTTATTACTTACAATACGCCTATTTTTAGAGCGTCTATTGAAGGTGGAGAAGCTTTTTGTTTTTGGGTCGTATACTTTTATACCAGCGCGAAATGTCGAAATCCAAATGCGTCCTTTAGAGTCTTCAAAGAGATCATAAATTAAGTCCATGGAAACCTGATCTTCCGAAGTTATTGGTATTTTAAAAGGTTCAAATTGGCTTCTGCCTCGATATTTTATATTGATTCCTCCATTCCAAGTACCAATCCAGACGTTGCCTTCTCGATCAATAAGGGTGCTCGTGATGTCATTGTTACTGATAGGATGTGCACCATTTTTAGAATAATAGGTATTTTTTGATCCGTCTGTACTCTGGAAAATTAAGCCCCCTCCATCCGAACTTATCCAAAGGTTTCCTTCTTCATCTTGACTAATGGAGCTGATAATTTCTAATGGATGATAATTCTCATCAATATTGACTTGATAGACATTTCTAAACTTATCTTGAAGTGGATCAATTTTACAAATACCTCTCAAGAAACTACCTATCCAAATGATGCCATCTCGATCTTCATAAATTGACCAAATAGAATTGCTTATTATGCTTTCTTCAACAAATGGAGAGTTTTTGTAAATGTCTAATGCTTTAGATTTAGAATCAACACAGGCTAATCCTTGATTTTCAACACTAATCATCAAAGTCTGTTCGGTTTCATGAATAGCTAGAACTGCCGAAGTATTTAAGTCATCAATGGTTTTTTGAGCATATTTAGAACCAGTATCTGAATAGCTAAATACCTTGTTGAATTGAACTTCTTCATCGGAAATAATTTCTTGAATGCCATTATTCGTGCCTACCCAGAGTCTTCCACTCGTACCTTTATGGAGGCATCGTACCTCATTATTAGCAATTCCATTCGTAGCCTCGGAGTATTGAAACATTTGCACACGTCCACTGCCTCTTTCTATTTTGGCGATTCCTTCTCCAAATGTGCCAACCCATATATTTCCTTGTTTATCGGTGGATATGGCTGTGATATACTGTAAGGATACATCATCGGGTTTCTCTACATTGTAAAAGTAGCGTTGGTAGTTTTGCGTTTCGGGATCGTACACAAATAATCCATCTTTTTCTGTCCCAATCCAGATGATGTCATTCTCGTCCATAAAGAGAGCGGTGATATAATCATCATCAATTTCTGGATTATTCTTTCCTAAGGAAATTCTCCTAAATTCGTTGGAATGTAAGTCAAGTACGTTGAGTCCTCCTCCGTAGGTGCCGACCCAGATATTTCCCTTTTTATCAGAAAGGAGGCACTCTATCATATTACATCTCAAACCAGTACTATCTTGAAGCGAGCTTTCATATGTGATATATTCTACACCGTCAAATCGGTTCAATCCATAACGCGTACCGATCCAAAGAAATCCGAATTCATCTTGTGTAATAGATGTAATGGTGTTTTCAGGAAGGCCTTGAGGTAAGGACTGAAAAACGATGTTTGACTCTTGACCTTTAGCATAAAGGAAGAGTAATAGAAATATAAAAAAGTGGATATGTTTTACTATAGGCTTCAACGAAATATTCTATTTCTACTAGAAATTTACAATAGAATTCATAAAATGGACGTACAATACGCTTATCTTTTTATTTTTTTTGACCAGATAAGAAATCTCGAAACCATAATGCGGATAATTTGGGAGTTCGTTCCAGTGTTTCAAAGTCAACATAATGAAGGCCAAAACGTTTTTCATAACCGGATGCCCACTCAAAATTATCCATAAAAGACCATGCAAAGTACCCTTTGAGCTTGACTCCATTATTGATAGCCTTCAAGCTTTCTTCTAGGTAGGATTGGTAAAATTCTTGTCGTTGATTGTCCTGAATGTGCCCATCAATGATTTGATCGTCAAAAGCACAACCATTTTCTGTTATAATAATTTCAGGATGTCCATATCGTTGGTCGATCCATTCGAGTAGTTTCCTACAACCCCATGGGACAATACTCCAATTCATGGAAGTCTGTTTCCAAGAAGGGTCCGTGCTTAAGCTGACTTGTTGATCCTCAGAAAGTCCACCATTCCCATATACCGAAGTTTTTACTTGTTTCGAAGAGGCATCAGCCGCATACATGGTCGTATAATGATTTAGTCCGAAAAAGTCAGACGATCCCTTAATCATACTTTTCTCTTCTTCGCTAAAGCTTGGTAATCGATCTCCTACCTTTTTCTTCATGATCTCAGGATAATCACCTAAATATATAGGATCAGCAAACCATCCTAGAAAAAATTCTAATGCTCTTTGGGCGGAAGCCCTATCCTCAGGCGAATTGGTCAAAGGTTCTCTCCAATCACAATTATTGCTGATTCCAATGATGCCTCCCTGTTCCTTTTGATATTTAGTTCTATATAGTTGAACCGTTTTTGCATGAGCTTTGATCAATTCATGACCAGCCTTATACGGCTCAGAATTGGAGCTTCTACCGGGTGCAAATACACCTTGTCCATAGCCTAGCATGGCTACTACCCAAGGCTCATTTATCGTTATCCAATGTTTAACGCGATCTCCAAAATGTTCAAAACAGATATCGGCATATTGTGTAAAATAATCTGATATTTCATCGCCAATCCAACCATCTTTTTCTAGTTGAAGGGCTAAAGGAAGATCCCAATGATAGAGTGTCACCCAAGGTTCGATATCATGCTCTAGAAGACAGTCAATGAGCTCTGAATAAAATTGAATTCCTGCCTTATTCTTTTTACCATATCCTTTCGGCTGAATTCTAGGCCAAGAAATGGAGAATCGATAAGCATCCAATCCCATTTGTTTCATCAAAAGAATGTCCTCCTTGAAGTGTTCTAGATGATTACAAGCGACCTGCCCCGTTTCATTTTTAGCGATTTTACCAGGGATCTGACAAAAGGCATCCCAAATGGAAGGACCTTTGCCATTTAGATTCCAGCCACCTTCAATTTGATACGCAGAGGTAGCTGTTCCCCACGTAAAGGTGTTGGGAAATTGATTCATGTGATTTTATTTTTTCACAATACTACTAAATTATTGCAGCAATATTATTTCATGAAGATTTTTTAAAACGATCATGTATTGGATTACTCATAAAAAGAAACCGATCACTCAACCAACATTCTGATGGCTCAAAGTCTGTTGTGCTGGAAAAAGGCTTCATGTAGTTTTGATCACATCAATGTAATTAAATATTAAATGGACATGTATTTTAAATCTTATACCTTCGCGTCAATCGCTTTCATAGTATTACTAGTTAGTTCTTGTACATCTTTTAACCCAGTTGATCCAAATCGGCCCATTGAACTGGATTGTTCTTATGCAACAAATACTACGCTCACTAATCACAATCCGGATGGTGTAGATTATATCGTATCTTGTCAACTCGAAATCGAGGATGGAACTTTTACGATTGAATCTGGAACGATCATCGAATTTGAAGAAGGTACTGGTATTGAGATATTACAGAATGGAATTATCAAAGCGGAAGGAATCAGCGGAGATCCAGTAATATTTCGTGGCTTGAGCGCAGGTGTTCCATCTTGGCGCGGTATTTTTGTGAATGCCTCACAAGGATTGAATGTGTTCAATCATGTTGAAATTTCTGAGGCCGGTGACGGATTGAGCTATGCACAATTTGAAAATGTAACAGCGGCTATCACGCTTGCTGGACGTCTATCCATGACGAATAGTATCATCCGACAGAGTGGAGGCGTAGGATTGTTTTCTACGGAGGCCATCAACAACGCATCCATCACTGAGTTTTCAGATAATACGATACAAGATTGTGCATCATTTCCTATATATACAGCCATACATTTGGCAGATAATATCGATTATTCTTCATGTAGATATGAGGTGAATGGTGATAACGTTATTGCGTTTCATGATTTTGAAAGCAGTCGATTGGAAGAAGATTTACAATTAAAAGCGCTTGAAATCCCATACTATATACAAGGAGTTTTAGAGCTTCGAGCGGGTTTGATCTTAGAAGCAGGTGTTGATATGCAAATGGGCAATAATGCCATTATTGATATGAGTCCTACCAATTCAGGTACTTACTTGAGCGTACAAGGGATTGCTTCCAACCATGTGACTATACGAGGAAGAGAAGCTATTAGTGGTTTTTGGAGAGGTATTTATATTACTCAGACTAATGCTCAAAATATCTTTGATTATTTAGACATTTCTGATGGTGGTGCAAATCCTTTGAGCTTTTCAGATACTAAAGCCAATATTGCATTAGAATTCAACGGATCATTGACGATGAATCATTGTACCAGTGCTAGAAGTGGTTCTAGTTGTGATGTATTGGTACATAATTTTGGTGGTAATCCAATTTTTGAAGAGCAAGACTCCGATTTGATGATTTGTACAGAGTAAACGTTTTGACCTCTAATGAATTGAAATAAAATGGACTATGCTTGCGGAACAAAATCGCTTTTAGTTAGATTTACATAGAAATTTCTTGATATGGCTACGATCGTTTTAATCGATGACGAAATCAATGCTTTGCGGATGTTGGAACTCGAAATCAGAGCTGCCTTTCCAGATCTTGAAATCATAGGAACGTTTCAAGATGCACAGAAGGCTTTGGATTTGGTGAATGCAAAACAGCCAGATATCGTTTTGGTGGATATCGAAATGCCACAAATGAATGGAATTGATTTCGTAAACAATATGACAAATCCCCAGACACGGGTCATTTTTGTTACGGCATATTCTCAATATGCGATTAAAGCGATCAAGGCAAATGCCTTGGATTATCTGTTAAAACCAATAGATTCAGATGAATTAAAAACTGCCTTAGATAAAGCGATTATCCAGTTAAATCTCCCGGAAAACCAATTGGAAAAAATATTGGATAAAATTGATAATTCCGCTCAAGGTATCGTGAAAATACCAACATCAAATGGTTATGCATTTTTGGATAAAAAAACGATTATTTATTGTAAGTCAGATTCGAATTACACACATGTTTATACAGAAAATAGGAGCTTTCTGGTTTCGAAAACCTTGAAATTTATTCAAGATTTGTTACCAGAAAAGGATTTTTTACGCGTGCATCATTCCTATTTGGTGAATACCTTTCACATCAAGGAATATAGTAGAAAAGATGGAGGCTTTGTCATACTTTCTAATGGTGAAACGATAAGTGTATCAAAGAGTAAAAAAGATTTATTTAATTGAGTATATGCCATTGAAGATATTATGTAGTGCAATACTCTTTCTGATGATCAGTCTTGATGCTTCAGGACAATGGGATACGATTTCCAAACGATTTATTAAATACGACACATCAACAGGACTGAACACAAATCGAATTCGATCTATCGCTCAAGATTCGACGGGATTTATATATGTTGGCACGGATGATGGTTTCTATCGTTTTGACGGTTATCGTTTTGAAGAAATTGCCAATCGTTATAACGATATTCATTCCTTTCACCGGATAAATGATCTTGTATACAATCCAAAATTTGACGACATCATGATCATTTCTTATCACGGAATGTATCGTTACAATTGGGGTGTTGACAGTGTCTCTATAATCGATTCAAGTAACATCAGAGATATATATTACGATCCACAAAGAGAGGTTCTATGGTATGTCGCGTTGAACCGTGGTGAAGGATATTATTTAAGATGCTATGATTTTAATACAAGAAAGGTATTGAATGATGAAATCCATTTTAAGAAAGATATTTCTTCGATTTGTATAAATCCATTGGATCCTACTAAAATGTTCTTGGCCAGAAAGGAGGAATTGAGCCTTTTTGATTTAGAAACGAGGACCACAGAGCCTATTGATTTACCTGATTTTTCATTTGGGCCCTTATCCAGCGGCTTTGTTTCTGACATGGAAAGCTTGGATTCCAGCTTATATCTGGCTTTAGAAGGAGGAGGAATATTGGAAATTGAATGGATGAATACGAAACAGACCATTCATCAATATTCTCCTGAAGTCACATCTGATAAATACAATGAAGTTAGATACTTATTGCCAAAAGATACGAGTGGATTTTATATTGCTTCTTATGATAATGGCATTGGAATTTTTAATGTGAAAGATCATGGCTATACATTTTTCGAATCAAGTTTGGAGGATGAATCAAGGAATTGGACAAAGAAGGCTAGACTAGTTTTTGTTGATCGAGAAGCGAATATCTGGGCTGCTTTTGAAGGTGGTGTAGGAC
>JAHDFB010000092.1 GCA_020628475.1 Saprospiraceae bacterium | reverse complement strand
GTTTTTTCCATCATAATACGAGGCGTTGATCAGCACTGTTTCGATGAATCTACGGAGGTGTCCTTTTATTTTCGGAATGGCAGTTCTATGCTTTTTACCAGCCAAAATAGGGAAAACTGCGAATCCTTGATTTTGATCAATATGCGCGGTTTATATGATGAAAATGGACCATTCGAAGCCTTTTTAAATGAATACCTAATTGGCATTCAATTTAATAATGCCGAGGGAAAAACACACCGTTTGAAAATAGGTACGCCTCATACAGAACTGGTTCAAGAAGTTTTTGAATGCCTCGTTGCCTCTAGTTAGCCTAAAGCTGGGATATGATTTAATATGAAAATGTGATTAGTGTGGATGTAAATCCACCAATTCGTCGATAAAAGTACCGCCCTTGTCAGGATGATTGTTCCTAATTCATGGATAATTTGATATATTTAGTGAAATCTGAAGACAAGTTTATGGCAGCTTACAATTTACATATTAACGGAGCGATCAAAGAGGTTGATGTAGCTCCGGATACTCCACTATTATGGGTTTTACGTGATCATTTGAAATTGGTTGGAACCAAGTATGGCTGCGGCATCGCACAGTGTGGAGCATGCACTGTTCATATTGATGGAGATGCTATGCGCAGCTGTGTGTATCCCGTTTCTAAAATTGGTGATTCCAAGATTACCACCATTGAGGGCCTTTCGAAAAACATGGATCACCCATTACAAAAGGCTTGGATAGAACACGATGTTCCTCAATGTGGTTACTGTCAGGCAGGTCAAATCATGACCGCTGCTGCCTTACTCCAGGAGAATAAAAATGCCAGTGAAGAAGACATTGCTTTAGCCATGTCAGGTAATTTATGTCGTTGTAGCGCTTACCTTAAAATCAAGGAGGCGATTTTATCCGTTTCAAAAGCATAGAAAATGAAAGAGCAAAATATTGACATTCAAAGAAGAACATTTCTTAAGATCAATGGTATTGTTGGAACGGGTTTTTTACTTGGATTCAATTTTTACAGTTGCCAAGAGGCCGCAGTTATCCGAGAACCTGCGACATCGTGGACGGATATGAATGCCTTTTTGAACATAGCCAATAATGGATTGGTGACTATTATGAGTCCTAATCCAGAGATTGGACAAGGCGTCAAAACTTCGATGCCCATGATCATTGCCGAAGAACTAGATGTAGATTGGAAAGACGTGGTGGTGGAGCAGGCACCTTTTGATAACAAGAAATATACTCGACAAGTTGCAGGAGGTAGCCAGTCTATTCGAAAAGGGTGGAAATCATTGAGAACTGCCGGTGCGACTGCAAGAGATATGTTGGTGACCGCTGCAGCATTGCAGTGGGATGTTGATAAAAAAGACTGTAGGACAGAAAAGGGAATCGTCTATGGTCCCGAAGGACAATCTTTGTCTTACGGTGCATTGGCCGCTGCTGCTTCTGCACTAGAAATTCCAGACGATGTAAAGCTGAAAGATCCAAAAGACTTCAGCATTATTGGTAAGGGCCAAATGAATGTAGATTTAACATCTATTATTACGGGAGAACCTTTGTTTGGAATGGATTATACACAAGAAGGTATGGTCTATGCCAATGTGATTAAGGGACCATTTGGTGCGAGTATTCAAAAGATTCAAGATTCTGAAGCCAAGGCAATAGAGGGGGTGATCGATGTTATACGTTTGGATGATGAACGCGTCGTTATTATTGGGCAAGATACATGGAGTTGTTTTAAAGCAAAGAAGGTCTTACAGCTTGAATGGGATCAAGTCGATGAGCAAATCGATTCGGCAGTTATAGATGAAGGGTTACATGCTCTTTTGCAGAAGCAAAGCCAAGATTATAAAAGAAATGATGGCGATGTGGATAAGGCCTTTAAAGAGGCGGATCAGATTGTAGAACGCGTATATGAAGCTCCTTTTTTGGCCCATAACACGATGGCGCCCATGAACTTTTTTGCTCATGTGACCGCCGATAAGGTGCATTGTGTCGGACCGATTCAGACACCGGAATGGACACAGGGTAGAATCGCGAAATTGCTAGACGTTCCTGATGAAAAAGTCCATATTGAGATGACCAGAATGGGCGGTGGATTTGGACGCCGTTTATATGGGGACTTTGCTTTGGAGGCCTGCGAAATTTCTCAAAAAATTGGACAAGCTGTAAAGGTTGTTTATACGCGTGAGGATGATATGCGAGGGGGCATCTATAGACCGGCCAGTAAGTATAAATTTAGAGCTTCTATTAAAGATGGCCTTCTGACCGGATATGAACTCGTTGGTGCCAGTGTTAATGATGGAAACTGTGTGCGAGCCAATAATTTTCCTGCAGGCGCCCTGGACAATTATCGTGTTATAGCGCATCGATATGAAAGCCCCATCACCGTGGGAGCTTGGAGAGCACCAGTCACAAACTTTTTAGCATATGCGGAACAGAGCTTTATGGACGAATTGGCTGAGAAGTGTGGTAAAGATCCTGTTCGTTTCCGCTTGGAATTATTGGACAAGGCTTCTTCAAGAAGTCAAGAAAATTCAGAACTGGCATTGGATTATGATCCTCAAAAATTTAAAGGTGTCATCGAAGATGTAGTCAAACATGCACGTTTTGGAAAGGTGGATAAACATCAAGGTCTAAGCGCTTACTATTCGCATAACACCTATGTGGCGGAAGTCGCTGATATCGATAAGGCCCATCCAACCCGAATAGAAAAAATTCATTGTTCGATCGATTGTGGAATTGTTATTAACCCCACAGGTGCCATCAATCAAGCTCAAGGAGGTGTGATTGACGGTATGGGACATGCCATGTATGGTGAATTAACCATTAAGAATGGATCATCTGTTCAGCAAAATTTTGATGCCTATCGATTGATTCGTATGCCAGAAGTACCGGAGGTAGATATTCATTTTGTAGAATCTTTGAATGATCCAACTGGACTAGGAGAACCTACATTGCCACCGGCAGGTGGTGCGGTGGCCAATGCAATTTATCGTTCTACGGGTACCAGAATCTATCAGCAACCTTTTATTAAGGAGATTGCTACGCTGGAAAAGCTGGGTTGATTAATGCGCCGTATTGCTTTTCAATAACTCTGGGTATTTTTTCTGAAACTTCTTCAGTCTTGGAATGGATACCGCTTTTACATAGGGCTGTGTAGGATTCAGGGCTTCATAATCCTGATGATAATCTTCTGCTGGATAAAAAGCGTCTAATTCAACAACTTGCGTTGTAATTTTAGGAAAAGTACCATCTTCCAATAGACTTTTTATATAGCTATCAGCTTCATTTTTTTCTGTATTGTTTTTATAGAAAATAGCCGATCTGTATTGCCTGCCCGCATCTGGTCCTTGCCGATTTAATGTGGTAGGATCGTGTGATCCGAAAAATACTTTTAAAAGGGTATTATAATTTACTTTTTCAGGATTATAATATACTTCTACGGCTTCTGCATGATCCGTTCTTCCTGCGCTAACATCGCGATAATTTGCATCACTGGCCGAGCCTCCAGAATATCCACTTATGACTTCTGCAACGCCTTCAACCGATTCGAATATAGCTTCCACACACCAGAAACATCCTGATGCAAAATAAGCCGTTTCATAATCTGCCAAATCGACTTTCTCTTTGGTTGGTTTCGTTTCATTGGAAGATTGAGCATTCGAGCAATCTGCCGAAATAAAAACGAAGGCCAATATCAATAGTGAGAAAATAGTATTCTTCATATTTAAATTCATTTGTTATATATATGCTCAACCCATTTTTTAGGCAATTAGTTGCCCTTTTCCTTGTCGAATTAACTCAATGTCATTTCCCGTACAATCCAATACGGTGGTTACTTCTTGTGTTGATGGGCCATAATCGATGACTAAATCTACTTCATTCGCATATCTTTCAGAAAGTTCGAAAGGGTTATTGGCGTTGTCTTCTAAATCTCCCGTATTTAACGAAGTTGAAATAATTGGTTCGTCCAATTCCTTGAGAATATCAATAAGAATTGGATGGTCTGGAATCCGAACGCCTACTTCTTTTTTGCTATTCTCGAACATTTTGGTAACCACCTTATTCGCTCTAAAAATGAAAGTGAATGGGCCTGGAGTAAGACTTTTGACGGAACGGAAAATTGTATTATTGTAATTTAAGGTGTAATTGGCCAGTTCTTTTAGATTGGAGAAGAATAAAGATAGGTTTGATTTTTTTTCGGGTTTACCTGTTATTTTCAATATTCGATCGATTCCTTTTTTGTTATTTAATAGACAGCCTATGGAGTAAACAGAATCTGTTGGGAATACGATGATTCCTCCTTTTTTCAGTGTGTTTATGATATCTTTTTTTTCTTGGTATTGAAGTAATTCAAATGATTCGATTTTAATATAAATCATAAATTTCCCTTATTTGATTGATGATTAAAAAGTTTAGAAGACATTATTAAGAAAAAGGAAGACTGATCATTAAACTATTTCTTATTTCAAATGTCCAACGATAGATACGTATGTTTGCATCAGGTACTGTAAAATTAGTATTAATTGTAATATTAGTAATTTATTATATACGAGTATTTGGTCCGCACATTTAAAAGAATTTAAATCTTATGTTCAAACGCTTAATAACCAGTGTGTTATTTTTTCTAATGGTTTTTGTAAGTCAAGCTCAAGAGCGAGGCGGAAGAGGAGGCAACCCAAGAGGTGCTGGCGAAAAACCAAAAATTCAGTTGAAGGGGATGGTCGTTGATGAGGCCACGAATACTGGTCTTGAATTTGCTACAATTTCTATCTACTCTCGACGAGATTCAACGCTCGTTGGTGGTGCATTAACCGAGACGAATGGAGTTTTTCAAGTTGAGATACCAATTGGTAGGATGTATGCTGAGGTTGAATTTATTGGCTATGACAAAAAGCGTGTTCCTGTAAAGTTTGATCGGGAGGCTATTCGTTCTGGAAACCGTATGGTTGATTTAGGAACGATTGCGATTTCTTCTGGAACTATTTTGGCGGATGAGGTGACCATTCGAGCCGAAAAGAGTGAAACTCAATTTAGTCTGGACAAACGCGTTTTTAACGTTGGAAAGGATTTGGCGAATCGAGGAGGAACGGCCGAGGATTTGTTGGATAATGTACCTTCTGTTACAGTGGATATTGAGGGGAATGTGAGTTTGAGAGGAAGTGATGGTGTTCGTATATTAATCAATGGACAGCCATCAAGAATGGCTCAAGGAAATGGATTGAAGAGTATACAAGCCGATATGATCGAGCGTGTAGAAGTAATTACAAATCCATCTGCGCGATATGAAGCGGAAGGAATGGCGGGAATTATCAATATTGTTTTGAAGAAACAACGATCCCCTGGATTTAATGGATCCTTTAATTCATCGATCAGTTATCCTTTAGGTGCTGGTGTCGGGGCTAATTTGAATTTTAGGAAAAATAAGATCAATTTTTTCGCTGATTATAATATTAATTATCGATCCAGTCCTGGAGGAGGATTGCAATATCAAGAAATCAACTTAGGAGATCGATTATTTATATCCGAACAAGAACGTATCATGAATCGCGGTGGATGGGCGAACAGTGTACGGGGAGGAATCGAGTATTTTATCTCGGATAAGCAACAACTTTCGGGCTCTATACGCTATCGAATTGATGATCAGGATAATACTACAGAACTATTGTACTTGGATTACATCAATGATCTGAATAATTTGATTATTCAGACAGATCGAATTGACAATGAACGTGAAGACGAATCGGGATTGACTTATAATATTGATTATTATCAACAATTTAGTAATCGAGATCATACCTTAAAGGTCCGATTACAATATGAAGATGATCTTGAGGTAGAAGGTAGTGATTTTGTAGAAACTCGATCAAATAGTTCTCGTTCTATCATTCAGCAATCTCGAAACGATGAAGGTCAACGTAATTATATTTTTAATGTTGATTATCAACAACCATTAGGAAGTAAAGATCATAAATACGAAGTAGGATGGCGATCTTCCATACGAAATATTGATAATGATTTTCGCGTGGATTCTCTAAATCTAAATGATGAATGGGTTTCCTTAGAAGGTTTTACCAATGATTTTGATTATGATGAGCAAATTCATGCTGCCTATGCGCAGTATGGTAATAAATTTGGAAAAGTAGGATTTCAAATAGGATTGAGGGCAGAATATGCCATTATAAAGACGTTATTGATCAATGATGGTATTTCGAATGAGAGGGACTCATTGAATTTTTTTCCAAGTCTTTTTATCAATTACGAGTTGAATCAACAAAATGCTTTTCAATGGAGTTATTCGAGACGTATTCGACGACCGAGGTTTTGGGATTTGAATCCATTCTTTTCATTTAGTGATCCAAGGAATTTTTTCAGTGGTAATCCATTGTTGAGGCCTGAATATACCGATTCGTATGAGTTGAATTACTTGAGATATTGGGAAAAGGCAACCTTGTCTGGTGGCGTTTTTTACCGCTATACTACCGATGTGATTTCTAGAATTCGTCGTTTAACTGGAGAGAATACGTTCACTACGCAACCGGAAAATTTAGGGGTGCGACATGATTTTGGTATTGAGGTGAATGGATCTTATAATGCTTTAAAGTGGCTTCGCTTTTCAACGAGTAATAATTTTTTTAGATCTGTATTGTATAATGAGACCTTGCCTGATTTGAATGCAGATGGATATGTATTCACGAGTCGCGTTACTTCTAGGATTTCTGTATGGGATAGTGATTTACAGTTACGTGGGAATTATAGATCTCCGCGCGTTACAGCCCAAGGATTGAGAAGAAGTATTAGTTCCATTGATGTGGGTTGGAGCAAGGATTTTTTACCGAAGAAAAATCTTACTATGACTCTTTCTGTCAGGGATTTATTCAATAGCCGGAAGCGACGGTATGAGACTTTTGGCGAGAATTTTTATTCGGAAGGTGAATTTCAGTGGCGTCAGCGAACGATCACATTGTCAGCGAATTATCGTATAAATCAAAAGAAGAAAAGACAGGGTTCTAGGGATCGATCTTCCTTTGATGAGGGTGGTGGTGAATTTTAAAAAATAAAATTACGGGCATATTGATCAATAGCAATCTTTTTAGTTTCTTTGCCTTCCGATCAAGTTTCGAGGCATTAGCTCAGCTGGTTCAGAGCACTACCTTGACAGGGTAGGGGTCACTGGTTCGAATCCAGTATGCCTCACAAAAGTCTTACCGATTTGGTAGGACTTTTTTGTTTTTTATATCCATTTTGTCGATTTACTTTTAGTTTAATTAGGAATTCTTGTTAAAAGCAGACTTAAAAAGCGATTAATCAATTAGATTTGAGCCGTTTTTAAAAATAAATAAACAAGCATGCAAATAGAAGTATTAAAATCTAAATTACAGCAAGTATTCGTCACCGAGTCTAATCTAGCATATCGAGGATCTATTACGATCGATGAAGATCTTATGGATGCTGCCGATTTACATGAATGGGAATTGGTGCACATTAATAATGCAACCAACGGTACTCGAATCATCACGTATATTTTGAAAGGAAAAAGAGGAACTGGTGAAATTTGTATGAATGGTGGAGCATCTGTACATGCCAATGTCGGAGATAGAATTCACATTTTATCCTATGGACACATTGATCGTGAAGAGGCAAAAACATATAAACCACTCATTATTCTTACCGACGAGGACAACAAAATCATAGGAAAGAAAGAAGTATAAATGAATCGAATAAGAACTTTTTTAATATTCTTATGTTGCCTGGTGAGTTTGATCTCATGTAAGGAAGATCCTACCACAAGCCAAAAAAACGAACAGCATTCTAACGATGAAATATTTCCATCAAGCTTTGAAGTATTAAATGACGGAATTGTCAAGGTGACGGGTGCCACCATGGGTACCTACTATAATATACGTTATGTAGGCGAACCAATCATCACACAGGAATCCATTGATTCGATTTTCGAGGCTATTAATATGGAGGTATCAACATGGATTCCAAATTCTCTTATAAGTACGGTTAATACTTCAGAGGAATTGGTTTATCATATTAAAAAGGATGAATACCCACATTTTTATAAGAATTATATCCGATCTTATAAAATGGCTTCTTTGACGACAGGAAGGTTTGATCCCACTATCGCGCCTCTGGTTAATTTTTGGGGATTCGGTTATGATAAAGAGGCTTTCGCCCAAAAAGATACTTCTAAGATTCCTGAATTGTTGGAGTTGGTTGGATTCTATAAATGGCAGCATCACATTGAAGATGATTCGACCTTAGTGTTTAGAAAAATTAAAGATGCGATCATTGATTTCTCCGGAATTGCAAAAGGGCATGCCGTAGATGTTGTGGCAGAATATTGTGCCTCAAAGGGTATTTCTAATCATTTCGTGGATATAGGAGGAGAAGTACGTGCTAGTGGACAAAAACTTGGAGGTAAACCTTGGTTAATTGGGGTGAATGTTCCTCTTGAAGATGCCGCATTGGACGAGGCTATCGCCTATATGCCCGTAAAGGATTTTTCGGTTGCAACGTCAGGAAGTTATCGAAACTTTTATGAAGAGAATGGGGAGAAATTTTCGCATATCATTCTCCCTTGGACAGGTATGCCTGCCAAGTCAGATATTTTATCAGTTTCAGTGGTTCATAAAGATTGTATCATTGCGGATGCAGCTGCTACTGTATTATTGCTTTCAGGAATTGAACGTTCGAGAAAGATATTGGAACATCAAAAAACCTTGTCGGGATATGTTGTTTACGTCGATGAAAACGGGGATATGCAAACCTGGCAATCATCTGATTTTCCTGTTGAAATTATCAACAACAACTAATTATTACAGCCTGTAAAGGGCGATCATAATCGAATACCATATGCAATTTAATTTAGATAGAAATATCGTTTTCTTTGATATTGAGTCCACCGGTTTGAATGTTATTCGGGATCGGATTGTCCAAATCGCTCTCATTAAATATTATAAAGATGGAAGGGAGCCAGAGGAAGCTGAGATGTTGATTAATCCTGGTATTCCTATTAGTAAGGAATCAATGGAGATACATGGTATTACTCCAGAAATGGTGGCTAAGAAACCTACCTTCAGACAAATTGCTGAACGATTGTTTAACTGGATTGGCGATGCCGATTTGGGGGGATACAATTCGAACCGTTTTGATATACCAATGCTGATGGAAGAATTTGGAAGAAATGGTTTTGAATTGGATATTTCTAACAGACGATTAATCGATGTACAACGCATTTTTTATAAAATGGAACCTCGAACTTTAGCGGCCGCTTATCGAAAGTTCTGTGGTGGTAAAGAAATAGAGGGGGCTCACAATGCATTGGTTGATGTTCGAGTAACAGTCGATGTACTAAAGGGACAATTGGCACATTATAATGGTGTAGATTATATTGATGGTGATGGATTTATTACGAAGGCTCCCATTAAAAATGATATGCAAGCCTTACACGATTTTTCCAATGATCTGAATCTTATTGATGTAACACAGCGATTAAAGTTGAATTCGGAAGGAGACGTTGTTTTTAACTTTGGAAAGTATATTAACCAGGCTGTAGGGCCATTGGTTGCCAGGGATAGGAATTATTATAACTGGATCATGGAAAAGGAATTTACCTTTCAAGTAAAAAAGATTGTAAAACATGAATTAGAAACATTCATCAAAAACAATCCAAGAAAAGGAGGAAAGTAGCACACGAATATTGCTATCATTCGTTCTTTTATTAGATAGTACCTATGTGTATGTTATACAGGCGAATCATATATATGTTTTTTTCCATTATCTTTCTAAGTTCTTGTTACGAAAGACAGGAGGGCTGTTTAGATGAGTTGTCCACTAATTTTTCCATTGCTGCCGATGATGCTTGCGATGATTGTTGTACTTATCCTACTATTGGATTTCAGTTGACCCATATGCTTGACGATATTCCTTATAGCCCGGATTCCGTCATCGTGAATGATTTGGGTCAGGAAATGAAACTTCGTCAAAGCTTATTCTACCTCAGTGATTTTAAGTTTTACACAGAAGATTCAGAGGTGTTGGAAGTAAATAGGTCTAGTACTTACGAAGATTTAGATGGAAGTAGTCTTGAGCTAAAAGAAGATCATATTATTATTGATCAAAATGACAATTTTGTATCTATAGGATCAGTGCGCGAAAATGGTGTTGTTGATTCCATTTCATGCAATATTGGAATTCATCATAATAACATTGCATTAGAAGAAGATGTGTTGCTGTTTACCAGTGATTCATTGTATGAAAATAATGCATATTATGATATGGTTTTTTACCTTCAAGTGGGGGAATCACTTGAAAACGACATTTCTGTAAGAATAAGGAATGTCAACAATAACAAAAGCTTTTCGGAAAGTGTTATATCTGTAGAAAAATTAAAGAGAACCAGCCTTGGTTTGGTCATGTTTATTGATTATTTCGAAGTGCTGAAAAATATTGATATCGAAGGAATTGAAGAGTCTGCCATTTTAGAAGATCTGGAATTTGGAGATTCATTTATAAAATTTAAAGAATGAAAAAAATACTTTTTGTACTAATTGCTGTGGTGACATTATCATTAAATTCTTGTATTCCTGATGAAAGGGAAGGTACTCTGGATCTTGTTTTTGAAGCTACTTTTGGTGAAGATATATTATCTATTGGATCGGAGTATGAAATGTT
>JAHDFB010000091.1 GCA_020628475.1 Saprospiraceae bacterium | reverse complement strand
AACAGAAAATGATCGATATTTTTTAACGCTTCGACTTAAAGGCCAAAATCAAATTTTTTTCTAGGTTTTATAATGGTTATGAAAACAAAATGGATTTTTGCTTACTTCTGAATATGCCTAATATATTCCCTGAAGAATTCGCGAAGCCTTGGAGGGAATCCCTACTCCAAAACAATGGCTTTATTAATACCTTCTTGCAATGAAATAAAGGTTTCTGTACGTGCCACACCATCGATATTTTGAATCTGCTCGCTTAAAATTTCCATCAAATGCATATTGTTTTTTGCATAGATTTTAGCAAAAATCGAATAGTTGCCCGTCGTAAAATGAGCTTCGGTTATTTGAGGAACTTTATTTAATTGTTTAATCACATCTGGATAATTTTTGGCTTTTTCTAAGAAAATTCCCAGATAAGCAATCGTCTTATATTCCACCTTACTATAATCCAATGTCGCTGTATAGTTCTTGATAATACCGGCTTTTTCAAGCTTTGAAATCCGTTGCTGTGTGGCCACATTGGAAATTTTCAAGCTTTCTGAAATTTTGGTTGTACTGGTCCGACTATTGGTCAGGAGCGCATTAAGAATCTTAATATCTTTTGGGTCTAACATTAATTATTTTAATTTTTATTTGCTAAAATATTAATAATTTATACTTTTGAGTTGTAATTAGTTTAAAATATTAAGATTTTAGATCTTAAAACGATAAATAATGAATCTGTTCTGCCTTTGTAGTCTAGATCAGATTCCTAAAAGTACTAAATCATGTGTGGAATAATAGGAGTATTCGATTTGAAATTACCAGCCGATGATCAACGAGCAAGTATTTTGGAACTATCCAAAAAACTGCGTCACCGTGGTCCGGACTGGTCCGGCATCTTTGTATCCGATCAAGCCATTCTTTCTCATGAACGATTGGCCATTGTAGACCCGACATCCGGTGGACAACCTTTGTATAATAAGGATCAATCCATCGTACTGGCGGCCAATGGAGAGATTTATAATCATCTCGAACTTCGTCAAGAATTAGAAGCCGAATATGATTTTCAGACCGGATCGGATTGTGAGGTGATTATCGCTTTATACGAGAAATATGGTACAGATTTTCTTGAAAAGCTCAATGGAATTTTTGCCTTTGCTTTGTACGATGTTCAGCAAGATATATACCTGATCGCACGAGATCATATGGGTATCATTCCACTTTATTATGGCTATGATGCCTTGGGGCAAATGTATGTGGCCAGTGAGTTAAAGGCACTAGAAGGTGTCTGCAAACAGATCGAAGTCTTCTTACCAGGACATCAGTATGATAGTGAACAGAAGCGCATGACTTCTTGGTATCAACGCGATTGGATGGACTATCAAGCGGTACAAGATCAACACTCGGATCAACAAAAATTGCGAGCGGCACTAGAAGCTTCTGTGAAGCGACAATTGATGTCAGATGTCCCATACGGTGTCTTATTATCTGGAGGACTGGATTCTTCCTTGACAGCTGCTATTGCTAAGAAGTATGCGGACAAACGTGTAGAGTCGGGAGATCAGCAAATGGCCTGGTATCCACAGTTGCATTCTTTTGCCATAGGATTACAGGGTTCTCCGGATTTGGCGGCTGCGCGCAAGGTAGCGGATGAAATTGGCACGGTCCATCATGAGGTGCATTTTACGGTTCAAGAAGGACTGGATGCGATCCAAGATGTGATTTATCATCTAGAAACCTATGATATTACGACTGTCAGAGCGAGTACACCGATGTACTTGCTGGCTCGAGTGATCAAATCGATGGGAATCAAAATGGTCTTGTCTGGCGAAGGGGCGGATGAGATTTTTGGTGGATATTTATATTTTCATAAAGCACCGAGTGCGCAAGCTTTTCATGAGGAGACGGTCGAGAAATTGAGTAAATTATATCAGTATGACTGTCTACGCGCCAATAAATCTTTAGCAGCTTGGGGCGTTGAGGGGCGGGTACCATTCTTGGATAAAGAGTTCATGGATGTGGCGATGCGTCTCAATCCAAAAGATAAAATGTGTGGATCTGGAAAGATCGAGAAACACATTCTTCGAGAAACCTTTGAAGATTATTTGCCGGAGTCGGTGGCTTGGAGGCAAAAAGAACAATTTTCAGATGGAGTAGGCTATGATTGGATTGATAGTTTGAGAGCATTAGTGGATGAAAAAGTTTCAGATGAAATGTTGATGAATGCCAGCTTCCGCTTTCCTGTACAAACACCGACGACGAAGGAGGAATATTATTATCGTTCCATTTTTGAGGGGCATTTTCCATCGGATACAGCGGCATTGACGGTACCTTCTGTGCCATCAATAGCCTGTAGCACACCGCGAGCTTTGGAGTGGGATGCTTCCTTTAAAAATCAGAATGAACCATCTGGCCGAGCGATCAAAATGGTCCATCAAGATGCTTATTAATAGCCGTTTGAGGAGATAAATAAGGGTGGACCCCGCCCATGAATTCGGGGATGTTCAAGTCACTAAAGTCGAATTATCCCGAATGAGATGCGAATTTCTTTCACAATAGGCGGGGACGGAGTATTCCAGGCGCGTTATTCACTTGGTATCCCGACATGTTATGTCGGGACACGCTCCCTTTGGTCGCCCTTCCATGTTCCTTCCACTGTATCACTGAACTTTTTCGAAAGAGCAGGGTGGGGAACTACCGAAATGCACTTCGAAACCATCGACTTGCTGATTATCTCGAATAAATTGTACCAATCCGATATACCATTCATCACATAAAAATTGATCTTGCATAATGGATTGAAGATATATTTTATCACTTCGATTATTCTTTAAGAAAATCCCTTGATCATCTTGATCTACACGGTAGTGCGCATCCAAGACAGCAGAATAGTATAGCCCTAAATAAGGGTGGTTATTCTCACGATCCATCTGGAACGGTTCATAGGAACTATATAGATAGCTGTATGCATCATCGACGCTAATGATTAGACTATCTCGATGCGCAGAAAAATCGAAAACGATTTGATTTTGACCTTGGAGAGCAAAAAAACGTTCTTCATCCAGTGGTATCAATGGGTAGAATCGTTGTTCATTAATAAAGTAGTACAAGGAGTCGTTTCGTATTCTAATCTCCCGAGATTGAAAATTAGTAGCATTCCAAAAGTGCCCGGTATATTTTTCGAGTTCTATGCCTGCATAGGTCTTAGGAATCAAGGTTTGAGTTGGGTTAGCATCGGATTCATTTTCCACCATGACATCTTGCAATAGTTTGTAGGCGATTTCTGTGGCCATACTTCGGGCAGGAAATTGACTGGAATTGGATAATACCAAGATGGATAGATCTTGATCGAAGAAATAACAACTAAATGCCTTATTTCCGTAGGCAAGTCCGTTTTGCATCATACGTGTTAATCCACCTTGTTCATCCCAAAAAGAACCCGGACCAATTTGATAGTCAATATTCGGAAAATTTCGTTTTATGGCCTTCAATCGCTGCACCGTTTTTTCTTGTATGGAAGTTTTTCCATGTAGATGCTTGGACCAGATGACGAAGTCTTCTATACTTAGATAGAGCCGATTGGCGGTACATTGATGATATGGATACTTATCCAGAAAGTAGTGACCATTATTTTGATAGTATTCGGAGACTTGGCCGACTACGACTTGATCTGGATTGCTTTGGAAATAACTATTTTTCATGCCTAGTGGATCAAATATTTCTTGCTTGACATACACTTCAAAGGGCTGGCCGCTAAGCTTTTCTACGATCATGGCAGCGAGTATGTAGCCCATACTATTATAGGCAAAACCATCCTCTCGATCGGGCCAATGCGGAATTCGATGCAGTTGTTCGATAAGTTGATCTTGTGAACGAAAGTCGTTGTATTTCCATCCTGCTAACCATTGATAACTCATCCAATTGGGAGCGTGATGAGCATGTGTTAGTAAATCGATGATGGCAATAGAATTTAGGTAACTAGGTAATTGGTCCAGATATTTTGAGATCGGATCATCCAAATCAAGTTTGTCTTTCTGTTCCATATGCAGGATAGCATAGGAGACAAATAGGTTGGCAATGTCAGTGCTTAGGATGGAATGATGATTTTCCAATGCCTGATCATAGGCTATATTGGCCTTTCCAAAGGATCGTACAAAAGAATCGTCCTTGAATAAAATCCCGACTTGAAGGGCCACCCGATCGTCTTGCTGAAAGGATTCAATGATTTGTAGTACATCTCGATCCCAAGTCGACGTTTTTTGAGCGGCGATGTTGGGAGCATGCAATAGTATGATGCATAGAAATAGTAAGTATCTCATAGATCGTTATTAAATATTAAGAAAGGACCAAATTTAAATCTTGGTCTTGCAACATCAGGGCTTCTGAGTGCATCATTCCATTCGGTTTTATAAATCCGAACTACTTTTTATGCTGACTTTTAAATTGTGCTGGGGTAAGACCGGTTAATTTTTTAAAGGCATTGTAAAAACTGGATTTCGCTTTGAAGCCACATTCTTGACCGATGGCATCAATGCTAAATTGCTCCATTTCCAATAAGAGTATTTTGGCTTTTTCAATTCTGAAGCCATTGATATAGCTGGAGAAGTTTTTGCCCAAATTATCATTTAGGATCTGAGATAATTTATGGCTGGATACGTCGAGCCGCTCCGCTAAATCTGAAATTTTTAGCGTAGGATTAACGTAGAGCGTTTCTGTTTGTAATAACTGATCCAAGGCGTCCAAAATGGATTCCGCTTCTGTTTTAGGGATTTTCTTATTCTCGTATTTTTCAGGATCCGCTTTGAAGGCGGAGTGGTGCTTGTTTTTGAATAGGAACAATAAAATGATGAGATAAAATATGAAGCTAAAACTCAAGGCTCCCGTTATATAAGAGGTGTAATGAGCAGTCAGATAACTCATGCAATTGATGAAATTACCCAAGAAAATACTCAATACCCAGAAAGCTTCCGATTTAATTTTTAGTCCGGCTTGAGAGCGCAACATCTTATACACCATTGGGGCTGAAAGGACAATATATACCAACCAAAGCCGATAGATGTTGCGAATGAAATAGCCTCGCCATAAATCCGGACGTTCTCCAAATGGATACATGATACCAACGATTAATAACACCAGAAAAATGGTGATATAGTGCCACCAGAAATGAGGTGAAATTTTCTTCGGTTTGATATAGACGGATCGTATATATAGGTAGAGGGAAGGGCCGGCAAAACAGAGTGCCGAAATACCTAGTTGCAAGTAGATGTAGGCCAAATCCGGATTAAAATAAAAAAATACTGATTTACCAATTCTTGTACTAATCGCCAAGAGCATCATGGCGAGAAAATAGTTTGAAATGTGTTTATTCTTAGCAACGAATAAAAAATAGATGCTAAGAATAAACCCATTAAATGCACCCAGTGCACTGAAGAAAAATAATATGGCCTTACTGATTTCCAATGGCTGATGTATTGATATTGAACCAATCTATTTTTCTCGATAAATACATGACGATGGCCATTACGATAAATAATCCAATACTTCCAAGAAGTAAGGCATGATCCTGTAATTGTAAGATCGAGTAAATAAATCCGTACAGTATGATTAATATACCGCCAATAATGGCAGTGAGTTTAAATTGTTTGGCGATGCTATGCGCATACAAGGTAATCATCGTAATAATACCGATGCTGGATATTATATAGCTCCATTTGAAACTGATATGTTCGGAGAGGGCGATCAATAGTATATAGAATATGCAGAGTGCTAATCCTACAATGATGTATTGAATGGGGTGTATGCGTACTCCATTTAAAATCTGAATAAAAAAGAAGATCAAAAAGGTCAAGGTGATAAACAGTACAGCATATTTAGCCGAGCGCATACTTTTTTGATAACTGTCTATAGGAACGATCAAATCTACGCCAAATGCGGTGCCGTAAATTTTGCTACTAGCTCCTCGAATTTGTTGTGGAAAGGCTCGATTCAAATGCAAGACTTCCCAATCTGCTTGAAATCCATCTTGGCCAACATTTCGATCGTCGGGCAAGAAAGCTCCATTGAAACTTGGATGTTTCCAAGGGGATTCAAGATGTACACGGGTATTCTTGCCTAAAGGAATAAAACTCAGTGCAGAGCTTCCGTTAAAATTCAGTTCGAGATCGAATTGGATGGAGTCATCTTCGGCTTGTAGATCGACAGCCGTGGATATACCTTCTTGTATGATATCGGAGGTTTCCACACCAGGATTAAAGGAATATGCACGATCTTTCCAATTAATTTCAACAGACTCTTGCAATCCACGCAGGTCCGAAAGTCCCAAGCTGATCTGTGCTTCATCCCATAATATATCTTCCTGATTAATTTTCCAGCTGTCAAAAGAACATTTCGGGAAGTTACCTGAAAGCTGAAGTTGACTTTTGTAAACGATCACTTTATATATGCCACGATATCGTTCTTCCGGCAGTACTTCGCCCTCTATATTAAGCTGGTCGGGTAAAAAATGTGCATATTCTTTGCGTTCGATGATTTTGAATTTGTCATCATCTTGATGTACCTTTTGATAGGTCATAAACGGGACGGTCAGTACAACTCCATTGAGGGTTTGACTATGTCCCCATTTTGAACTAACTTCAAAAATGGCGGCTTGTTGTCGATCTTCTCGTTCACGAATTAAATCCTTGACCATGGTCAAAGGGATCAACAATAGTAATATCAGTATGGCGATCGTAGCAATACGCAGCATGACGGAGTTTCGAACCCATAATCTGGCACGGTCAAAAAAACTGATTTCGGTGTTGGACTGGTTGGTAGGCTGTGTGTGTTGTTCCATTTGAATAGAATTAAAGTGAATGTATATAATGTTCCTGAATATTAATCGATATAAGGATTATATACTTCTTCGTTGACACAGGAATAAAGCCAATTGTAGGAATTCTTTCTAAATTTCTACTATTTACTTAAATCATAAAAAAAATATCCATGAAAGTATCAAATCTCTGGAAGAATACACTGGTTTCATCGAAATAATGGTATTAAAGCGTTGATTTTTGGAAGTTTTAGACTGCGTTGAATTATATTTGGCTCATTAATTACACTTTAATAACTATTTATGAGAAAAATTACTTTATTACTGATTATGGTATTACCGATGTTGTTGACGGCTAATACAGTTAGCAACGAATTGAATACGTCGAATCCATATGAGACAGTAGAGACGGATCACGAAAAACCAAAGAAAAGAAAGAAGAAAAAGCGTAAAAAGTCTAAAAAGAACGCTTCTATTCGTGCAGATCGACAAATTGCTATAACTGCGGTAAATGGATGGACTTCTCTTGCTGGACTTGGATTAATGGGGTCTTATTATGTGCAACCAAAATTAGGGTTGGATGCAGGTGTAGGTGTAGGTATCAAAGGTTCAAGAATTGGTGTACGTGGACGGTATATGTTTACAGAGAATAATTTTGCTCCATATGCTGGAGTTGGATTGATTCAAGCATTTTCTGCTTTAAAGGATATTCAATATATTAATTCTGAAACAGGTACATTGGTCACGTTTGATAGAAAACCTACAACACTTGCTCAGTTGGTTGTAGGTTTTGAATTTATGTCGAATGGTGGATTTGTGATTGGTTTAAATGCAGGATACGCTCGTGCTTTGACCAGTCCAATTAATGTGACCAGTGGCGAATTAGAACCTATTGATCGAATTGCTTTGAGAACTACTTATGGTGGTGGATTGGTTGCTGAATTGAATATCGGATACGCATTCTAAATCGACTCCAATCAGAAAGATTGTACTGCGTCAGCGCTGTGCAAGGGTAGGCGTTTACGCCTAGACCCGAAGGGGCCGAACAGTCGTGAGCCCTGAAACATAGCGACCCTTTTTATGCATCAGACAATTGAACGACAAGTATTTATCTGATCAAACTAGTTAGGAAATAGACTATAATTATTGAAAAGGGGGACGCCCAACATAAAAAAAGCCGTTACAAATCAATCTTGTAACGGCTTTTTCATTGCATTCTTTGTTTATTGCAATTTTACTAATTTACCGGATTGTATTTCATTGCCCCAATGAATCTCGTATACGAAGATTCCCGTACCCTTGACGGAAGCCGTATTGATGTTGTACATCGCACTTCCCTTTTCAATAGACAATGTATTGTTCAGTACCTGCTGGCCCAATTCATTATGTAGTATAAATCGACCCGTAGCTTGTGTCGTTGACTTGATTTCTATATTGATCTGATCCTTAAATGGATTCGGACTTATGTCGAAAGACATATGTTGTTGCGTTCGACCAATGATTGCTTGATTGAATTCATCCTTGTCTTCTTCCTGTTCTGCTATATGATCTTCCGTCACATCACCGGCCAAGAATCCTACTAAATTCACCTTGTAGGTATCTTCCAGCAGGTCTTGAACTCGGCAAAACTCTTCGCATTCATGATCATCAGACATGTTTTCCATATCGACGGTCGCATCAAAGAAGTGCCAAGTTTTGTCATAGTTATCTGGCGTCTGACCATCTAGAATCAATTGTATAAAATCAATATCTTGTTGGTCAATCGATCCATCTTGATTCACATCTGCCGCCATTTTTTGCCAAACAGTGAATGTTGCTAGGCCATCGATATAATCCTGAATTAATAATTTATCAGCAAGATTGATTCTGCTGTTGTCTTCGTCCGAAGCTATACCTGAGATGGTGTAGTCGTGGTAATGATGCATGTCTTCAAAGGTATACATATCCGTATATTGATAAGTATAGAAATCCTGTGTTGGATATTGCATTTCTGTAGTAGAGGACCAAAGGGTATCGGTCTGATAGAAGTATATCACAGTCCCTGTAGCATTGACGATCGAGTCATAGATGGTTTCTACGATTTCATACTCCATCACTTCCACAGGTTCTCCTTCGTGGCTGATTGCTGTTGCGCGAAGCTCCATATAGCCCATAGCATTCCCAAAATGAGAACTTACATGTCCTGAAATTCTTGAAAAGTCATCTGAGTCTTCGCAATCGGGAATGTTGGCTCCGTTGTTTTGGATGCGGATATAGGTGTTACAATAATTCTGTCGTCCATACTCGTCTGTCACCCAAATTTCTACATCATTTCTTCCGACATCATCACAGGTAAAAACGCGTTGATCATCATTGGGGTCGCTAGAAAAGGAGAAACTTAATGGACTGTTAGAATTACAAGAGGCAAAAGATCCTTTGTCTAAATCACTGGCCCATACTTCCACCATGCCATCTTCGTTTTCGCCATCATTATCGGCATCGATCCCCATCAAGGCTACCGATAGACCATAGATACAATAAGGCGTTGGTGTCGTCTCATCAACAACGGTTACTTGAACCTGGCACATTGTTTTCTGCCAACAACCATAGTCCGCTGTAAATGTTACCGTAGTGGTACCGATCGGATAATTACCACTGGCATCAGCGCCTCCTTCTGTAGCGAAAGGAGAATCATTCATGATGGTGACTTGATCCGAGCATTCTGTATCCGGCACCTCAATTTGTGGTACTTCTACATAACTGCCGGCGCAGTCAAAACTAGCTGCGGTAACATCGGCTGGACAAGTGATATCTGGTACATCGGAAATCGTTACATCGATTTCTTGGTTGAAAGTCCAGCTACCATGTCCGGTGTATGGATTGTAAACACAACAATTAATCACTTCCCAAGTACGTACTACTTTCTTGCATGCGCCTGAAAAATAGAACACTTTGTCTTTGTAAGAAGAGCCAATAATAGCGCAAGTTCCTACAGTCCAGGTAGGTTTTTGGTAACCAGGAGGAAGTGCATTAGGCGAAAGGTCTGGATTACAACCCGAGATTTCTAATCCCGTGGCCGGCCAGGTGATGTTACTTTCGCTGAAAGTACTGCCATCCACTGTGATGACCTGTGTACAGGAGTAGGTGGTGTTGTCATAAGGATTGGTGGCATACCACGTTCGATGGATGGTACCAATCCCACAATTATTAAGATCGTATTCTACCGTTGGGTTTCCGGCATCATGCCAACCACTATAATCTTTATACTGTGCATTTCCATAGTCGCTCAGATCGTAAATATCGTCACCACAAGAAATGGTAACATCTGCGGGACAAGAAATTTCGAAAGCATAGGTAGTGATAAAGAAAAAGCTGAGTAGAACAGAAAAGCTGATTCGTAAAGGGAGTTGCGATATAGCTTTCATCATAATAAAAGTAATAAGTTTAACAATGTTTCAAACCGATTGGGGATTATCGTTTCAAACGGCTTGAAATTTTCCATGTAAATTTAAAACCAATGTTTTACATATTATAATTTTTTTTAATATATAAATTATGCGATATGTTAATCTCTTGTCAACATGGGATTACAGCTGTATAAAATTTTATATTTGTTGTTGTTCTAGAACTTGTTAAAATCTTTGATTTGAAGCGGATATGTATTCTTTATGTGATTTGTGGCCTGATGCCTTTTTGTTTACGGGGACAATTTGAACCTACGGAAGAGGAATGTCAGGTGGTTACTAAGAAAATGAATGACCGATATAGAAGTTTGGATCGTTATATGAGTAAAGAGGAAATTCGACTGAATGATATTTCCAGTGGAGATTTGTTCCAATTGGTCCTTACTAGAACAGAAGATGTTTTTTCCATCATATTACGAGGCGTCGATCAGCACTGCTTCGATCAATCTACAGAGGTGTCCTTTTATTTTCGGAATGGCAGTTCTATGCTTTTTACCAGCCAAAAT
>JAHDFB010000090.1 GCA_020628475.1 Saprospiraceae bacterium | reverse complement strand
GTAGGGATTGAATTTAAACTGAAAGGTATAGATAGTTGCCTTCAATTATCAAACGGATTAGACTGTAATATTATTAAGCTTGAAACAACCGAAACAAACAGGAAGAATAGAAGAATAAAACTTCAATAAAATTAAAATCGGATATTAAGAATTCTTGCCTAATATCAAAAACAAAAGAAACGTCTTACTTTCATCATAAAAATGTAATCACCTGAAAATCAAACACAATATAGTTTATACATTCGTTTACATACAAGTACGTAATTATGTAAAGATTCAATAATGATATTCAAATTAAGATTCGGTTCAAAATATTTATTTCAAGAATTTAAAAAGTTTGCTTTGCTGCTCCTGATTACGATTAGTATCGCTACGTTAAACGGCCAGTCAAATTCTAAAGAATATTTATATATTAGTTTTAATGACTTCCTAGATAATTATGTTGAAAATGATACAGCATTTATTCAAAATTTGTATTCAAATTTAAAGTACCCCTATCAAGCAAGGAAAGATCAAATTCAAACGAGAATAGAAATTATGATTATTGATCACGGAATTGGTGATTTTGAAGTCTTAATCTTAAATCAACAAAGCACATTTCATGAAGTAAAACAACAACTGACTAAAGCTCTAAAATCTTCAAAAATTAAACGGATAAAACCTTTCATAACTAGATTCTTCATCTATTATAGCTTAGATCATATCGCTTTCCCAGAAAATATTAAAATGTCAAGACTAGGTGTATATTATGGCAATTCAATAAACATTATGGATTATAATGTTCCTACAATATATTTTCACCAAGAAATAATAAATCCAAATCATTGAACAAAAAACACCCATTGACAAACGACTACAGCCAATAAACCAGTTATAAAAATAAATGCATATTTCTTTATTTTTATTTTCTATTTACATAATCTCAGTTTAGAAATTATGCCAGCATTTATGAAATTTTCAAGCATCTTTTTACTACTTCTAGTATCGTATTCGTGTAATAAATATGAAGATGATCTATATCATCGAACCGATTGTATAGAAGTGACGAAAAAATCTAATTGGATACAAAAGCCTTTTAATTCTAACTACTCCATAATGTATCCTGACACTTATGATTCCATTTCTGAATATCTTTTACCTTGGAACAAATTTGAACTGAGAAGAGAAGATGAAAAAGTCGTGCTTGATGGTGGATTTTGCGATCCTACTGCTCTTCCGTGTCATGTATATGATTACTTTGGAGAAAGCCTTGATACCGAAAAAGATTCTATAGGAATTGATCTTGAAAATAGTAAGTATCTAAATATCAAAAAAACATTCTGCCAAGATGGAATGGCAATAGCCTATTTTTATTTTAATGAATCCATGTCTGGTAATTTCAGGAATGCATTTGGAGTGTTGTTTTTAATTGATAAGGATGATTTCACCTTTAGAAGGGCTGGAGTAATTAGTTTTGCAAAATCAGAAAAGCAAGAGATCTTTGATATCTTAGAAACATTGAACTTTAAATAAGTAATATTCTTATCTTCGAAATATAAGAAAACCAAGTCTAAACTTCGTTTAGACCATTTCAGGGATATTGGAAGCATTATCCAATTACACATCATAAAGCGCTTACACGTACGATTAAAATTCTATGAAAATCATTCACAAAACATTATTGACCGCACTTATACTATTTTGTACCAGCCTTATCCTCACAGCACAGGATTTTCAGCCACAACACAAAATACTCGTGCCACTTGTTCATGTCGATTTCTTGGATTACGACAATAAAGACTTTCGATGGACGCTTGGATTAGGAGTCGAGTGGCAAGTTTCTGAAAAATGGTACGTACAAACTACTATTAAACAAGAATTGGGAAGGTATTCGATAGGATTTGAAGACTATTTCATAACGGGAAAGTTACAATCCTTCGATCTGAAAACAGGTTTTAATCGTCGTCTCTTAGAATACCAAAATCTACAACTCAAGTATGGCATCTATTACAGCTATCTCTTTGCAGAATCCAAAAATGCCGTATTAAATACCCCCGGCACGGACAACTTGCCGGTTACAGAACGGCATGTTTTCAACGGACTGGAATTCGACTTGGAACTAACATACACATTATGGGGGCCATTTATTATCTACTTGAAAACAGCACTACAAGCAGGACGATCAACTGGATTCCTAATGTGGTCAAGTCCAATCAATGATAAAAATGTTGTCATTGAAGAAAATCCAATACTTCACCTTGGCCTTCCATTCATTGAAAGTCTCGGAATACAGTATCTATTTTGATCTAGCAAAAAAGTCTGAATATATCTGTGATAGCGCTGGAAGTCATACCGACGCAGGAGGTATCCCGCAGGGATGACCGAAAGGGAATGACGGACATAGCGCCTCGCTGCGCAGCAAGAGGATCGCCCTCCTCTCCATATTTTCGATGATTATTGTCAGTTAATAGAGGAAATCATCTTTTTTATAAATTCTCTTCATCCAAAATTGTTTTATTTTGTTCGGAAGTAAAACAAGCTTTATGACTACGGAAGAATACAACCAACTGGAATGGCAAACGGTCAAAGAATATACCGATATAACCTATAGAAAATTAAATGGTGTCGCTCGAATTGCGATCAATAGACCAGAGGTGCGCAACGCCTTTCGGCCAACGACTGTCTTCGAATTATTTGAGGCATTGGTCGATGCGCGCGAAGATGATAAAATTGGTGTCGTCTTACTAACCGGTGAAGGGCCATCACCAAAAGATGGTGGCTGGGCTTTCTGCTCTGGCGGGGATCAACGCGTCCGCGATAAAACAGGTTATCGAGGCGATGACGGGATCAATCGACTCAACATTTTGGAAGTACAGCGCCTCATACGCTTTATGAATAAGGTCGTCATCTGCGTAGTACCTGGCTGGGCCGTCGGAGGTGGACATAGCCTTCATGTCGTCTGTGATTTGACCATCGCCAGTAAGGAACATGCGATTTTTAAACAAACGGATGCCGATGTTGCTAGTTTCGACGGTGGTATGGGATCTGCATATCTAGCCCGTCAAATCGGCCAAAAACGGGCACGAGAAATCTTTTTCTTGGGGCGGAATTACTCCGCTCAAGAAGCTTACGAAATGGGCATGGTCAATCAAGTAGTCCCTCATGAGGATCTCGATCGAGTGGCTTATGATATGGCACACGAGATTCTGTGGAAGTCTCCGACAGCTATCAAAATGTTGAAATACGCTTTCAATATGATCGACGATGGTCTCATCGGACAACAGGTATTTGCAGGAGAAACAACCCGACTAGCCTATATGACCAAAGAGGCGGAAGAAGGTAGAAATGCCTTTCTTGAAAAACGACGACCAAATTTTGATGACATTCCTCGTTTCCCATAATTCAACCAACCACAACTACTCCATATGTCCAGTATAGAAGATAAATTACGAGATTTTGAAGCCCAATCGTCCGTGCTCGAGCCATCTGAAGTGCAGCGCAATGATTGGATGAAACAGGTCACAGAATATGCGGGGTCCTTTATTGACGCGCTCGAAGACGATCATGCTTTCGTAGATGGTTATCAACGTGACAATCCTTTTGACAATGTTGATTTCAACACAACTGTCGATATGAAGGAGGCCTTGCAGTTCTTAAAAGAAGAGGTAGATTCTATCGGACTCAATCCAGCTTCGGGAGGACATGTTGGTTATATACCTGGTGGAGGTATCTACCCTACCGCCATTGGTGACTATCTGGCGGCGATCACCAATCGATATGCCGGTATCTTTTTTGGTGGCCCTGGAGCAGTTCGTCTGGAAAATAAACTGATCCAATGGATGTGTTCCTTGATCGGATTTCCCGAAAGCGCGCATGGAAACCTTTGCTCAGGAGGATCCATCGCTAATCTGATTGCAATCTGTACTGCTCGAGATAAGAAAGCTATTCGATCCAAGATGGTCGATCAAAGTGTGGTCTATCTAACCGCTCAAACGCATCACTGTGTCCAGAAAGCACTTCGAATAGCAGGCTTGGACGAGGTCATAATACGCTATATCGACATGGATGCGCAGTACCGCATGGATGTAAAAGCACTGGAAAAGCAGCTAAAACAAGATACATCGGATGGATTACGTCCATTTCTGATTGTGGCCTCGGCGGGTACCACGGACGCGGGAGCTGTTGATCCTTTGGATCCTATTGCGGATCTCAGTGAGGCGTACGATTGTTGGCTACATGTGGACGGAGCATATGGTGGCTTTTTCATTTTGGTAGATGAACTGAAAGATCGCTTTCAAGGAATAGAACGTGCCGACTCGGTTGCCATCGATCCGCATAAAGGCTTATTCTTATCGTACGGCCTAGGTGTTATACTGATCAAAGATGTGGAAGCCATGTATCAGAGCCATTTTTATAAAGCCAGTTATATGCAGGATGCCCAGGAACGCTTCAGTGATCTTTCTCCAGCTGATCTTTCTCCTGAATTGACCAAACATTATAGAGGTTTGCGCCTTTGGTTACCGTTGCGACTATTCGGGATTGCTCCTTTCAAAGCGGCCCTAGCAGAAAAATACTACCTAGCTCAATATTTTTATAGAGAAATTCAAAAACTCGGTTTTGAAGTCGGTCCTAAACCTGATTTATCGGTCGTGCTTTATCGATACGCGGATACCGACATCGATCTCAACCTATTTAACAAACAACTCACGCAAGAAATTCATAAAGATGGCCGTGTCTTTTTATCCTCCACCAATCTACAAGGTGAAGAATGGATTCGAGCGGCTATATTGAGTTTTCGAACCCATCGATCCACCATCGATCGATGTCTAGAAATGATTGCGGATTGCGTGGAACGCGTAAAACTTCAATTGACAGCTTAAGATGCGAAGCAGACTATTCATCTTCCTTTTTGTATTATTCACCGTCTCTGTACATGGACAAACACTCCGTGGAGTGATTACAAATCAATTTCAACAGGCCATTCAGGGAGCACATATTCTCAATAAAACCTCTGATCATCACTATCACTCAGATGAAGCGGGAAATTTTATTGTAGAGCATGTACATGTGGGGGATTCTTTACAATTTTCACACATCAATTATCAAAGTGCATGGATCGTGGTGGACGATGTGGCATCAGTGTTACATATGGTCCTATATGCTAAGACAATTGATTTGGATGCCGTCGTCATATCCCCAGAAGTCAATAGCTATAATCTGATCTCTGATATTGATATCGGGATCATTCCCGTGAATTCATCCCAAGATGTGCTCCGAACGGTTCCGGGATTGTTTATTGGACAACATGCTGGTGGTGGCAAGGCAGAACAAATATTTTTGAGAGGATTTGACATCGATCATGGTACGGATATTCGATTAAGTGTAGATGGACTGCCTGTCAATATGGTTTCGCATGCGCATGGACAAGGATACTCCGATTTACATTTTGTCATCCCGGAAACCATCGAAAAAGTGGATTTTGGAAAAGGCCTGTATTATGAAGATCAAGGAAACTTCAATACGGCTGGTTATGTACAATTCAATACCAAGCAAAAACTGGATGATAATCTTTTAAAACTGGAAGCCGGACAATTTGATAGTTATCGAATGTTGGCTCTATTGGATGTTCTAAACACGACCAAAAACAAGGCCTATGTGGCCTCCGAATATATTTCAACCAATGGCCCTTTTGAAAGCCCTCAAGACTTCAATCGAATCAATGTCATGGCCAAGTACACGGGACTTCTTTCAGATCGAGAAAGTATTTCTGTCTTGGCATCTCATTTCCAAAGTTCTTGGGATGCATCTGGACAAATTCCAGTTCGAGCAGTGCTCGATAACAGAATCTCGCGTTTTGGTGCTATTGATGATACGGAAGGTGGATCTACCGCACGGACCAATATATTGATGCAGTATCAGAAATCTTTGGATGAAAATACACAGATCAAAAGCAGTCTTTATATCAGTCAATATGATTTTGAGCTATATTCAAATTTCACTTTCTTCCTAATGGACTCTATTCGAGGAGATCAAATCCGACAGAAGGAGCAACGACAGATTTATGGATGGAATAGTCAATATACCAAGCAATTTCAAAGACAAGGTATACAAGGTGAATGGAAAGCAGGTCTCGAAATACGATCAGACCGCGTGCGAGATAACGAACTTTCTCATACCGCCAATCGAAAAGAAACGATCGAACAAATCCAACTGGGACAAGTTGATGAAAACAACCTTGCATCCTATGTTGGAGCGGATATCCGATATAATAAATGGTCCTTTCATCCGGCACTACGATATGATTATTTTAATTTTTTTTATCTGGATGATTTACATCCGACATATCGGCCTTTGCGATCAGATCAAGGTATACTTAGTCCAAAAATGACCGTTCGTTTCCAGCCGTCGACCAGCATGCAATGGTATTTCAATATGGGTAAAGGATTTCACTCCAATGACAGTCGATTTGTGGCTTTTCAGGAAGCGGAGAATACCCTACCCGCTGCCTATGGAGCCGACCTTGGTTATATATGGAAACCCAATTCCAATATGCTCTTAAATATGGCCGTTTGGTATTTGTATTTGGAGCAAGAATTTGTCTACGTAGGCGATGCTGGTATTGTTGAAGCAAGTGGTCAAACCAGAAGACAGGGAATTGAAATCAGTTATCGATACCAACCATACTCCTGGTTGTATTGGAATCTTGATGCGAACTATACGCATGCTCGCTCCATCGAAGAAAATCAGGGAGAAGATTTTATTCCTTTGGCACCCGACTTTACCTTTGTCAGTGGTATCAATATTCAATATCCGAAAAATTGGAGTACGCAATTCAATATTCGGTATATGGATAATCGACCGGCCAATGAGGACAATTCCATTGTAGCAGAAGGATACACGGTAGCTGATTTAGCAGTTAAGTATAATTGGCGAGCCATCGGATTTGGACTTCAAATTCAAAATTTGTTCAACACAGAATGGAATGAAACACAATTTGCTACGGAGTCCCGATTGAAACAGGAAAGTATTGCGGTTGAAGAAATTCATTTTACACCTGGTACGCCATTTTTTGCTAAGATAATCCTAGAATATCATTTCTAATAGAAGTACGTGCATCCAATGAGTCAAGAAAATTTTGTTCAAGAATATTTTGGAATTGGCATTCAAAACGGCAAGTCACCTCAAAATCTAGGTTCCTTGTGGCGTTCTGCTCAAAATCTTGGGGCCAGTTTTATTTTTACCATTGGACATCGCTATTCTAAAGATCCGACGGACACCAATGATGCCGTGAAATCAATTCCGTATTATCACTATGAGCACTTTCAGGAATTCTATAAAAATCTACCGAAAGGAGCTCGTTTAGTAGGTATTGAAATTACTGAAGACGCCGCATCTTTAGAAGACTTTCACCATCCGAAACGCTGTGTTTATTTATTGGGTGCAGAAGATCATGGACTCACTAAAGAAGCCTTGAGCAAATGCCATCTCGTGGTAAAATTTAATAGTATCCGCAGCCTGAATGTATCGATAGCAGGAAGTATCGTCATGTACGATCGAAGTTTGTCGAAGCCAAAGATTTAAAATTTTTAGTTTTTAGCGATAATTTAAACGGGCGCTAGTTCCGTTATTCATTTCAATTTCAACAGGGTAATTATCTAAATTATAAGTATAATCAAACCGACATGTTTCACAAGCACAATCAATGTTAATCCTTCCGCTCGGATCCTCCCACTTAATTTTAACAACATTATTTTCACTCCAAGAAATTGGATCTTGTAAATCAGTAGGAATCTGCCTTCTATAATTTAATTTATTATCGTAGTTGAAGAAACTCGTGTACTCCAATCCATTGTTGCTATTATAATATTCAACTTTATCTATATTACTCCCTTTCCAAAAATATTTATTGGAGGATATGGTATCTTGACTGGAAATTTTAATATGCCATCTTTGAACCATTTGTTGAAGGTAATCATATTCAAAGCTATTCACCCTAAATGTGACGAATCTATTGTCTGCATTTCGAGACATATTGTATACTGCCTGGATAGTCCCATTTTCATTATACAAAATGGAGTCTTTGGAATTGGCACTTGACGCTCCTTGTTTTATCGAGCGTATTTCTATTATGCGATCTTTCTCATAAACCAGTTCATAAATTTTGTCAGAACTCTTCATTGTCGTCATCCGATTGGAATCATAAAAAAAGTCCTCGTTCCATGTCATAGCTCTATCGGAAAATTCGATAGATTCTAATTGAGTGCCGTAACGATCCTCCGTTTCCGGGAATAGAGAACAAGAAAATACAAAAAGAGAAAGGGATAAGAGTATGATATCTTTCATGTCAAATAAATAAGTAGTTCAGCTATGCAGTTACTAGTAGAACGACGATCGTTTCACTTTATTTGAAATGAAATCAAATATAATCGAGGAAATTTGAAGCCCTCTAAAACTCCGTATAAATCTTAAAACTATCCAAGAATCGGTCAATATCTTTATTCAATGATTGTGTTCGCTTAGACATAACCTGTACAATATAAATTCGATCATTATATATAAAGGCTCTAGACTTAATCGATATATCGGCTCCGGAATGCACGCGCCACTGCATACCTTGAAGACCAAAATACTCCACCTCTTGTTTATATACGACCTCGGCTTCATTCGCTGAAGCACTTTGCTCGACCAACTCATACAACATCACGGTCCTCAATTCAACACTATCCAGGGGCAACGCACCATATGGATAATTCATCACCATCACTTGATAGAGCAGATTGTGACCTTCTTTCGGAAGAAGTCCAAACGAATTAATCGTCAGGTTACCCACTTCTGTCATGGCCTCATTCTCTTTTTCAATGAGTGCTTCAGGACTCTTGATACTGAATTGAAGACTATCGTGGTACATTTTGATCCATTCCTGTCCTTGAACCGTTGAATGCGACCCAAGAAATGCGATGGTTAGGAATAGAAGGAATTTAAATTTATGCATCATACTAGCAGTAAAACGTATATGTTTCAATAAAAGTCCCTCAAAAGTAGGATAATTTAAAATAGCTAGAGATCCGACATAAATTATATGCATAAAAGACTAAGGCACTTCTTAAGAAACATAATATTATCAGAACTATTGGCTTGTAAATAAATATATAATCTGTACTTTTGGCTACAAACTTCCCGGTATGAACTACTTAAAAATCTTTGGTTTTATACTTCTTAGCTTGGCCATATTTTGTAGCTGTCAAGAAGATGCTTCCAATCAAGATACCCGTCCGGAAAAAGAACTATACTTTGAAGATTACGAAAGTCCTGACAATAAATGGGGCTATATCGATACGGCAGGAAATATCGTCATCGAAAAAAAATACGATGATCTAAGACCATTCAATGATGGATTAGCCATAGCGAATTATCAAGGGCAATGGGGTTTCATCAATAAACAAGGAGAAGCCGTCATTCCACATCAATATCGAGCAGCCTTCCCCTTCAAAGATGGGATTGCCCGTATTCAAAATTTTGACAAACAATATGGATTTATTGACCTGAAAGGTAAAATGATCCTTCCAGATACGTTTGACCTCATTTTTGATTTCAATAGCGAACGAGCCAGAGCCAAAAAAGGTGAAAACTATGGTTATATCGATCCTCAAGGCCAATGGGTCATTCAACCATTCTACAAGAAATGCGGCAACTTTGATCAAGGTTATGCACGCGTCTATCAATTTGGTAAAGCAGGTTTGATTGACCAATCAGGAGCATATGCGATACCTTTGGAAGATGGGTATGACAAAATCTACAAGAATGTAGATGGTATTTATCGACTCAAAAAAGACAAAAACTACCAGTTTGTATCGGTTAAAGACTTTAGTAAAAAATCTCCGATCTACGAAAAAGCAACAGATTTTCAAGATGGTATTGCAGCTGTTCAAAAGGATGGACAATGGATGCTCATCGATCAAAACTTTAAAAAATTACATGCATTCAATGCAGATGATGTGAAAAAAGGAGGCGAGTCTAAATGGATTGTAAAGAAAAATAAGAAATACGGTGTCATGAACAACCAAGGGCAGGACCTCGCTTTGGCAGAATATGACATGATATTCTCCTACTCCGATGAATATGCACCTTATCAGTTTAGCGAATACTGGGGATATTTAGATAGCGAAGGAAACGCGGTCATGCGTCCAGCCTATCCTTTAGCTTGGGGATTCAAAAATGGCTATGCCCGTATTATTAATCGAGGAAGAATCGGTTATATCAACAAAAATCTTGAACTTGCTTTTGAAAAAGGTTTCTTGGATGCACATGACTTTTCAGAAGGACTTGCTCACATACAATAAACAATGAATACACAGTTTTTAGAAATTGAATTCGGAACACCGGCCTACGATCAGTCAATCAGACTGCGCGATCAATTATTAAGAAAGCCTTTAGGACTGGCGTTTTCCGAAGAAGACTTGGCGCAAGAATGGAATCAATACCACATCGCTGGATTTGATGCTCAGCAGCACATTCAATCCATTCTAGTATTTAAGGTTGTAGACGATCAAACACTCAAAATGCGTCAGGTCGCCGTTTCAGAACAATTACAAGGACAGGGAATTGGTAAAAAGATGGTCCGATTTTCGGAAGCTTGGGCCAAGCATCGCCAGTATCAGCACATCGAGTTAAATGCTAGAAAAGGAGCGGTAGCATTCTATGAGTCAATGGATTACAAAAAACAAGGCAAAGCCTTTATTGAAGTTGGAATCGAACATTACAAAATGGTCAAGTCCTTGTAAAA
>JAHDFB010000089.1 GCA_020628475.1 Saprospiraceae bacterium | reverse complement strand
TTTTTTTTCTAGAATATTCTCCAGAAATTTCGAAATCTTAGGTGTCATTATAAAACCTAAATAGTATACTCTATATTTACACGCAAAAATCAACAACAATGTACGAAGGTTTATTACATGCGCATTCTGGCTGGAGATGGATCGTTCTCCTATTACTCGTTCTAACCGTGATCGCAAGCGGCATGAAATTTTTATCCAAAGACAGTCAATGGAACGTCCGTTTATCCAAGCTCTTTAAATTCAATTTAATCAGTGCGCACATCATGTTATTAATGGGTCTGATTTTGTTTTTTATCAGTCCTAAAGTTTCCTTCGATGCTTCTATGATGAAAGATGCTGTGCGTCGATTCTTTACGATGGAACATAGTCTAATGATGATTATTGCCATCGTGCTTATCACGATTGGAAATAGCCGAATGAAGCGAGCAGCAGACACAGTCAAAAAATATAAGGCTGTCTTTATATTTAATTTGATAGCCTTGATTCTTGTATTAGCCATGGTACCTTGGCCATTTAGAGAATCCCTAGGAGCCAGTTGGTTTTAATGGTTTTGATCTAAGGTGAATTTTGCTCCAGCTAATGCATGGATTTTTGTGGTATTGAAAATAGGAATTTCAATATCCCCGTCCTTGATCATTAATGGAAATTCCGTACATCCTAATATTACGCCTTCAGCTCCATCTTCGATAAATGAGTTGATCAATTTTATCACATAGCCTTTAGATCTTGGATTGATAAGACCATAGGTCAGTTCTTCTTGAATAATCCGATGCAATGATTCGATTGTATTTTCATCGCTTGGAACGACCACGTCAATGCCATGATCCATTATTCTCTGTGTCACAAAATCTCCCGTCATGGAGTATTTAGTGCCCAAGAAACAGACTTTATTGAGATTTTCGGCTTGAATAGCAGCTGCAATTGTATCAGAAATATGAAGTATCGGTGTATCAATACGATCCTGTACTGTATTATAGACTTTATGAGGGGTATTGGCGCAAAACATAAGCATTTCCGCTCCAGCTTTTTCAAGATTTCTGGCAGCCTTTATCATCAGTTCGGCAATGCCTTCCCAATTGGATTCTCTTTGAAAATGGTGTATTCGTGATTGATTTAAAGTATATACGATTACAGGAGGATTCGTATTATCTCCATGAAATTCATTGACATACTGATTTATATACCGATAATATTCTATCGTAGAATGCCAGGATGTCCCTCCTAATAGACCAAGTGATTTCATGTAGTTTTGATTTATTTCAATTTTCTTAATTCTGAGGTAAGTTCTCAATCATAGGGATAGCGATAGTCAGGGCAGTACGAAGTACTGGTGCGTAGCACGGAGCTCGGCGAACCCCGAAATAGCGCGGTGGCAAGTGAAGTATGAACTTGCCAATCCCCCAAATATCCTAACGCCGCTCAAATATTTTAAAACTGTAATCGTGATCATTGCGTTCGTCTGCTTGAAGATGTTCCTCCGAAATCAATGTCCATTGATTCCAATCGACCTCTGGAAAAAACACATCCCCTTCCGGCTCAGCATGCACCTCCGTGTAGTATAATCGATCGATGATATCCATGGTCTGCTCATAAATCTTAGCACCACCGATAATAAATACTTCCTCTTCACCATTATCATAAGCCATTTCCAATGCCTCTTCTATACTCTGTGCAATGAGGCAATTCGACACAATAAAAAATGGATTTCTAGTCAATATTATATTCGTACGCTTGGGTAAAGGACGCCCAATCGATTGAAAATTTTTCCGTCCCATGATGATATGATGTCCAGAAGTGGTTTTTTTAAAAAATTTCAAATCACCAGACAAACGCCAGGGTAAATCATTGTTATGTCCGATGACTCCATTCGAAGCCACGGCAACTATACTAGATATTTTCATTTATGGATTACTTTCTGTAGTGTTCAATGTAAACATTCTATCCTCCAACCATTTTTTCTGTGGAGAAATCTCCCTCTTCAGGTATTTTTCAATCATCAACCCAGCTATCGGCGCTGCATAGTCACTTCCCCAACCCACGTTTTCTACAAAAACGGCTATGGCTATTTTCGGATTTTCTCGTGGTGCAAATGCAAAAAATACCGAATGATCCTTACCATGCGGATTTTGAGAGGTACCCGTTTTACCGCAAATCGAAATACCCGGAACAGCTGCATTTCTAGCGGTGCCCGCCGTGACTACCTGTTCCATTCCTTGAATAACTGGCTCATAATGCTGCTGATCAATCGGAATTTGTTTTTTCTCCAAGTGTATCGACTCTTCTTCCAATGAGCTGTTGCGAAAACCCTTGATCAAATGCGGCGTAATAAAATATCCGCGATTCGCTATTGCAGCCGCTAAATTGGCCATCTGTAAAGTAGTCAACTCCAACTCCCCTTGCCCAATTCCCAAACTTAATACGTAAGTTGATTTCCACCCAGTCACCACATCGTCGTAAAGATTATCATAAAATGCGGGTGTAGGAATGTAGCCTTTATTCTCTTGACTAACATCCACTCCTAATTTATTGCCAAGACCAAATGCTCTCAAATAACTATTGAACAGTTCCAAGCCCTCCCCTGGTTTTGAATAACCATTGATCTCCAACAGCTCTCGAATCAATTGATAAAAATAAGAGTTACAAGAATGCTGCAAGGCAATCGATATATTATAGGGCGTCGGATGAACGTGACACCCCTGTGTAAACCCTTTACTATTGACCGCGTATTCTCCGTTGCAATAAATCGTTCGATCCGCTTCACAAATACCTTCTTGTAGAGCGATCAAAGAAAGTATAGGTTTGATAATAGACCCTGGGGGATATTTAGCCATCACAGATCGATCCAAGAAAGGTTTATTGAGCGTATCGTTGAGTAGCGCACTGAATGCCTTCCCTCGATTCTGATTGATGGACAAGACATTCGGATCATAGGTTTTACTACTGATCATGGCCAGCACCTCTCCCGTTTCTGGTTCGATCGCCACCACACCACCCAGCTTATTCCCGAATAGCGCTTCCCCATATTGTTGTAATTCCAAGTCCAAGGAAGAAATCAAATCCAAGCCTTCGGTTGGATCCACATTCAATTTTCCATCGGCATGTTGCCCTACATCTCGTCCTAAATTATTTTTTAAAAGCAATTCCAAGCCTTTTTCACCGCGCAACTGCTCTTCATAAGATCTTTCAATCCCGCTGACACCGATATAATCTCCAGGGGTGTAACGATCGTCTTCCTCAATATTTTTCCTAGACACCTCGCTTACATATCCTAGCGCATGAGCTGCATTTTGATGAGGATACGCCCGTACATTTCTCAGTTCCGAATAAAAGCCAGGAAATTCGAAAAGCCGTTCTTGAAAAGCGGCGTATTGTTCTGGATTTAAATTGGACAAGAAGGTATAAGGAACCGATTTACTAAAGCGACCACTTCTAAAATTCTTAGAAATGTTGTTGATGAATTTCTCCTTCGAAATTTGAAGTAACTCACAAATCAAGGTTGTATCCATCTGAGGATCCAGTTGATTGTAAATCACTTTGATATCGTATGCAGGCTTATTGACCACCAATAATTGCCCATTTCGGTCATAAATCAATCCTCTCGGTGCGTGCAAAATCTTTTTGTTTACCGTAGCATTTTCTGCTGCTGTCTTATACTTTTTATTAAATAATTGAATCGACGCGGCCTTAATGACTAAGATCATCGAGGCTATAAAGATCACCGTAAGAATGTGAATCTCTCTATTTCTATTGGACCGCTCATTCATAACTTCGTTCTAAATATAAGTTGATAAATAATAATAAGTCCTACCGATAAGACAAAGCTGAAGAGGGTGTTGAGGAATATTCTCCAGAAATAGACTGCCGAAAAGGCCTCCATAGAAAAATAAAAAACCAAAAAGAGCCCCATCATTATAGCAAGGTATCCGACAAACCATGGGAACTCCGCGTTTCCTAATCCAGGGGATTCGATATTGTAGCCACCTCTTGGTTCGATAAATTTTAAGACAAAGGATCGACAATAAGTCATAAAGACAATCGCCGAAGTATGGACACCGAGCGAATCATAAAATATATCCACGATCAAACCCAAGGCAAAAGCGATCAATAGCTGATACGGCTTTGCGAGACTAAAGGGTAAGAGAATAATCAGAATTGGATAAAACAGGATATGAAAATATTGGAAATTCCCTGAGTTGAGATTAATCCCTTTAAAAATCAAAACCTGTAATAATATGATCACGATAAAACGGATCAAATTCACGAGCACTACACTATTCATCCAAACTCTCTTTTTCAAATTGCTCAATCTCATCATAAACCGTATTGGTAATGACGTATACCTGTGTGATACTGGCTAAATCCACTGCTAATTGCACATCTATATCAAAATAGCCCGTTCTCGGATTTTCCTTAAAATTTCCTACGACACCTACGGGATGTCCCTTAGGAAACATAGTAGAGTAACCACTGGTAATGATGCTATCCCCTAATTCAACAGAGATGTATTGCGGTACGGAGTTCATAGAAACGATCTCCGGGTTTCTACCCCTCCAACTCAAATCGCCCAGTGTTTTGGTTCTTTTAATTAAACCACTGACTTTTGTCTGTACATTCAACAAGCTATTGACTGTTGAAAAATGATCAGAGGCATAGACCACTATCCCCACTATCCCTTCTTGTGTGATGACTCCCATCCCCTTTTTAATACCATCATTTAAGCCTTTATTCAAGGTTATTCGGTTATTTAGTGTATTGATCGAATTATTGATGACCAATGCAGGAATGAATTGAAATTGAGCAGCAATCGTCGAATCAACCTCCTGCTCTTCAAACCGTACAGAGGCCAACTCCCGCATCAATCGAGCATTTTCCAATGCTAGTACGTTGTTTTCCTCGCGTAAGTTGACAAAAGAGCGTAAATTATTGTATTTCTCGTAAAAGGAACCTGAAATGATGTTACTAGAATTTGCCCAGATTTCTGTTTGGGTCTGATTATAGCTAATAATGAGATAGAAACATACCAATTCCATGAGCACAAATAAAAATGTGCTGCCATATTTTATAATAATGGATAGAAAGTTCTGAATCATAGCCAATTATAGTGCCACTAATCTAAGCAATATTCACAGCGCACAATACCCTTTGAAGGAAAAATTAAATCGGCTTATATACTTCTTCTATCGATAAGGAAAGAATACCTTTTCGTATTGCGAAGTGCCAAACCCGTTCCTTTTACAACAGCCTTTAATGGATCTTCTGCCACGTGAACGTTCAATTTGGTCTTTGCTGAAATTCGTTTATCAAGCCCACGTAATAAAGCACCTCCACCTGTTAAATAAATACCTCTTTTATAAATATCAGAAGATAGCTCGGGCGGAGTTTGTTCCAAGGCTCTAAGAATAGAGGTCTCGATCTTAGAAATGGATTTATCCAAGGCAATCGCCGTTTCTTTATAGGTGGTAATCACCTGTTTCGGAATTCCAGAAATCAAATCTCGTCCATTTACCGATAAATCCTCCGGTGGGTCATCTAATTCGTGAAGCGCAGAACCGACAGCAATCTTAATCTTCTCAGCAGTTCGTTCTCCAATCAGAATATTGTGGTTCTTTTTCATGTATTCCACAATCTCGTGGGTAAACTCATCACCGGCAGTTCGAATGGATTCGTCCGTGACAATGCCGGATAAGGCAATAACGGCAATCTCCGTCGTACCACCTCCTATATCGATGATCATATTCCCGATAGGTTCTTCGACATCCAATCCAATTCCCAAAGCCGCGGCCATTGGTTCATAAATCAGATATGTCTCTTTACTATCCACATGATCCGCAGAATCAAATACAGCTCTTTTTTCCACCTCTGTAATACCAGAAGGAATGCAGATCATCATCTTCAAATGTGTAAAAAATCGACGTTTATCTTCGATCAGACCAATTAAACCTTGGATCAAGGCTTCTGCTGCTTTGAAATCGGCGATTACTCCATCTTTCAAGGGTCTCACCGTTTTGATATTTTCATGTGTTTTTTCATGCATCTGCATGGCACGCTTACCGACAGCAATGACTTCTCCGGTCACGCGATCCATAGCTACAATCGACGGCTCATCCACCACGATTTCATCATCTTGAATAATCAAGGTATTTGCAGTTCCTAAATCGATCGCTAGCTCTTGCGTAAAAAAACTGAATAATCTCATACTAAAATCCTAATTTACGGTAATTTCATTTTCTGGATATGCTCACCGTGTAAATGGAGACCGCAAATTAAACAAAAAGCTAGAACAAAATATTAAATTTCCTCTTGAAGTTTGAAACTTAACCATTTGTGCCAACCGTTTTCATAAAAAATGCCCAACAAATCTTGTAAATCTGTTGGGCAAATCAATTCTGAACACCTTATTTTAGATGATTGCTCGGTCTATTTCAGTTTTCAACGCTTCTTTCAAATTTTCCGCGGCATCCATCGTCAACTGGAAATCAGATGGGAACGGAGCCGGGTATTTTTTAAGTCGCTTTCTATATTTATCCTGTAATGCCCGCTTGTCACCTCTAAACTGGCATGCAAAGTCATCAAATACCGCTGTTACATTAACTGGCTGAGATTTGAATCTTTCTCCGGTATAATTATCAAAGTACACCACCTTACCTCGGACAAAAGCTTCTTTTGTTCTATGAATCTCTGTAATCTGAGCGTATACATTTCGGTAAACATCACGTTTGATATCATTACCTAAACTATCTTTCTTCACATTACCATTTACATCCAATACATACTCCCATCCATCCTTTACGCGCTTCTCATTTTCAAAGTGACTGACGACTTCTCGCTCTGGACTTACATCCATAAATTCGATTCGTAATACGGCTCTTACATCAATAGGATGAGTCGTTTTTCCTACGTAATATTCAGTCCATTTTGTATTCAAATCTCGAACATGAATATCCAATACTTCTCTTTCAAAAGCCTTAGGCATGATGGCATTCGATTTATTTTTGACAGTCACCAATACTCTAGTTTTACCAAAATAAAGAGCTTCTTTCGCCAAACTACGAGCAGATTTATAATCATTAAAATATCGCTTTGTCTTTACAAAATGAGTATGTGCTCGTCGTGCGGCATCTTTGTCTCCAGCTTTACCTAACTCTAGTAATTCGTTAGCTTTATTGTATTCATATGCTGCCGCTTTTTCAGCCGCCTCATTCAATAATCCTGAAACATTGATGAAGGTAAATTTTGCTCGATAACCATCCTTACTGACTAATGGCAACAATGGCTCTATAGACTCCTGACGCTCATCAATAGCAGAGTAGATATCAAATATATCATCCCAGTTCGACGAACGATTCTGATTCAGCAAATGCTTTGCCACTCTCAAGTCTTTGGCATTCATCTTAGCAAACGCCTCTTCAAGACCCTGCACATGCTTCGTCTTCTTGTTCTTTTTTCCTTCTAATTTCTTAATAGCCAATAAAATGGCTCCATGATAATCTCCCTTTTCTACCAGCTTATTCACTGACGTACAAGATGCTAGAAAAAGAAATGCTGCGAATAAATAAGTAAGCTTTTTCATAACAATAAATTTTTAGGAGTTGAGCTTGTTTTTATGTTTTCAAACTCGTTAACAATTTATTGTTTGACGATATAAACTTCGATGCAGTTACTTTATTAAGAATAGTTTAACTTTCTTAAGGAACCCAATAAGAAGCAGCACATATTTCGGTGCTTTACACCCGATTTTTAACGGTAAGGAATTTAGTCGGATTCTAACTGTAATGTCATTTTTTTAATCCGATCTTCCAATCGTTCAGAACTCATTCTTGCTCGCAATCGATCGACGATCAATGGGAATGCAAACGGTGTCGCTCGTCCCGGTTCTCGGATAATCAATCGACTTGCCTGGATTCGTTCCAATGCTCTACGCATTCTCGCTTCTTCTAATTGAAAAGTCATCACTTCATCAAAGGTTTGCTGATAGAGTAAATTATCGGGTTCGTATTGAGCAAAAACATCGAAAAGCAATTGCGAAGAAGATTGTAAATGACGTTCTTTTTTAATTTTTCCCGGATAGCCCGTAAATATTAGACCTGATATTCTTGCAATATCTCGGAATTGACGTCGAGCCATCTCGGCGGCATTGATGCTGCCTTGAATATGTAATTCCAAATCCCTTGAATGAAACAATTCTTTGTTGATTAAACTCAGATCCAATGATTGATCCGATAATAATTCAACCCCATAATCATTCATAGCAATGGTAAAACTGATAGGAATTAGATCTCCTATTCTTTTTGCCAACAACACGCCCAAACCTTCATGTACATAACGCCCCTCAAATGGATAGAGTACCAAGTGAGAACCTTCTTTATCTTCAAAATACTCAATCAACAACTCATCTTGTCTCGGAATATGGGACCACAATTTTTGTTGCTCAAACAGTGGTTTAAGCAATTGGAGCTCTTCTTGCTGATCCGTTTCGTCATCATAATAACTCGTGTATTCTTGCCGTAGAACCTCCGTCAAATTACTCGACAAAGGCATGCGACCACCCATAAAAGAAGGAACACGACCTGTTTTTTTGGTGGTCTTTTTGACTAAAACGGTCATCTCTTTGATGCGGACGAATTCCAAACTTCGTCCACTAAACCAAAATACATCGCCAGGAGATAATTGCCCCGCAAACCATTCCTCTACAGTACCTACTCGCTTACCGCTCATAAACTTGATTTGCAAGGATGCACTACTAGTAATCGTCCCGATACTCATTTTATGTCTCAATTTGATTCTCCGATCATGCACGATATACAAATCATCCTCTATCACCACTTTCTTGTATTCATCATAGGATTGCAGAGATCGTCCTCCATGAACTAAAAACGCCAATATCCACTGCCATTCCTCTTGCGATATGGATTGATAGGAAAAGCTCTGTCTGATTTCTTCAAAAACCTGTTCTTCGCGAAATCCATCGGACACCGCCAATGACATCAAATACTGAATCAACACATCAAAGGAGCGGATATACGGAATACGTTCCTCTACCTCTCCTATTTCGATGGCTTTCCGTAAAGCAGCCGCTTCCACCAATTCAAGTGCATGCGTTGGTAAAAAATAAATTTTACTCAGGGCACCTGGTTGGTGTCCCGATCGTCCAGCTCGTTGTAAAAAACGAGCGACGCCCTTCGGACTACCGATTTGAACGATGGTTTCTACTGGTCTGAAATCTACTCCTAGATCCAAACTAGATGTGCAACAAACCGCCTTGATCGTTTCATCATGCAATGCGTTTTCCACCCATTCACGTAAGTGGCGTGCAATCGACCCGTGATGCATAGCAATAATACCTGCCAATTCTGGCGCCACATCCAAAATCTTCTGATACCAAATTTCACACAGTGCTCTAGTATTGATAAAAATCAGGGTGGATCGGCTATTTTTAATAATCGGAATCAACTTGTCGATCATGCGGATTCCAAGATGTCCCGCCCAAGGAAATTTTTCGATCTCATCCGGTTTGATCGTGATCACTTCGATTTGTTTCTTAATCGAACTGCGAATCAACACCCCCTTTTCTGCCTGATCTACACCGAGCAAAACCTGCATCGATTGTTCCATGTTTCCGATGGTCGCCGAAATACCCCAAATTCTTAACTTCGCATTGATTGCCTTAAATCTTGACAGGGCCAACTCCACTTGCACGCCACGTTTACTACCTATCAATTCATGCCATTCGTCCACGACGACTGCTTTCAAATGTTTAAAAAATCGGCGATATCCTTTCGTAGCGAAAATAACATGGATACTCTCAGGCGTCGTGATTAGTATATCGGGAGGATTCTTCAATTGCTTGGCTCGATTGGTAGATGTGGTATCTCCTGATCGAATCTCCACACGCCAAGTCATACCCAAACCTTCAATAGCTCGTTCTGCAGATTTCTTAATTTCCTTCGTCAGTGCTCGAATGGGGCTCACCCATATGGCCTTCAGACCTTTGGTCTTCTCGGCACCATGAGTCAACAGTAAAGGCATCAGTAAGGAATAGGTTTTTCCACTCCCTGTCGGCGCATTGATCATGCCACTTTCACCCTGATGATAAGCCTGCCAAGCTTGTCGTTGAAAAGTAAACAAGGTCCAACCCTTCGATTTAAACCACTGTTCACCCGCGTCTAACTCATTGTTCCATTTTTTTCTTGTAGCCACAGAGCTAAAATAAATCAAAATGCAAAAGGTTTCTATTTCAACAAACTATTTCTCACAGCGGATTGATTACTTTTGCACAAAAAAAAGGTGGATAAAAACAAATCAAGCATTTGGAAATTAGAAATCATCTGGTGGTTGTTTACCCTCATTGCCTGGATTGTCGTATTACTACCAATATTCAGCCGTGTGGAAAATTATCCATTTTACATATACAATAGTATATACATCATTTTAGCGATTAGCTACACGCGCTACATTTTTTTATTCAAGTACACGCCTTTCGCGCGTTCCTTGGTTTTCAAGATCATCGTTCTAGCCACTGCCGTTCCCGTTGCGGTCCTCTTGATTGATGGGATATCCGAATTTCAACGTCTCATGGACGAAAATGGTTACGAAGCCTTTTTAGGACATTTACAACCGGACTCATTAAGTGCATTGGGCAAGTATATTCGTTCACAATATTTCTTTTTTGGCGTGACCAGTGTCATTTGTTCAGTGCTATTTCCCATTCGTATGCTCATCAGTATTTGGCGCGTTCGGAATCGAGATACGGTTTAGTTTTCATAGGGGGATTCACTATCCTTTCAGGCTAGTGACCAGGCTATTCCAGGAGTTCGCTGCGCTCCGTCCTGCGGACATCGGTCCTTCGA
>JAHDFB010000088.1 GCA_020628475.1 Saprospiraceae bacterium | reverse complement strand
GCTAGATGATGAATCAACATGCGCACGTCGGAGCTTTTCTGATTAGGTTCATTAAGAAGTAGAGTATTTTCCTTAAACACTTTTATTCTTTACTTTATGATCTCCAAAAAGTAGACCTGGCACGAACTCGTATAGAGATCACCCAACATCGCTTTTCATACTTACGGTTTCTGCCACGTGATTGCTACGCATCCTATCACCACAATTCTACCCTTCGTTTACTCGATCAGTGTGTCAGGTGTTTTGTGTGCAAGGCACTAGCCCGTTTTCGCATGAAAGCCCTGCAAACAAAATGACTAGATAGACGATAAATAATCTACGGCTCATAAAACTTACATTGAATAGAAGTTTACCCAAGATATCCCTGATCAAATAGTCTTGTCTGATCTTACTGCGAGAGAGATAGTAGCTGCCCGACGTCCTGAAAGGGCGTGCGGGTCCCGTAGGGATGAACTTAGTGAAACAGCGCATAGCTCGACAGCAAGGTATCCACCAGTATACCTTGCTGACTCGCCCCTATTGAAAAAAGAATACATCCTTCGATATCCATCGGAATTGATTCCGCATAAAGAAATATTGCGAACTATTTTCAGAAGTAATTGAAATATTGAGGATAAAAATTATATTTGCGGTCCACTGAAAAAGTACCTGCCCTTGTGGCGGAATTGGTAGACGCGCTGGATTCAAAATCCAGTTCCTTCGGGAGTGAGGGTTCGATTCCCTCCGAGGGTACAAAAAGCAAAGTTATGTGTTATGCACGGCTTTGCTTTTTTTGTTTAAACGCCCCTCAAAACTCCACCAATAACTTTCTTGTAACCGGTAATGCTTGACAAGTCAAGATTTTATTATTCTTGATGTCTTCTTCCTCCAAAGCCATACATACCTTCATTTGCGCTTTTCCTTCTGTAAGCCTCGCCACACAGGTGCCACAAACCCCACTCTCGCAAGAATAGGGCGGTTCAGCCTCTGCTTCTTTCAACACTTGTAGTATGGTTTTATTCTCTGGAACGATGAGCTCATAGCTTTTTCCATGTACCTGTGCCCGTAACTGGGCATCAGGAACCACCGCTATATCCCGCTCCTTTTCCTGCTCCAGTTGACCAAATTGCTCGACGTGTATTAATTCCTTCGGAATCTGCCACTCCATCAATGTTTTCCGAATCGTTTGATTCATCGTTCCAGGACCACAGATATAATATTCCGTTTGTTGTGCAATCGGAGGATGTTCGCTAATGAACCAGCGTACTGCTTCCGCATCCAGACGTCCTGTCCTCCCCTTCCATGGTTTCCAGGTACTCCATACTTTTGGTGCACTCAATGTATGCACCATCTGAAATCTATCTCCGTTCTGCTCCGCTAGCAGATGCAAGGATTCCTTAAATAATATAGTATCTTGATTCGTATTGCCGTACAATAAATAGACCTTACTTAAAGGAGATACTGTCAATATGGTCTGTATCATAGAGAAGATTGGGGTAATCCCACTGCCTGCCGCAAACATGAAATAACTCTTATAATCATCTGCTTCTACATTGGCGTAAAATCTACCTTGTGGACGCATCAGGTCCATCGTATCCCCTACTTTCAATTGATCCGCAATAAAATTGGACATCAATCCTCCCGCTACTCGTTTAGCCGTTATTTGAAGCGACGATTGGTGTAAGGGAGTATTGTGAAGTGAATACGTTCTCCTTATTTCCTGTCCTTTGATTGTATGGCGCAGAACGATATGTTGTCCTGGATAAAATCGAAATTCTTCCCTTAAATGTTCCGGTAAAGCAAAGGTCAAGGTGGTTGCATCCGGAATGGGATGCTCCAATCCTATGATTTTTAATGTATGAAATAATGTTTCCATTCCGTTTAATTCGAAGGTTCCGCATGTTGCATCCAACGCGCTATAATAGATTGAAAGTTACGCACGGTGCTTTCGCCTAGTTTTGCTGTATGTGTCACATTAAACAATGGATTTTTCAATGATTTCTGCTGCTGTTCACATACGTAGACATCCTCTTCCATAAAATCGTTCCAGACCATCGGGTCTTCAGACTGAGGATCTGGTTTGTCCCCGTACTTTGTTTTCCCGCCCATAATTCCATGCCAAGACATATTGGATTTCATCTGTTGTTTCGTAAACTCCCAATTGGTCATGGGCTCCAATTTAGATCGAATAATCACTTTTGTTTTATCTGGTGCCAAGGGAATCGCATGAAAAGTGCTCCAACTTGATTCCGTCTCGGACAATCCGAAATTAGGAAATAACCAGGGAACGTATGCTCCGAGATGTTGGTCTGTCATCTCAGCAATTCTCTTAAAGGGCATGAGGGCATCTAGGTTTTCTCCATACTTTTTGGCATGAGGCTCCCAAAACACATAATGATCACCCACAAATCCAAAGGATGCTTTTGCGTGATCGTACATATGTAAGGTATTGGAATGCAAATGTGCTAAATGATATACATCCATGAAATTTTCAGCTACAATCTTCCAGTTGGCTTGAATGACCTTTTCTAATCGACTATCGGGATATTCTATCAATCGCTCAACCTGATGAGGACCTAGTTGGGCTTCTACTCCTTGAAACCATTTGGTGATCGCATCTGCATCTGGACGAGGATGTACCCACAGCATTCCTCTCCAGATATCTACAGAAGCCTTATGTAAACAAATGCTGTCCAAGGCCAAATCTGGAAATTCTTTATCTTTTTCGGGCACGCTGATGAGCTGTCCATTTAGATCATAAGTCCAATCGTGATACGGACAAGTCAAAGCCTTCTGCTTTTTACCTACGGCCCGTAGTAACTGTGTTCCTCGATGACGACACAGATTGTGAAAAGCCCGAAGGCGCTGATCCCGGCCCTTGACAATGACGATATTTTGATGTCCACATTGTACCGTCAAATAATCACCAGGATCTTGAATATCTTCCGCCAATCCGGCAAATTGCCAAGTATTGCCAAATAGAACGGTTTGCTCTTCTTCAAACCATTCTTGTGATGTGTAGGCTTCCACAGGAAGGATAGGCATGCTAGCGTTCTTGTTCATATATCCGATTCTTTAAATGGTAAAATGATTAAAAAATTGCACTGAATCCAAGTCCTGCATAGATATCCCCTGTATACCAATCTCCTTCTGCATTTGACATAAGAGCAGGCTCATTGATAGCTTGTCCATTGGATAAGATGAGCTGAAGGACATAGGGGCCACTCCACCAATCCATTCCTGCCGAAAAAGCATCACGATAGACAGATTGTGTATAGCGATTGGTGTGCCAGATATAATCCCAATTGAAGGATATATTTTTTGTTAAAAATAACTGAGAGCCAAGACCAAGCGCATACTGATCATGCTGTTGCTGATGTTCAAAGACCAAATTTTGTCGAACGTAGGCCGGAGCTAGAGTCATTGAAAAATAAGAGGTAAATTGTCTAGAAATCAACAGTTGTGTGGTATAACTCAATCGATCCGGATATTTCATATTCGGGTAGCGACTTCGTTCCAGTTCATTATTTACATTCATCGTTCCATACAAGGTCATATCGACTGGAAAATTTTCAGATTGCTTGATCAACGCAATTTTGGCAGATCCGACCAAGGTATTTCTGAAAGTTTCTCCTCCCAAACTAATCTGGCATCCATCCCAAATTCCATAAATCACCTGAATATTGGAGCTTGAATTATTCCACTTAAAGTAATCCGATACATCATCTTGAAATGAGCCAAAGCGATGTGCTACCGAAAGTTCTATAGCTCCTTCCTCTAGCACATGACTTGACTGCATATTAGCAATTCGTTGCATGTTCCTTCCCTCAGCATCTTCCGTATTTGAGACTGATCCCTGTTGCTGTGCTTGAAGGGCCAGCGGTATCAGTGAGAGCAGGAATACGATCATTATGACCTGAATCGGTTTAATCCTAGTATTTAATTTCATCATTTTCACATTCAATGTTCATTTAAAAAAGCTCAATCCACTTAATTTTCTGGAAATCCTTCCTGAGCCCATTGAGCAATTTGACTTCGGAGATCTGAACTGATCAATCCTGCCGGTGGCATGGGATTAACACCATCTTCTACTCGATGCAATAAATTGCCAGACTCAGAAGCCGATCGAACGTTTTGATAATTGGTTAGATCCAATCCTGCAGCGGGTAAGGCTCCACTGTGACAGGTTACACAATTATTCAGCATAATTGTCTGAATATGATTGGTATAGCTAATAGGACCATCGGGATCTGTAGGATCCGTTTCTATAATTACCGCCTTTGTACAGGCCATCATGCTTGCCAAGATCATTCCAACGATTAGCATATAATTTTTCATTGTTATACAATTTAATAGTTCTTTAAATAAATCGATGTTCTAAAGTCCTTAGTTTTGGACGGTAATATCATCGATTTTTAATTGATTATTAAAGGAGCCTGGCTCAATTGTAATCTCGATTGGCGCATGGGTATAATCTCCAGTAGAAGGAAGGCCATCTCCATCAAGATCGGCCGTTACATTGACATAATAGCTACCCGGATGTAAATAGCTGATTAAAAATTGATCGTGTTCGGGAATTAAATCAGAGAACAATAAAATCGTATTAAAGGCTTCTAGATTTGTAAAGTAACCAAACTCGTCCGTTAGAGGGTCGATGGATAAATAAACCAATAAATTAGCATCATCGATTTCCGCATGCGTTTTAATATCCAAATGCAAGTAGCCCAAGTATGGGATTTCTTCAATTGTCCATGGATCACCAGACTCTTGTGCTAGCTGAAACACATCTTTATTGATATCTTGGGCCAAGAAAGTAGCCGATTTTGCTCCATCGGCCGCTTGAATATGTGCCTGATTGAAGCCATCTGAAAAATCCCAGGCCATGTCTCTTGTAGGAAATCCGACATCATTAGCAGCCGCATCGGCCAATTGGAGGTGTTCCTTTTTAGCTCGAAAGGTCATATGTCTGGTCGGAAGTCGCTGTCCGAGTCCACTGGTGTAGGCGTTAAAATAAAGACTATCTTCTACAAATCGGAGTTCCATCCACATGGTATTGGTACCACCTTCTGCATCTACCAATCGATAAAAGGAGGAATTATTTTCATACTCGACACTATCTAAAACGAAATAACTCGTACGATAAATTCCATTTAATAATCCACCATTTCGAGCCATAATGGTTCTAGTATCCTTGTAATCCGTCACGAAAAATGAAGTGAACAAATTTCCCAAAGAACCGCCTTCAAAAATCCCAAATATATGAGATGCCGAGATAGGTCGGTAATCGAAGGCAAACCAATCCCAATCATCGGCAATAACTCGATTGGCACCAATCCAATGACCTTGCATATTATCTAATAGATCAAATCCTTTTTCATGTATATCAATCGGTTCAACCTTTCCAGAAGTCACTGGCGTGTTCGGCATATTCGGGTCTTCCGCAATATTTCGAATCTCAATATCGCAACTTTGAATAAAGCAGATCATCAACACGATAGCCATCCATGGCAGTGGCCTTTTCAAATTCATTCTTCTATACATTTCTCCCTATTTTAAGGTTTGTTATTTTATTCTAGTCCAAATCTCTGTCAAGGCTTGGCCCATAATATAATTGGTCATCAATAGTGTATCTTTGGATTTAACTTCTAATTGAAGCGCATTATTTCCTGTTTTTTTTGCTGTGGCACCGGTCATACCATCAACATATATATTTTTCTTTCTCTTTAAGTTCTCAAATAGATAATAGCTTTTACCTTCAGGATAGCTAAAACTCGTCGTTCCATCATTGTAGTAAAGCACCAATCCTTTTATGGCATGATTTTCTTCAAAAATACGGCAGGAAGATTGGTAAAAGGTACTTTCCACTGTCCAATCACCAAATAACTCATGCTGTTCTTGTCGACAAGAAATCATGAGGAAGAGAAGTACACAAAATATCCAAATTTTCATATCGCTGCTTTAGATAAATCACTGCTGATCGTATATCTGCTAAGTCAAAGTTACGATCGATGTAGGCTTCACTTTTTGACCTAGATCAAAAGATGTAGAAACCCAAGTTTTTTTTCAAGATGTTTTAATAATTGCTCCAAGAAGGAAATACTAAATAGGCCATACAGTAAAGACTCATCAATGCCCAACTGATAATAATGATCCAATACAAAACAGGTGTATCCTTTTTATGAACCGGTTCCATAAAATAGGTGACCCCTGATTTTATATCTGGAATTAGCCATAGTAAAAATAAGACTCCCCACAACCACTGCCAATTCAATAACATGGACAAATAAATCATGATGAGTCCTAAAATGGTTCTCCAAGAGATTTTCTTTTGTATGGTTGAAGCAGTCATAGAAAACGTATTCGTTCGTTGAAATTTATCAAAATTAATGCTCTAGTGCTCATCTATTTTTGACATAGATCATAAAAAGTAAAGCATTCATTTTCTTGCTGGCATTTTCCGAATTCGACTGAGTGTTTCTTGAGAGATACCTAAAAACGAGGCGATATGCCCTAGATTTACTCGTAAGGTCACCTCGGGAAAATAAGACAGTAATAGCTCGTATTTTTCTTTGGCCGTCATAAACATAAACCCCTTATAAAAGTAGTCGATAAAAACCAATTGCTCTTCCACCATTAAGCGGCCAAACTCCTGCATTTTGGGATAGTTTTTATAGAGTAATTGCAATTGCTCAAAAGAAATAGAAACGACGGTCGAATCTTCGGTTAATTCCGTATTTTCCGAAGAAATCATGCCCGTATAAAAACTGCTCCAAGCAGTGACCAATTGGCCTTCGCTATATATCCAAGAGGTCACTTCTTTTCCATCATGATAATAAAAGGTCCGTGCAGAGCCCTTTTGGATCAAGTAGACATGTCGAGCTCTTTTTCCACTTCGTATTAATAACTTTCCTTTCTTCCAACTATCAATATGACAGACCGAATGAATCGTTTCAATAAGCTCCGCATCCAAGCGTACCTTGTCTTGGATAAAGTCGATTAAAGCATTCGTTTTCATTATACATCTTCGTTTCATCGGAAAGATAATCAATTGATTGAGAAGCGCTTGCTATTGATCCAACTTTTATGATTTGGATACGACTCCTATTCTAACTTTAAGCATTATCCTAAAAAAATTACAGAAATATTCTTTAACCCGAAGGATTCTGAATAACCTATCGTCTAATATATCAGCATTTAATATTTAACAATTTGATTAAAATGAAGATTATTTCACCACGCTTATTCCTTTCCCTATTCACAATCACCCTGCTATTCTCATCTTGCAAGGATAATGTTCTCTGCACAGAAACGACTTGGTATCAAGACGCCGATGGCGACGGCCTTGGCAATCCTGATGTGAGTCAAGATGCCTGTGATCAACCACAAGGATATGTCGACAATGACTCCGATACAGATGATACTGGAGGTAGTAATACACTGCATGCGGCATTTGCAGAATTTGACACCGACAATTTCAACATTTATCTAGATGGCAATCAAGTGGTCATTGAATCGAACGGATGGCCAAATCACACGTCACCGTATTGGTCCAACACCACCGAGCGAACCCTAGACGGTCCAATGGGGCCTCATACAACGCCAGCAGCGGATGTAGACCACCCGCTATTTATTGCTCCTACAGCCACGACATTTGACCAAATGGCTCCAGGAAACATAGATGACTTCAATGGATCTTTCACCTTGAGGATACCTACTCAACCTGAAAAAGCGACTTCTTCCAGTGCCACTGGATTAGGTCCAATTGGTATGGCCATCAGTGGAGCCATGATCTATAATGACGAAGAAGGACCGAATGTACCTTTGGATAATGCGGTGGTTTCTTTAGATTACAATGGAGCGCATACCGGTCCACAAAGTTATCACTACCATTTAGAGCCAAAAGCTTGGTCCGATGACGACAACCATTTAATAGGTATCATGTCCGATGGATTCTTCATCTATGGTCGTAGAGATTATGATGGTAATTACCCCACCGATTTGGATGAATCAGGCGGTCATTTCGGACCAACACCCCACAATCCAGACGGAGAATATCACTACCATATTCAAAATGAAACATTTCTAGGAGATTATTACATTATTTTCCCAGGAGATTTACAAGGTACACCGAATGCAATTCAATAGACTACAAGTCTTTGTAATAGGAGTCTTGATGGTATTGATCGCTTGCGAGCTTGATCAGGTACATACTGTAAAAAGTACCTCCTACAAGGTCATTCATCAAGATTCAATTGTGCTGGTACCCGAAAAAGGACTTGTCTATTATAAGGGCAAGCCTTTTTCTGGGGTTTCCGTTAAGTATCATCAAAATGGTATAATAGCACAAAGGGATTCCTTTGAAGCCGGCAAGAAGCATGGCTATAGTAAGAAATGGTTTGAAAACGGACAGATCAGCTATGAAAGTCCATACCTTGCTGGAAAAAAAGATGGATATACACGTAGTTGGTGGCCCAATGGAAACCTTCGCTCCGAATCCAACTTCGAAGATGGTGTCTCTCAAGGTATGCAAAAACAATGGTATAAAAGCGGAGCCATTTTTAAAGAAAGAAATCTGGTCAATGGGCAGGAAGAGGGCATGCAACGATCATGGAGAGAAAATGGAACATTATATAATAATTATGAAGCCAAAGATGGGCGCATTTTTGGTTTAAAAAGAGCAACACTTTGTTATGAACTCGACAATGAAAACATTAAACTGGATCTTTAATCTCGTACTCGGTTCTATGCTGCTTTTCGCTTGTACGCAAGAAAAAACGAAATGCAATCATCTCGGTAAATTGCCCTATTATAATGAAGCCAGCTTCACTCCTATTTGGCTTGAAAAAAATGACAAAAAAGTCCATGAGCTTCATCGCATTAGGCCCTTTCAGTTGATCAATCAAAATGGAGAAATAATCAGCGATAAAACCTTTGAAGGGAAAATTTATGTAACCGACTTCTTCTTTACCAGCTGCCCTGGTATATGTCCTAAAATGACTGCCAATATGAAAATTTTGCAAGATACATTTTTGCATGAGGAGGATTTTCTTCTACTATCTCATTCGGTGACTCCAAGTCGAGACTCTGTTCCGGTACTCAAGAAATATGCGACTAACAAAGGGATTCTTTCTGAAAAATGGCATTTGGCTACCGGGAATCAAGAAGAAATATATAATCTGGGAAGGCAAGTTTATTTTGTTGAAGAAGATTTAGGATTGGCTAAAGAGGCTGATGAATTCCTGCATACTGAAAATTTTGTGCTCATCGATAAGAACAAACACATACGAGGCATCTATAATGGCCTCAATAAAACGGCGATTCAGCAGTTAATAAAAGATGTAAAAACCTTGATCGCTGAAAAATAAAAAGTGCGGACTTACTTTTAAGCCCGCACTCGTAGAAATATATGAATTTGCTTATTACACTTGTTGTTTTTTCTTACCTTTTCTGTTAAAGAAAGATTGAATTATGATTTGGTTTTTATGGAGGAGCTGCGATAAATAAGATGCATTCATAACAATAGGTATTTCACTAAAACTAAAATACACCTCAAACTTGTCATCCTCCAGTCTGCGTACAGTGGCAAACTTTCTTTTATCGGATGATTTCTTTTTCATTTCTAATTTTTTATAACTCTAGGAGATGTGCTTGATTCAACGGAGTTTTCCATCATCATCGGTAAATCACCGTCCGAAATAATGATCTTTGTATTCGGTGAATTAGCCAATTGTAAAAATGCCTCGATCGATTTGAATTGAAGGATTTCAGGACTTAGTCCTTCGGCAATAATCTTTTGAGCATCCCGAATACCTTCCGCTTCAATGCGCTTTTGATCCGCTTTTCGCCGTTCTTGTTGAAGGATAAATTCCATGCGCTGCGCTTGTTGTTCCGCTTCCAATTTTTCTTCGATAGCTTTAGCCAGACTCACAGGCATTTGAATACTCTTTAATAAAACAGCCTCGATAATGATCCCTTTTCCCTCTAATGTATTATCCATGTGTTCTTTGATTTCTCGTTCGATGGTGGATCGCTCACCGGTATGCATATCCTTCGCAAAAAATCGAGCAGATACATCTGAGACCGCAGACCGAAAAACGGGTAATATTACATTTTCTTCATAATCCAATCCGATATTGCGCAATACATACGGAGCTTTACGTGCTTCCATATTGTATAGAATCGAAACTTCAGAACGGATATTCAATCCCTCTTTACTCGGAATGGAAAGCGACACTTCTAAATTTTCTGTACGTGTAGAAAGTGTTTCTATCTCAGAAATCAAGGGATTGTAAAACCGTAATCCTTCTGTATAGGGTTTATCGGCATATTTACCCAATGTTCGTTTCACACCAACTTCTCCTTGACGAATCGTGGCACATTGACTAAAAGTGAATATTATAAAAAGGGCACTGAGCAATTTGATGGTTAGTTTCATACTTTACATGTTTAAATGGTTACGAATGATAAAAGTTGATTCATTATTCAAACAGGATTAAATCATTTATAGTTTTAAATGATCTAAACAATAATCATAAAATTTCGTTATACCTTACATAAACTAACTTTCAACGAATGAACTATACCTTGCATCAGCTTAAAATCTTTCATGAGATCGCTGAACATCAAAGCATTACAAAGGCCGCCGATGCGCTATTCCTGACACAGCCTGCCGTTTCAATTCAACTGAAAAAACTTCAAGATCAATTTGATTTACCACTCACCGAGACCGTGGGTAAAACAATCTACCTAACCCATTTCGGTCAGGAAATACTAGCGGCCGTAAAAGAGCTTTTGCGGATGGCGGATAATATAGAAAACCTCACTTTAGAACATAAAGATCAGCTCATCGGTCAGATAAAATTGAGTTCTGTGTCCACCGGTAAATACATATTGCCCTTTCTAATTGCTGATTTCTACAAGCAGCATCCGGGAT
>JAHDFB010000087.1 GCA_020628475.1 Saprospiraceae bacterium | reverse complement strand
ATCATTTTCAACATGTCCCTGAATCACTATTTGACCAAGAAGCATCTGGTGTGATATAAACACCGCTACCAGCACTTGGAACAAACTCCTTAAAAATCTAATTCGCATCGTATTTATAGTCGATTAATTCGTTTTATACATCAGAATTGATCTAGTAAATCTACAAATAAGAAGTTCATTATTCAAAAACAAACTGTCTTTTCACAGGAACAAAAAAGATTCTAAGAATGAATATAATTACATGGTTACGCTTACGCCAGAAATCGAGTAAAACCACAGATTTTATTGACTTAGAGTCAACAAGCATATGCTATGAACAGCTATTTAATCTAGTCCCTAAAGAGGTCCCTATTTAGTGATGATTAGCTTGGTAATTCCTTGACCAGATGTTCTGATAAAGTATTGACCTGCATCCCAAGAACTCACATCCAAAAATATACGTCCACCAGAATGTTCTCGATTGTACATGACCTGTCCTAAAGTATTCAAAATGGTGATTTCTTCATATAATTTGGACTCCCATTCCAAGGTAACAAAACCTGCCGTTGGATTTGGGTAGACTTTCAGATCATCATTGATATAACTCATCTCTACAGGCAATATCTGATCACAAAAGGCTTCATCTCCACCTACCTCAATGAATCCATCCCCTTCTAAGGTTCTTCCTTCAAAACCGGCAAAATCAATCGGATAACGCTTCATTCTAAAAGTTAAATTATTGTTGATATCCAGGGTATCTCCTTGTTCTACTGCCGCGCCTCCTTTTAATGGTGTCACATATTCCCAAACGACCTCATCTTCCGGTGTCATTTCAAAACTATATCCATGGCGACCATCACAAATCAACAAATTGTTATTTGGAAGAACTTGAACACTACTTAATCCCGTAGAATATAACTCCGTCGGAATAGGGTGCGTTTTACTCAAAGCAAAGGTTTCTGGCGCATAGATATCCCCAATCGTTTGAAATTTAGCATCGTACATATCATAGGTATTATCCCAGATAACCACAGAACTATAATCAGCACCTACCCTATTATTGAAGGCAGCAAACTTGCCAAAATAAGGATGTGAAGGTGTAAGGAAATCATCCACGATTTGAACGTCATGCTGATAAAACAACTGTTGATCGGATTCATCACCTTGATCGTAGGCAGCATTATTACCCCATCGATAGATCAAATCACCACCTTTACCAGAAAAACCACCAGTAGATCCAGCTGCCTGTTCGGTTGTAGTCGAGTGATCAATGACCCATATTTCATGAAATTGAGGGACGGAAAGCAAAATTTGATTATTGATAGGGTCAAAATCGATCGCATTAGAATGCATCCAATCGGCCTTACCCGAATTCGTATCCCAATTGACATCAATTTTGCCAGGGTTCTCTGCTACTACCCCAAAATTATCTTTATCCGGAAATTGATCTTGAACCAAATGGTCCCAAGCATGCCACTCCCATACAATTTCATTATTTGTAGGATCTACTTCGATTATCTTATCGGGCCACATTTCATTCTGTGTCAAAGTGCTCGTATCTCTTCCTGCCTGCACACAAGCTTCTATATTTTTCAACTCCCAAACAATCATCAAAATATTTCCGTCTGGTAACACCGCAATATCATGATGCAATCGTTCCAAGGAATCATTAATACTATATTCCCACTTCACTTCATTATCCCAAGTTCTGATTTCAACGCGTTCACCGCCGCCACCTGCCCAAATAGGATCTTGCGTAATATCAGCGCCTCTACTTGTCCGGATTAAATCACCATTTTCCTGAATATAAGCCGTGTTACCTGGTCTACGATCTGCCTCACCTTCCCATACATGAACAATCTCTCCACAATTATCAATCAAATAAGTATGTGGTTGATTATGAGGATAAAGTAGATTGTATCCATCGTACGATTTCCAAGGCTTATAACTCAATAATCCAACGGTTCTTTGCGCATGCGCAAATTGAATCAAAAAACAAAAAAGTAAAAAGTGTAATAGTCTATTCATATACGTTGATTAGTTTGTTTGTATAAACAACTTGATCTTGATGGATCAATTGTACAATATATATTCCTGCAAACGAAGCATTCATTGCCACTGTTAAATCTGCATGAAACGAACGTTTCGAGACATCTATAACTCGGCCCATGATATCCACGATTCGATAATCCAATGTCAAACGATCAGGATTCTTAAAAATGATTTCATTATTGACAAGATACGCTTGTACCTGTATTTGATTATTGGCCATGTCTTCAATTGATAAGACAAGATCACAATTATCAATTGGGTTAATTTCAATTTTATCACCAGGCGTCATATCCTTCCCTTCAAAACCTTCAAAATCATAGTAATACTTAATTGCCTGAAATACATTATTGGCATTGCTAGGAATATCGCCCTGGGTTGTAATGAAAACACCTGCTGGATTAACATAATCCCACACAATATCCTTGTCTTCATTAACCTCTATAAAATTGGCGGATTGCCCAACACAGATTAATGTATTTCCATTTCTTAGTCGTTGAGAACCACTTATTCTGGACGAAAACATAAATTGTTCCTGTCCTTCGGGCTGACCATAAACTACCTCTGGTTCTGATGGCGCAAATTTCTTACCTTCCAATGCATATTCAAGGCCATCCATAATCGGTGATACAATGTCGATGCTAGAATACAAACCTTCCGGTCGACCAAGACCATTATTAAAGACCATGATTTTACCTCCATCACTCAAATCATCTGGAATCCAATGCGCATCGTGCTGAGCATAAAAAACACGATCAGCTTCGGTACCTGCATCATAGGTTTCAGGATTCCCCCATCGATACAATACATCACCACCCTTACCAGCATTTCCGCCTTCTGAGCCTGCCGCCTCTTCCGTTGTCGTACTATGATCTATCACCCAGAATTCGCTAAAATTTCGACAATTAACGATAATCTGATCAAGGTTTTCATTGTAATCTAAAGCATTAACATGTAGCCAATCTTGGGTTTCTGGACTTGGATTGGAAAAATTAATATCAATTCTATGCGGGTGATCTACGATGCTCCCAAAATTTGGTAAAGTTTCATCTGCATCCTGCACTAAATGATCCCAAACTCGCCATTCCCAAACAATTTCTGGTTCGATTCCATTGTTCGGATTAATCTCTCGAACCGTTTCACTCCACAATCCTGCCTCATTCACGATGGCACGTCCTTGTGCCTTAGCTTCGTCAGCAGTAATATATTCCCAACCGACTACTAAAACATTCCCATTGGGCATGATGACAAAATCGTGATGTTGATGAAAATCAGTATCTGCAAGAGGAATCGAGTAGAGAAAGTTTCCTTCCCAATCGTAACTAATCAAACTACCTCCGATGCCACCTCCGTTGAAGACGCTAGAAGGTTGTTTTCTGGTATATAATAAAGATCCATCGGTCGCCAAACGCCCCATCAATCCAGCTTTACCATCGACCTCCCACATATTAACCTGTTGACCACATTCATCGATCAAAAAAACGTCGCCTGTGGACGTGGGCGCAAACAATACATATCCGGACTGAACTTCATCGGTATAATCAATAACACCAACCGTTTGGGCCTTTGGGCGTAAGCCCCCCAAAACAATTAATATCAATATCAATAATTTACCTGGCATAGTTGCTACTTCATCCAAAAATACAATTTACAGACATTTTGCTGTGACAATTGGAGTGGTCATCAGGACAATTGTCGTCCTCACCCATAATCTTTACTCGATAATACCAATTTTCTTGGCACGGTCCTGCCATTTTTGACGAGCGTAGGCTTGTAAATCAGGCACTTTATCCGATTCATCCATGATTTCGAATCCCAAAATAGTTTCAATCATGTCCTCCAGTGTCACCAAACCACTTATCGCACCAAATTCATCCGTAACGATAGCCATTTGTTGTCCTTGATCCGTCATGAACGAGAAGAATTCCTTCAAGGATTTGTTTTCATCCACAGCAACAATCTGACGCTTAATACTCTTCACGGCCTGTTCGTTTTTCCCCTCAATGATTCCTTTTAGTATATCGTCTTTTAATACGAAACCTACTATATTATCCACTTGCTCCTCATAGATTGGAACCCTCGAAAAAGGGCTTTCCTTTTGAGCGTCAAAATAGCTTTGCAAAGTGGTTTGTTGATCCACCGCATGTACAACTGTTCTCGGAGTCATAATATCTTTAATGGTAATACCGTCCAAGCCTAGCAAATTACTGATAATAGTCGTCTCATTTTTTGCCAAGGCACCGCTTTCACCACCTAAATTGGTCATTGCTACATAATCTTCCCGGGAAAAAACGGAGTGTACACTGGATGACTTCATATATTTAGTAATCAACATACTAAACCATATAAAAGGGTATAGAATAAACATGATTACCTTCAAAGCGCTGACGGTAATGGGCGTCAATTGTCTCCAATAATTGGCTCCTAAAGTCTTCGGTATAATCTCCGACAACACTAAGATGGCAAAGGTCATCACACCGGCTACCAAGGATTCATAGGACATTTGAATTTCAAGGAGAGGTACCGTAAAATAATGCGCACCAAATACTTTTCCTGCCTGTGCGCCCACCATGATAGCACCCACGGTATGAGCAATCGTATTCAAGGTCAAAATAGCCGATAAAGGCTTGTCAATATCTTTTTTATAGCCTTCTAAGGTAGCCGCTAATTTAGGATTGGTCGATTTCTTACCATTAATAAACGAAGGCGTAATACTGAGAAGAACGGCTTCCATAATCGAACAGATAAATGAGAAAAAGATCGATACAATCGCAAAAATGATCAGTAGAGTCATAAATATTTAGAATAATTGAATGCTAAAATGATGCGGCAAAAATAAAGCAATGAACGGACATTCTCCCGAAATCTTCTAGGGAACCTTGTTAAGACGAAAGAAATACTCGTATTTCCGAAACAAAAGCCGTCAATTTTAACTAGATTGTAGAACAAAGTCCATCGTATCATGTTGCTTTGGTCAGAATGAAGGTATGAATAGCACCACTAAAAATAGTAGATTAATGAAAATACAAGATTCCCTAGCGGGTAGTAGGCTCCTGATTCCAATTGGCCTTGGTTTATTGGTGATTGGCTACATGCTATGGAATAACTTCAGTTACGACGACTTCATCAATATGTCTTGGAATGCCAAGACCATCGTCTTTTTAAGTTTGACATTACTCGTTATAATACTAAGACATCTAGCTTATGCATGGAGACTTCGCATCCTTTGCAATGAATACTTCAATTGGAAAAAGTCTATTGAACTAATTTTCATCTGGGAATTTGCATCAGCTATTTCCCCGACCGCCGTAGGAGGATCCGCCACGGCTATGTTTTTCCTGTCTCAAGAAAAATTACCCGCGGCAAAAGCCGTGACCATCGTACTATACACCACGATCTTAGATACCATTTTCACCCTTCTCAGTCTTCTACTTTTCTGTTTATGGATAGGTTCGATCATCATAGGGCCAGACATGGAGATTTTCACAGTACATTCAAAATACGGACTGAGCTTTCTATTCGTATTCCTAATTATGTTGGCCTACGGGAGTTTCTTTTTCTACGCTTTATTCATCAATCCAAAACAAATATCCCGTTTATTAAAATACCTGGCAAAAAGAAGGTGGCTCCGCAGATTTCAGAAAGGATTGACACAAACAGCAGACGATATTATTGATGCTGCGAAAGAAATAAAGAACAAATCCTTCTTATTTCACGGTAGAGCATTTATCGCGACGACCATCGCTTGGTTAGGAAAATTTGCCACCATACCATTGATCATTTTTGGAGTTGCTCAAAGCTTGGAATTAAATATGTTTGATTTCATATTACTATTGGCAAGAAATGAATCCATGTTTGCCATCACAGCATTTAGTCCGACACCAGGCGGTTCAGGTGTTACAGAAGCTCTGTTCGGAGGATTTTTCAAAGATTATCTACAACAATCCAATGCGGTGATAATTGCATTGATTTGGAGATTGATGACTTACTACAGTTATTTAATAGCGGGAATCATTATCGTTCCCATCTGGATTCAACGGATTATTCGACGTCGGAAATTAAAAGATTAAAGCTTATTTCTGCGGATACGTTTGCGCTTTCCACTCTTTCCAAACAATTGAGACTTTCCTCTTTTAGTACTGAGAGATCCGTCCCGTTTTGTTTTTGGCCCCACATTGTCATTAATTGCACAGCCCACTTTTTTTGCACAAGAAGTAGTCGTTGTGGTAATAAATGCCCCTGAAAAAAGCAACATAGCAACCAGATAATACCTTCCAAAAATCTTTTTCATACTTCTTATTTTAGCTCAAATAGCGGTTAAAACTACTATTTATATGACATAAATTTCGGCAGTTTCCACTACAAAACAGGGCTTTTTTAACAATTCTTTGAGAGATCAACTGTTAAAATTTTATTAAGAAAAATAAAAAATAGCAGATAAATTAGTCCCAAGCAGCTCATAATATTACTGGAAATAAAGAAAATTTTAAGGAGCACCAAAAATGACCTGAAGACCCGTATTTGTTAGATTACTAGGCACTTATACACCTATTTAGATTGTTAAAAGACCTTTCAACAAGATAAAAACAGCTCAAAAATCGACCTAAAGTCAATAATTACAAGGCTTTCAAGCATAAAAAAAACCGTTCATAATATTTGTATGAAGAAAATATACATATATCTTTGCCTGTGTTCAAGATTCTTTCACCTAACAAAAATAATAATATGAACAAGGGAGATCTAATCGATGCAGTAGCAAAATCTGCAGACATTACTAAAGCTCAAGCAGGAGATGCAGTAAGCGCTGTATTTTCTTCAATTGAAGGATGTTTAAAATCAGGAGATAAAGCTTCTTTCGTAGGATTCGGTACTTTCTCAACTAGCGCGAGAGCAGCTAGAGAAGGAAGAAACCCAGCTACAGGAGCTAAGATCCAAATTCCAGCTAAAACATTAGTTAAGTTTAAAGCAGGAAAAGGTCTTACTGACTCTGTAAACTAATAAACAAGTTTCCAATTGAAACATTCTAAGAAGTTCGCTTCTTATGAAGATTAAAGGTGATACAATTTGTGTCACCTTTTTTTTATGTCCTTGGGCGTCCCCCGCCAACACATCTAACTTTTCTATACATATTCTTGTAAATGTATTCACTCCCAATTTCCAATGCATTTTTTGATGTACTTCCACCAATGAATCTGCAATGATTTTCATCTCGTCCAATACCTCAGTTGCTAAATTGACATATCCAAATGCTTGGTAATTAACCATTAAGGGCCCCTGCTTTCGCACTTTCCATAATAAGGCTGAATCCAATCCATAAACTTGTTCTGCATCTTGGAACGCCAAATGCAAATTTTCCTTCAAAATCAAGATATTATCTTTAGACGGGTTCTCCATCCAATCATTCCATAAGTCCATCCTACTCTGTACCTCAGCATGTTGAATATTCCATAAAATACTATCTGGATTACTGGCTTGAAGACTGAAAACGAAAAATAATAGGTTTAGAATATGAAGAGCGGATTTCATATGAATTCTAGGTTTTTGGGAATGAAAATGGATTAGAACACAAAATAGAAAAAATGTAACGATACTGCTCTAGTGCGCTTTTAATAATGTAAAGCAAATGCTTGAGAAGGCCTAGACTTTAGATAATCTCATTATATTTATTGCTGAGTCCAATTCAACATTGAAATATGAAACGAAGAAATTTCCTTAAAAACACCGGAATGGCAGGTGCCGTAGTAGCTATGAGTAATTCTGCCTGTCTGGCACAAAACACAGATCAAAATATGAAGACCTTTCAATTGAATTATGCTCCCCATATTGGAATGTTCAAACATTCTGCCGGTGACGATGTGCTGGATCAACTACATTTTATGGCGGATCAAGGATTTACCGCTTTCGAAGATAATGAGATGCGAAATCGTCCAGTAGATCTACAAGAGAAAATGGCCAAGATAATGCGAGATCGAGGCATTAAAATGGGCGTTTTTGTGGCACATAAAATTTATTGGTCGGAACCCAATCTCACCAGCGGAAAAAAGGAATGGAGAGATGAGTTTCTTCAGCATATTAAGGAATCTGTTGATGTGGCAAAGCGTGTGGGTGCCACTTGGATGACTGTGGTGCCTGGTTATGTAGACCTTCATCTTCGACCAGGCTATCAAACAGCTAACCTTGTAGAATCCCTTAAACAAGCATCCGCCATACTTGAACCACATGGATTGGTCATGGTGCTCGAACCGCTCAATTTTGATGGACACGCTGGACAATTTTTACAGGAAATACCGCAGGCCTATCAAATTTGTAAAGCAGTAGATAGTCCGTCTTGTAAAATATTATTTGATGTGTATCATCAACAAATAACCGAAGGAAATCTTATACCAAATATCGATATGGCTTGGGATGAAATTGCCTATTTTCAGGTAGGAGACAATCCAGGAAGGAAAGAACCTACCACCGGTGAGATCAATTATAAAAACTTGTTCAGGCACTTACATCAGAAAAACTACACTGGTATCATCGGTATGGAACACGGAAATTCTAGAAATGGAAAAGAAGGTGAACAGGCCGTTATTGATGCCTATAAAGATGTAGATAGTTTCTAAAATAAGTTCAGCTTTTGAGCAATTTGCTCGGCCTCCTTATAATTATGAAATAGATGAATACTATCATCATTTCGTTCATTCTTCCAATGTTTCGTATCATTGGTTTTAGCCTCATCACCTACAAATCGTAAGAATATTTGTTGAATGCGATCCTTATATTGTTCTTTGACGGAGTAATAAATACGTGGATCATGTTCGGCATCATCCCCCAAAAGAATAAAATTAGAATCTGGATAAAACTCTAGAATTTTGGATAATTTATAATGCTTGTGGCTATCATATCCCTCTGGAAGTATGGTATTTCTCCTTCCGTAATCTCTTAAAAAGAGTGGCCCAGTAGGGAATTGTTTACAACTGAGAAATCGCTGTAAATAATAGTACAAATTATACGGCGAGTTTGAAATATAGAAGATCGGCTTGAGGTCTCTTTGAGTTAGGTTATATAGGAATGCCGCACTATTTTCAATGGCATGCCTTTTTTGAGGACTGAGAAATACCGAGTTGTACACCATTCGAGATTTGGATAAAACATTGGTATGAAGGATGGTGTCATCAATATCCGAAATGACAATTGTTTTGGGCGAAAGCCCCATAAAAAAGATCTTCCCCTCAAATCCCTGAGCAGGAACCTTATATTTCTTCTTCGGTAGACTTAATATTTTAAAAGAAATGGGTAAGGCACATGGCTCTACAATATCGTGCTCCCACGGTAAATCAATACTTACAAATCCCTCACTATTGGTTTGTACACGAAAAGACTTACCTAAAAATCGAACCTCTAATTCTGCGCCCGCAATTTCATTGGTATACCAACGTTTCAAACTGGATGCAAATAAGGCAAACTTAGACTCTCGTTCCCAATGAATCTTGAAATAAGATAATACTCTGGCAATGACAAATAATCTGCCTGCTGATAAATAGCCATCAAATGGAAATACGACCACTTTTTCTCTATCCCAAACCATGTTTGTTTCGAATTGCTTTTTTTTGGTTCCGCAAAGTACGAATATATTGACGTAATATAAGAGAATCCAGCATCATATTACATATTTTTATAATTTTATGCATTATCGTAATTTTGGGCACAAACATTCCTAAATGAGTGAAATAAAGTATACAGAAGACAATATTAGATCCTTAGATTGGAAAGAACATATCCGAATTAGACCGGGTATGTACATTGGTAAACTGGGAGACGGTTCTAGTGTTGACGATGGAATTTACATATTGATCAAAGAGGTAATCGACAACTGTATTGATGAATATGTTATGGGATATGGTAAAAAAGTGGAGATATCGCTCGAGGAGGGTCAGATGTCTTTTCGTGATTATGGTCGAGGAATTCCTCTAGGCAAAGTCGTTGATGTGGTCTCCAAAATCAATACTGGTGGTAAATACGATTCCAAAGCCTTTAAAAAATCTGTTGGATTAAATGGAGTCGGTTCTAAAGCAGTCAATGCGCTGTCCACTCATTTCAAGGTAGCCGCCTTTCGAGACGGCAAAATGAAGGAAGCCATCTTTTCAAAAGGTGAATTGCTGCAGGAAAGTAAGATTGTAAAATCCGATGAAGAAAATGGTACTTATGTGGAGTTCAAACCCGATGCAAGTATCTTTAAAAATTATCGTTTCCGTACAGAGTATATCGAAAATCAACTATGGAATTATGCCTATCTGAACGCCGGGCTACGTATCAAGTTTAATGGAAAAACCTTCTATAGTAAAAATGGATTATTAGATCTTCTCGAGCGAAAAACGAATCCAGAAGAGTTGCGTTATCCAATATTTCACACGAAGGACGAAGACATCGAATTTGCCATTTCACATGGTAATCAATACGGCGAAGAATATTATTCTTTCGTCAATGGTCAGAATACAACGCATGGAGGAACCCACTTGGCTGCTTTCCGAGAAGGAATCGTAAAAGGTGTTCGAGAGTTTTACTCGAAAAACTTTGAAACCAAGGATATTCTCGCTTCTATTGTTGGCGCGATTTCTGTCCGTGTTGAAGAACCTGTATTTGAATCACAGACCAAAACCAAACTCGGTTCGATCAATATGGGACCAGATCTTCCAACGGTGCGAACCTTTGTTTCGGAATTTGTCAAAAAGAATCTAGAAAACTATTTACATAAAAACGCCGAAACAGCTGAAGCCTTATTAAAAAGAATTCAGCAAAGTGAACGTGAAAGAAAGGATATCGCAGGCATTAAAAAATTAGCAAATCAACGTGCTAAAAAAGCCAATTTACATAACAAAAAACTAAGAGATTGTCGTTTACATTTGGATGATAAACGCAAGAAAACCAGCGAAGAAGAAAAATTAAATACGACTATTTTTATTACGGAGGGAGATTCCGCATCTGGATCGATTACCAAGGCGCGTGATGTTATGACACAGGCCGTCTTTTCGCTACGCGGTAAGCCACTTAATTGCTTCGGATTAACCAAGAAAATCGTGTATGAAAATGAAGAGTTAAATTTACTTCAGCATGCCCTAAATATAGAAGATGGCATCGAATACCTGAGATATAATCGAGTTGTTATTGCAACGGATGCCGATGTTGATGGAATGCATATTCGCTTGCTACTATTGACCTTCTTTTTGCAATTTTTTCCCGATCTAGTCAAACACAATCACCTTTTTATTCTTTCCACACCCCTATTCCGTGTTCGTGACAAGCAAAAAACCTTCTATTGTTA
>JAHDFB010000086.1 GCA_020628475.1 Saprospiraceae bacterium | reverse complement strand
CATTAATAACGAATCATCCAATAAATGCTCTTAGAAATTCCCCTATTAACACACATTCATTGAAGGTATGATTGAACCTATTTCTTATCCAAAGGTTACAGTATACATACTTGACCTTTTGGATAAGTCATGAGAAAAAAAAGCGACCTACCTACAAAAATTTGTAAGGTTTGCCAGCGTCCTTTTAGCTGGCGAAAAAAATGGAAATCAAACTGGGAAGTAGTACAATACTGTAGCAACGCTTGTCGATCCAAGCGGTCTTCAATCAATCAGAAACATGCATAATCTGGGACTTCTTTTTCCGCATCAATTGTTTGAAACGCACGACATGTTCGATCAAGTCGATCAGCTCGTTCTTGTCGAAGAATTCCTCTTTTTCAAACAATATCTATTTCATCAACAAAAAATCGCTTTTCATCGTGCTTCGATGAAAGCCTTTGCCGCCCTATTAGTGGAAAGATCGTATCAACTACGCTATATTGAAAGTACGCAAGATGAATCCGATATCCGACGACTTCTTCCTACCCTAGCCAAAGCATTTCCGGAGGCTTGTATACACTATATCGATCCTTGCGATTACTGGCTCTCTCAACGTCTAGAAATCGGATGTCAAAAAGCCGGCCTGTCTACGAGATGTTATGACAATCCAAGTTTCTTAAATACACCGGCCGATTTAGCCACATTTTTCAGGAAAGACAAAAAATCATTCTTTCAAACCACCTTTTATAAACAGCAACGAAAAAAGCGAAACATTCTGATGAATGCCGTCCAAGAACCGGTTGGCGGTAAGTGGACCTACGATGTTGACAACCGAAAAAAATATCCCAAAAACAAAGCCGTCATTGCGAGTCATTTTCCTAGTAAAAATCAACATTGGCAAGAAGCCTTTGACTACGCGGAACAACATTTCCATGATCATTTGGGAAGCCTCTCCAATAGCTTTTCATATCCGATTTCACATAAAGATGCGGAGGTTTGGTTTCAACAATTTCTAGATTATCGATTCGTGGAATTTGGAGACTATGAAGATGCCATCGTACGGGAAGAAGGGATACTGAATCATAGCCTACTCTCTCCCTTACTCAACGTTGGACTATTGACGCCACAAGGCGTGCTGGATAAAACCTTGGCTCATGTAGAAGAACATCATATTCCCATCAACTCACTGGAAGGTTTCATCCGCCAAATCATCGGTTGGCGAGAATTTATACGTGGAATGTATCTCTGCAAAGGGATTCCATCCAGAACAACCAATTTCTGGAATTTTAAGCGGCAGATTCCAGCGGCATTTTACGATGGAACAACCGGCATAGAACCGGTCGATGAAACCATTAAAAAGGTCTTGCAAACCGGCTATTGTCATCATATCGAACGCTTGATGATCTTAGGCAACTTTATGCTGCTCTGCGAATTTGATCCGGATGCTGTTTATCAATGGTTTATGGAATTATTTATCGATGCCTACGATTGGGTGATGGTACCGAATGTGTATGGCATGAGTCAATTTGCGGACGGAGGTCTATTCGCCACGAAACCCTATATCAGTAGCTCCAACTATATCCTCAAAATGAGTAATTATAAGAAAGGCGATTGGCAACAGATCTGGGATGGACTATTCTGGCGATTTATCCATATCCATGGCGAATTCTTCCGTAAAAATCCTAGATTATCCATGATGTATCACTGTCTGCAACGTATGTCGGAGGAACGAAAGCATCAACATCTGGTAAACGCTGAAGATTATCTGCAAAAACTGGACATGCTGCCACAAGAACCCCTTGTTTAATAAACGGTATCAGTACCCTTTGTTGACGAAGATCTGGTGCACTTAAAAAATATGGACAGGTCTATTTGATGGATCGCCTGATCTTTTCCAGTCATATTGTGGTAAATATTACTTGTTTTCTTTTAGAAACTTTTTTTGAAGCCAACATCCAAAACACCTCCAACTAATTGTTCTTCTAAGACAAGTGTCTGAAAAGTGCTAAAATAATAGTCGATTGCCCCTTTGACCATCATGCTTGTTGATTCACTAGTCGGCAGTTCAAGACCTAGTCCAGCCGTTCCGCCAAAAAGTAAAGGCGTTATACCAGCATTATCGATGTCATAATTTCTTACAACTTCTTGATTATTGTTATCAAAAACTTCACTTAATATTGTATTATATAAATACGAAGTATTTACCCCGAGGGAAGCAAAAAGTCGGTATTTATCTTTATTGATAACATGATATCGTAGCTCTAGAGGCACTGTAATTGCTTGGAGATCAGATTGCTGTCTGTAATTCTCTTTGATTATAAAGGAGCCATTCCCGTCATGATCATTGGGATATCGAATACTTTCGGAATTTACATAATAGCCCAAGTTGGTGTAAGAAATACCCAGAAGAACAGCCCATCGCTGGCTTATTGTATATCCCAATTTTATATTCAGCCCTACTCTCATTTTAGGAATATCATTCATTCTATCATCAAGGTAAAAGGATGTGTATTCTGTCCTATCGACGGGTGTTAAAAGTCTAAATCTGGACTCTAATTCAACATTTGACTCAAAAAATAGTCCAGTTTGTGCACTAATACACATAGAAAATAGTGCTAAAAGCACTACGATGAAGAGTTTTTTCATTTTATATGTTATTCAAAAAATGCAATAATGTCTTAACGAGTAAATCACCGTTATAGTATAAACTACAAGCAAAATGAAGTAAGCTTAGTTAAATAATGCTCGAGAATACATTCCCTTCATATTCTATGGAAGTCCTTGATAAACTGAGTATTAAGACCGCGTCCAACATCGATACGCTTCCATGCCTTTATCCGTCAAATAGGTAAACAACAAACGATTGACGTGCTGGACGTATGCCCGCTCTACAGTCGGCGCAGCCCATTGTTCCGGTGTCAAATTCATGATATAAAAAGTACGTACGGCACCGCTGATATCCATCAAGTAATTCAAATCTTCATCGCATAGATCACTGCGGAGTATCCCTTCCTTCTGAAGTTGTTGTAATATCCCGAGATATAGCTGTTTTCTTCGCTGCTGTTGCTGTTCAATCCGCTCGAAAAGCTTAGGAAAGCTGCGTTTGATTTCGACAAAATCAATGTAAAAAAACAAGTATTTCTTGGTCAGACTAAAGGTAAATCTAGGGGCTTCTAAGATGGACAGAAACCATTGGCTTGGATCCCATTGTTTCGATAAGGCCGACAAGGCATCATGCATATCCTCGTACAATGCCTGAATCAGATCCTGTTTCGTATGAAAATGGTAGGTCACATTTCCGTAGCTGATATCTAAGTCTACCGCGACTTCTCGAAGCGTTATATTTTTAAAACCTTGTTCATTAAAAAGCTTCAAAGCACTGACCTTGATCCGATTTTTTGTTTTCATAGATCAAAATTAGTCCATTTGGACTAATTTTACAAAATAATTATCTAGCTTTGTCCAAAACAAGCGCTAATGGCATCGATTTATAAGAACAAACAGGCGAAAGAAAGCCTCATGCAACTCTATGATCAAAAATTAAAATCCCTCGGGGTTCCTTATCAAAACCTGGATATTGAGAGTCCTTTTGGACGAACGCGGGTTGTGAAAGCCGGTCATTTCGACGGTACACCCATCGCTGTTTTCCATGGATACAATGCCGGTGCTCCGATTACCTTGGAAGCGCTTGGGCATCTGATGGATCATTATTGCATCTATGTATTGGAGACACCTGGTCAAGCCACTAAAAGTGAGGAACGGCCTATTCCAATCAAGGATGATTCATTTGCTCGATGGGCGGATGCTGTTTTGGATGCGCTACATTTGCCCACCGTCCATGCCATTGGTATTTCATATGGAGCCTTTATTCTGGAGAAAATGATGACGCATCGAGCACATCGATTACAAAAATGTATACTGGTCGTACCGAGTGGTATCGTTCGTGGCGACCTATGGGAATCGACCAAGCGATTGACTTTGCCTTTGATCCGCTGGAATATCACCAAAAAGGAGAAGCACTTGCGCGCCTTTCTAGACGCTTTTGTTCCGGTGGAAGATCCATTTCTTTATACGATGCTCAGTACGATCGTACGCGGTGTAAAACTGGATAAACGCATACCAGCTATCCTGAATATCAAGGATGTTGCCCATCTGAAATCTCCCGTCTATATTATTGCCTCTGACAAGGACATCTACTTTCCTGGCGATAAGATTCGGCAACGTAGTCAAACATTATTTCCGCACTTGAAGGAAGTCTACTTATTAGATGACATGAAGCATATGCCTTCCAAGGAAAGCTACCCGCTGATTCAGGACAAAATACATACTTGGATGCAGCAGAAAGATTAAAATATGGGCGATCCCTCCGCTAGGCTTCGGTCGCAGTACTCCATATTCGCAGTCCAGCTGCTCATCCACTCGTGATGCCATCACTCGGGACAAGTATTCCGTGTTGCTATCGCGTTTGAGTGAGAATGATTACCTTTATATTGGTTCTAAAGAGACATCGTTGAATGTTAACATTTTAATTAGTAAACCATACTGCTCATGAATACCATACAAAGTCATCGCGATCTTTCTGATGAAGCGTTCTTAAAACAATTTGAGGATACGAGCTTACCCCCTAGCCTCTTCAACCACGAAGCTCATCTACGATTGGCTTGGCTTCATATACGACGATCAGGCAAGGAGCAAGCAAAGCTCGATATCAAACGACAACTTCAAAACTATGTTCGATCCGTTGGAGCAGAAGACAAATATCATGAAACCTTGACTATTGCTTCCGTCGAAGCTGTGCATCATTTCATATGTCATGCACCTACTGAGCAATTTGAAGATTTCATAGAATTGAATGCACCACTTAAAAATCAATTTAAAGCGTTAATCAACAGTCATTACAGTTTCGATATTTTTGATTCGATCCCCGCCAAAAAAGCATATATCGCTCCAGATGTCGTTGCATTTGAAACGACAGCGTAGATTATGACGAACGGACCAACCAATTTGTACACGAATGCGTCTATTCGGGCATATCGTAAAAATATAATCGACATGTATACACAAAAAGATAACCTTCCATCATACTTAAAACACAATAGCTCTTCTCTTCACAGCCTTTTATTTTGGTGTTTTATCGCTCTATTTATCTTCGGAGCAACATCTTGTAAAGAAGTAGTCGTAGAATACGATTGTGGAGAAGTTGACACTGAAATCGTTTCGATCCATCAGGCCATTGGATCTTTTCAAGACTCCATGTTCAATACCAATATCGCATTAGAGTATGACCAAGCCGCAATTCGTTTACTGGTCGATGAATACCATATTGTGACTCCAACAGAACACAGCTGCTTTAGTTTTACGCCTTTACCACAACGCATTGAAAACATAGAGATTAGCTCATCGGAAGCGTTTCAGTTTGGTGGCACCACCTACGCTGCGGGCGATAATTTGATAGATGCATTCCAAATATATTCCGACAAACAATGGTATTCAATTGCAAACTTTATAGCTGCTCATCAAAATGAGCCAGTGATCTTTCATGGAGACGAAGATCAAATTATTCTTCAACTCCATGCAGCTCCTGATATTACTTTTTCTCAGAATTTTTCTCTGCGTTTTAATTTTGATGATGGCGCTCACATCACGGTTCAAATTCCGTTATTTTCGGTAATGGTGTAGAATTGAACGGTTAGATATCATTAAAAAACAAATTGATAGATGCCATGTACCCTTCGTAGCTGTTTAATACTGATTGTGCTATCACTAATACTCTTTTCTTGTATTGGACCGGTAAAAAAGAAGCATTCCGCTAATAACATGGTAAAATTTGCTATTGAAAAACCGTCTGGTGTTGTACACTGTGCTCAGATGGATAGGGATGGAAACCTTTGGTTTGGAACAATCCATGATGGCCTTTATAAATATGATGGTACTCGATTTATTCATTACAATAAGATGAACGGCCTTCCTCAGAATATGATATCTTGTATTTACCAAGCTCAAAACGGAAATTTATGGTTTGGGACAGTCAATGGTATTTCTATATTCGATGGCAGCAACTTTTCCTTTTTGGAAATACCCAACACTCAAATTTCGACAGATTGGCTACAACAATCATTTCCAATCGTGAATCCCAATGAGGTTCAATCTATCAACCAAGATAAAGATGGATTTTTTTGGCTTGGAACCAATGGAGCAGGAGCTTACCGTTATGATGGGCACACTTTTACGAATCATTTATCAGAAATAGGAAATAAAATGCCGGATAGCCTCTATCATAATATTATTCAGAGCATTACTAAAGACCATAAAGGAAATCTATGGTTTTCTTCAATGTCCCATGGCGGTATCAGCAAGTATGATGGGCATGCATTTACTCAATATTTACCAAAAGATGGACTAAGTGATGATATGGTTAGAACTAGTTTTCAAGATAGCCAAGATAATCTTTGGATTGGATTTAATGGAAATAGGCAAAGTGGCCTGACATATACAGATGGAAACAACTTTTACAGTTATACAACGGAAGATGGACTATGTTCGAAAAATATACGAGCCATTTATGAGGATCGAGCAGGTAATTTATGGATTGGAGGGATGCAGGGTTTATGCCTTTTTGATGGTTCCACTTTTACACCATTCAACGATCATAAAAACAGATCTTACGACCGAATTTTGTTCATTATTGGAGACAACGATGGGAATATCTGGTTTGGAGGCATCAAAGGATTTTGGAAGTACGATGGTGAAAAAGTATATGATATGAAGAGAACAAACAAATAGTATTGAGCAAACATCTTTTAGCCCTTCTTAAAATGATGCACTGATATGGGTACAAATCTTTTAATCAAAATATTAATCCTAGAATTATACCTTTCTGTGAAATTATTTTGAAGAGAAGTATGTTTTAATGAAAAACCCCGCTATGAACAACCAGCTTTCCATTATTACGCCCCACCTATCCGATCAAGAACAACCTAGCGAATCTGGGGAAATGACCTTGTTTTATCAGGTTTTCTTCATCCTAGCGGCAATTATTGCTTTTATTATTTTTTATAATCACGAAGTCATTCGAGCATTGATCATGGCTGTATTATTTTTCGCATTCTTCATGCCGATTCTCCTCGGAAAATCGAATAATAACTTTCAAGAAAGGTTAAAGAAAAACACCCTAGGAAGCATTGCTTTCAATGAGGATAACATTCACCTTCAAATAGGCGACCTTCAACATTACATTGATCCTTCATACACGGGTCAGATAAGAATTTTTCTTAACCATTATCATGGCGAACATGTTGGGACAACTTATACTGACATGAAGGCTCGAGAAGATGGAACCGACAATAAGCTAGAATTGATCGAACATGATCAAAAATTCGTCTACTATATATTTCTTCAAAACAGAAAAGAGTATGAGCTTTTACAAGAAATATCGAACTGGTGCTTTGACCATAAGCTTTCTGTACAAGAGTATACGAAAGGAAGACGTAGCTATCAAGGAAAAAAACGTAGCTTCAAGGAAATTCAGCAGTTTAATAATCGATAGCCATATATATATTGAAAGATTATTCTGGAAAAATAATCTTACAACCCAAATCATCACAAGCATCAATAAAATCAGAACGAAATTGTTCCGCATTAAAACCATCAATTATTTTGTTTTTAGAAATCAAAACTTGAGTAGATTCGTAAATCAAGCTAAAAACATAATTTAGAATAGATTCGTCTTGTAAAAGCTTAAGCTTTTCAAAATCGGGAGCAACACTATAATGTCCAACATTATAGTAATATTCCTTTCGATAAAAACCTGAAATACTTACTCTTTTTTGAAATCGAAAAGGCCAAGTATTTTTTTTATTCATTACCGCCATTTCAATTAATTCTAAATCGATCCACAAATGTTCCATATTCCCTCCATAATTATTGCTCATTTTTTGAGATAACAATTTTAAAGGATCATGAACAATAGTAGCTATGCGTTCCGTATTAATATCCATTGTATTTGCAAGAAGGGCCACTTTTAAATCTGATCCGCTTTTCCTTTTTCTACTTTTAGGATATTTTGGGCATACACCTTTTTTAAAGGCACCGGATTTATTAAAGAACATTAGTTTATTAAACTCAATATTTATCAATCCAATTTCCTTCTTTCCTATAAACTTAACTATTTCATCTAATAGATGAATCTTTCTGAACAAAGTACTATTACCAGATGTTACTATTAGGTAAATTTCTTCTTCAGAGAAATATTCAAATATGTTCTTACGAATAAATTCTTTCCTTAAATCTTTTTCCCAATAAGATTGAAAGTACTGAGCATCACTTTCATCAACAAGCTCCGATTTTGAATTAAGCCAAAAAGCAAGCTTCACAGTAGAATAAAATTTTCTATGTAGTTTTTTCGGATCCATTATATATTAAAAGTTCCATCACAATTTGTCGTATTCGTAGTCTCAAATATCGCAAATAATTTTTTGATAAAGTCTTCGTATAATATAACAGAACTATTAAAAATATCACAGAATTCTACAAGTATGCACTCAGCCCTATGCCGAGTCATAACCTGACTTGCCAGAATTTACCAATGGTATCCGATACCGATTTCTGCTGAATGGATATGGTGCATATTAACTTGTTCGGAGAGCTGATAACTTCCCAATACATTGAAGGTATAGGCATATCTTCCAATCACTGAAAATCGATCCGTCCATTGATAATGCATACTAACCGAAGGAATGACCATCATATTCAATGCAGGTCCTTGACTAGGGATCGAGGTGATCGCGATATCATTGTTTTCTCCCAGCCATTTAAATTCATTGTAAACCAATCGATTCCCATTCAAGGAAATACCCGCTCTCCATTCGAATTTCTTATAATCCAATAATGTATAGTCTGCTCCAACGTTCCATCCTAGATAATGCGCATAGTTGTTGTGTAAGAAATGAACACAAGTCACCTTCAAATCTTGCGTACCTTGAATATGTTCTTTTGATACTAGTCTAGATTCTTGAATGATACTATGAATCACGGTATAACTTAATCCAGTGTGAAGATGGACTTTCGGATGAATTTGTTTTTGAATGCTCACATTCATTAGGTAACCTAGATCGCTTTCTACGGTGCCAGGCAATTCAAATTGATCTGTACGCTGTAAAGTCCCTCCATTTCGCCCTGTTGTCAGTAACAGACCGTACTTTTTATTGGAAGAAAGCGGAATGGAATCTACCCTATTTGGTAATGAACCTTGCAAGGCTTCATCCGTCAGTGATTGATAGGCTGTATTGCTATATTCTAGCATATTCAAAGGAAGTGCAGCTATTAGCTTATCTGATATATTCTTCGTCAACACGACTTGTGGTTTGGAAACCTCTTCTACTCGAGTCATGTCATGCTGCGGCTCGTCAGGAATATTGGAATTCCATTCTTTATGAAGCCTTTTCGCTATGGATTCTTTAACAGGTTTAGACGGCACCATATTACTATTAGTAGCATTGGATCCAGCCATATGTTGTTTTTGTATTCCTGGAGAAGCATTTGAATTTTCTTTCATTTGAAGATCAGGCTTGTCTTTGATGATTTCAACTTGGACTTCAGTTACTTCTTGAATATCTTGTATTTCTGATGGAATTTCAGCAGGCATCATCGTCGAAACCGAGGCATTATCTATATATCTACCTATCAGTATACCTGCCGTAAATACAAGACCTCCGAAGAAAAACCACCAGATAAATCGTCTTTTAGACTTTTTCTTATTGGTTTGAATATCCATGTCCTCCCAGTCTAAGGATAAGGCAGCATCTAGTTCTGGATGTCCTTCTACACCTTGACGAATAAAATCATCAAATTCTTGATCTTCTGAAGAAAGGTTGGATGAAGGGATTTGAATATCCATTGCATCCCAATCCAATCCCAGATCTTCGGGTATTCGAGGATCATTGGATAGTGCATCCCGTACTTGCTTTTCTATATCTTTATCTTTCTTAGCCATAGAATGTAGATGTTTTCAAACGTGTACCTAAAGTATCTTTTACCCAATCTCGTGCCCTTCGCAATTTCGTACGTGAGGACATTTCAGTGATGTTAAGTTTTTCTGCTATTTCCTTGTGTGAATATCCATCCACTACAAATAAATTGAAGACTTCGGAATACTGATGAGGCATTTTAGACAATACATAAAATATATAATCCTTATTGATTTTAGAATCCATACTTTGTTGGTCTTGGATCTCCATTTCTTCTAGATAGCTGACTCCTTGATGTTTGGTCTTTTTTCTTCGATGATCAATGATTTTATTAATTGCAATTCGGGTCATCCAGGTTTTAAAACTGGCTTGTTCCCTATTGTACGAATCTAGGGACATGAATACCGCTGAAAAAATAATTTGAAGTATATCTTTCATTTCGATTTTCAATATTCCATAGCGCATACATATACCGTAACAATAGGCCACATGTTGATCATAGATCTTTTTACAGGCGGCTTGGTTTCCCCTGGAAGCTAGTTGAATAAGCGTTGAGAGTTCTTCCATTTATAAACGATTAAATGCACCCAAGATTTTTGGGTGCATTGGATCTACTTGATACAATTGTATGTTCATGATGTCGAGCATTACTGTATCTTAATCACAGAATGGAGATTGTCCAATAATTTCAGCGGTATATTCTACATCTAAGTCGTAAAAAGCAGTATTACCATTGACATCGATTAGGAAAATTTCTCCAGACAATGTCCCAATCACGGTAGCATCGTCATTCGAAGCCACACTGTACTCTAAATCCGGCGTGATACTCAAAATATCAGCATCCAATCCTGTAACATCTGCTGTATAAAATCCTCCACCCAGTGCATATTCAATTTCTCCATCGCTACGAAGCATAAAGATGTAATCGCCTGACTCTAAGGTTGAAAAATCTCCTTCCTCAAAAATTCCTAACAAGTCTTCGTTGTTTGATACTCTGAATTCTTCTTTTCCGTTGGCACTACAATAAAGAGCAAAAGCATCTGTAGTAATACTTCTCGTTCCTATTTTGATTTCCATATTGTAATCAATAGGCTCCACTTTTTCTTCTGTTTCTAATATGTTCTCCTTGGTACAAGAAGCGATAAAAAGTAATCCCAGTAAGAACAATCCTCCATTTTTTAGATATTTCATGTTATCCGATTTAAAATTTAAAATATTTGTTTACACCTGTATATTCGAAATAGTAAAACAGATGTGACAAAAGGAAACATCTTTTTTTTGACCAAGATCTAAATCGGCTCATAGATGTCTGATCATACATGGATTAGGAGATTCAATTTTTAGGCAAGAATACCATATACTCTATGCGAGCAGTCCGTCATACGTTGCACAAGGGATACGAAGGAATCCATCGGCACGATGGATGTCCAAAGGACGGAGCG
>JAHDFB010000085.1:9037-11507 GCA_020628475.1 Saprospiraceae bacterium | reverse complement strand
AGAAAATTCAAGAAAAATTTTCTGGAAAGCGATTGGCTTATCCTGCCATTGGAGCTGGTTTGGCAGGAGGCTATTGGACAATCATTTCAAAAATTATTAAAGAAGAGTTGTCTGGCGAAGATCATACTTTTGTTCAGTACCAAAAGTCATAAATTTAATAGAAAAGTTTGTTGGTGTAATTGCTATTGTATACATTATATATTGTTTATCAGCTGTATACATAGGAGAATGACTCTTGACTATTTTTCCATTATAACTAAAATATTAAATCGTGCATGAGATGATAGAGACAATCAATGAAATTGTCAAGTATGGTTTAGAAAGGTATCCAGGAGATGACTTTCTTGAAAGAGATCTAGAAAAGCAACTTGTCAAATTACATTTGTTGGCGATAGATCTAGGAGAATATTCAGATGATACGGAATATGGCCATTTCGATATTCGAAAGCTCTATCCAAATGTAAGATCACATGTCAGTAGTAACTTCAAAGATTTTGGTTTTTATCATGCCGTGGTAGACATAAAAGCTGTGGCCAACGATCCTACTCTTGTAATTGGAGATGCGATTGATGATTTGAGTGATATTATATACGACTTGCTAGAAGTAAAGCGGAGAATTGACTATAATTCGAAAGAAGATGCTTGGACTTTCTTCCATGAAATATACCATATACATACCAAACATCATCTCATCAATTTGATAAAATACTTGAGTAACTAACATGGCTGAAAGAGAATATTCAATAAAAGAAAAGGCCTTTTTTTATAGTTGCCTACTAGATAGTTTAGTATTATTCTCAAGCGAAAAGGAGTATTTTGAATCGGTAATTAGTCCTATTTTCAAGCCTATATTTGAATTGGATACTGAATTTAGCTATGCATTTCTTCCAATAGTATTTGAAAACGCATGTGATTATGGAGAGATTAATGAAGACACAAAAAGTAGATTACAAAAATTTAAAGAAGCAGTAGAAAACTTACCTTCTGAAATTTGGAGATGGGAAGCTTTGTACGCAAATAACGAATGGTTAAAAATTCGAAAAGAGTCTATTTCTTTACTAGAGGAATTAGGAGAGGAGCATCGAAAATTTGAGGACTAAAAAATTATTATGTCGATAAACAAAAAATACACAATAGCCGAAGTCGGGAAGTTAAATTGGATTGAACATATTCGAAAAAGACCAGGTATGTACATTGGTCAGGTTAATAATAATGGCTACATGGACATAATAAAAGGAATTATCTCTACTACGATCGAATCCTCCAATCCTAACAAATTTTCAATAAAATTAATAGAAGAAAGGGAAGGAGAACTCTCCATTTATAATTTTGAAAACGCACTCGACAATAATTGGGGGTATCATAGACCGTCCACCAAACAATTTGTACTAAAAATTAATATGTTGAATGCTCTAAGTAAATGGTTTCGTATTAAATTTTTCGATTCGAAAGAAAATAAAATTACAGAGCAGTATTTTGAGGAAGGAAATTTAACTGAAGGAAAAGAAATTGATGCTATAAGCTGTAATTCAATTCAGGTAAATTTTCTTCTTGATGATAGCATTTGGGGAGCAGACTTCAATTGGAACAATACATATTTTACTCATCAATTACGTGAATTTTCCTATTTACACAAAAACACCAAATTTGAAATAATATTCAAAGAAGACAATGAAGAATGTAAAATGATTTATTTTTTCAAGAATGGATTAAAGGATAGAATTGATATTGAAATCTTAAATGGTATAGGAAGTAGTTATTTTGAATCCTCCATTGACGATTGGATAGGAGATATTAAAGTTGAAATCGCTTTTGCATTTAGAGATTATTCAGTAGACGCACCATACTTAAAATCTTACGTAAATGACTATTTTACGTATGAAAATGGAAGTCATGTAGATGCTTTATTGAAAGGATTGACGTATGGAGTAATGAAATACTTTCAAAAACATGAATTGGTAGATAAGTATAAAATATCGGAAAAAGGGATCCAGGAAAATCTTATTGCTGCATTAAATATTAAGTTGGACGCTCCAATCTACAGCGGCTGTGTTAAAAACAAATTGGCTAATCCAGAAATTATTGAACCTATTGCAGAATACGTGTCAGAAATGTTTTTTGAAAAATTGGAAGCAGACGATCATGCCAGAGAGCGATTAATCAGAAAATTTGAAATGTAAGCGTTCAAATAAAGACTAAATATTACTATTTCATTTTTTTTTTTGGATTGGTATTTATCATGTAATCCTTGACCGAGGAATATTTTTGGTAAGCATTTTTCTAGACGACTGATTCTTGTTGTGGCCTGTTTTGCTTGGGATATATGGATAATGTAAGAACGTTGTCTTCCTGGTGTGAGTGATTCCCATGCTGATTTGAAAACGGGGTCTTCTTCTAACTTATTTTGTATTTCCATTGGAATGGTTTCAGGATTTTGTTTGAAGGGTACTTTTTTTCCTGACTTTTCAAT
>JAHDFB010000085.1:0-8937 GCA_020628475.1 Saprospiraceae bacterium | reverse complement strand
ACCGTTTCTTCTAGATCACTTTTTGCAAGAATGGATCGCAAAGTGATGAGTTCTTCGGTCCAACGTCGAACTTTACATTCTTCGGTTCCTCCAAGGTCACATCTCAAGCAACCATCCAGTAAATAATTATCGACGCTAGTGTTCATTATTTATTAGTTTGAGGCATTGATTCTGTACATAATATCTGTTCGAAGCACATATTTTATGCCGGAGTGAATGATTTTTCCTTCATGTTCTAGTGGGTGATAAAAAAGAAGGCATCGCCCAATCTGTGGTGTGATTTCGACATTTTTGAAGGTGGTTGATCCTCCTTCGAATGCATCATTTAAGTAAATCAAACAAGTGTAATAACTGGCTTCTTGAGGATTTCTAATATAACTTAGATCTCGATGTTTTTTAAATTGTTGCCCTTCTTTATATCGATAGATTCTAAAACGTTCATTGAGTCCAATAGCTCGACTTCTCCCAAGTTGCATGGGTGCGAAGGCAGCTAAATCTTCCCAAATAGTTTTGGCTAACTCAGGATCATCTAGGATGTAGCGTTCATTATTTCTTACCGAGCTTATATTTCTATAACCCATGCCCGTTTTAATGAGTGCTTCAGAAAAGCCTTGCTTTTCTGCTTTGGAAATGTAACGATCACATTGTGCCTTGGTCCAAAAATCATCGATGAACCGTATATGTTCATTGATTGTAGTCAGTTTCATGTTGTTTTAGTTGTGTGTAGATATAAATTTTGATCCGATACGAAGTTACTAAAATTGGTGATTTTATGTCCTTATATGGTTCGATGAAAATAGGCTAGAAGCACTTCTCAGAGTGGTTATTCTAGAATTCAAAGCGCTTATGCGAAGGATAGAGATCGGTCTATCGACTAATATTATTAGGAGGATAAAGATCTGTTGGAATGGTGGAAGTGGGGACTTTGACGCAATACGATGCTAGGGCTTTAGGAAATGTTTGAATATGACGGGATAGAGATAAGAAGGACAGCACGACGTGCTGGTGCGTAGCACGGAGCAAAGCGAACTCCTGGCATAGCTCGGTGCCTGCTGAGGAAAGAAGCAGGCAATCCCCCAAATATGCACTAACTCCATGATTAGAAAAAGGCTATATATATTGGAATTTGTTTATGTATACTATATATTCGTGCTCATCCTCCCCAAATGATTGAGATTTTCTTTTTGAAGTGTGAAAATTATTAGATGAAGTATTTGTACTTTATTGGGTTCCTGTATTTATGGAGCGCTCATGTTTTGCAAGGGCAGACGAATCCCAATGAACCCAATGTATTGTTAATCATTGCCGACGATATGGGGGTGGATGCCTTGAATGGATATTTGAATAGTCCTGTTTTACCTCAAACGCCTACTTTGGATAGCCTGAGGAATGCCGGACTAAACTTTGTGAATGCTTGGGCATCGCCCGTTTGTACCCCAACCAGAGCCAATATTATGAGTGCGAAATACGGCAATAAAACAGGTGTTCTCGGTGTGCCAGGAAATTTGGATACGGTACATACAAGCCTATTTCAATCCATTAATACATTGACCAATGATCAATATGCAACCGCCGTCATCGGGAAGTGGCATATCTCCAATCCTTCGGATTACAATCATCCTAGTCAACTAGGTGTAGGGCATTATGAGGGATTTTTTAGTGGTGGAATTGGAAATTATTTCAATTGGACAAAGGTTGAAGATGGTGTTGAATCGACGATTACCGACTATGCAACGGCTCATTTGACGACGGAAGCCATTGATTGGGTAAATGATCAAAACCAACCTTGGTTTTTATGGTTAGCCCATGCGACTCCTCATACGCCTTTTCATGTTCCTCCTTCGGGTACCTATGTTCAATCTCCGACGAATACTAATTTTCAGCGATTCATGGCCATGATCGAAAATTTGGACTATGAATTGAAGCGATTATTTACAGGTATTCCAGCGGATGTATTAAGCAACACCTTTGTCATTTTTATAGGCGATAATGGTACGGGTAATGCTGTAGATCAAAATTATCCGCCCAATCATGCCAAAGGTTCGGTATATCAAGGTGGCATCAGTGTTCCTTTTATGATGGCAGGTCCTCCGGTTTCTAGAGTTGGAGAAGTGGAGTCTGGATTGGTACATGTGGTCGATATTCATGCTACGATTTTGGACGTACTTGGAGCGAATCTTCCAGGTGGTGTGCACAATAGTCTCAGTCTAATCGATGCATTATCCACGAGCAATACTAGCTTGAGAAAGTATAATTATTCCGAGGTCTCGGGGGAATATGCTTATGATTTTGCGATTCGAAATGAGACCTATAAGTTGATTCAATTTGAAGATGGCACGCAAGAGTTTTATAATTTATTGGTCGATACTTTTGAAACGAATAACATCATTCAGTCTTTAACAGTGGAAGAAGAAGCGATTAAACTAGAATTTGAAAATGAAGCTTTGACAATTCAATCTTCTTGGTCCTGTCAGGACAGTATTCAGAATGGAGCTGAAAGTTCGATCGATTGTGGAGCGAATACTTGTTTTGATTGTGTGGTTGGAGGCAGCTTACCCTGTAATGAGGATAGTTTAGTTACCTGTGTAGGTGTGCCTTATGATACGAGTATTATTGCTGAGAATTATGTCGAATCCACCCATGTTTTTGAGGCTCCACATTTGCGGTTTTGGGCTTCCAAGGCCATTGAGTTGAAACCAGGATTTGAGTATAGTGCTGGACATTTTGAAGCGGCCATCGAGGATTGTATCGAACTGGGGATTGATGATAGTCAGTGCCAGAATTCCAATGCGACCAACACGACCAATATTGGCTGCTGTGCGACGCCTGCTGTGGCGAATGAGTATTCTGAAACGATTTCAGGTGCATTGCGTATTATCACAAGCAATAACTTCCCTAATCATGATTATTGTTACTCAAACGGAAATAATCAACCTTCACCGGTTGATCGGACCTTTGAAGTAGATGCGGTTCCTACATTGGTTGGCTACAAAACTTCCATCTTGTCGGAAACCAATCGGCCTCAATACTTTTATGGTGTTGCCGAGAATGGCGTCATATTTGCGCCTTCCCCGGCCCAGCCATTTATCTTTGAAAACCCAAATACCGGGGAATATAATTGGGATTGGGTTTTTGAACCGACCAATGTTCAAGGTACTGGTGCTGGATTTGTTAGTTTAGACTGTGCTTCAGCGCACACAGGTCCTCAGGGTTATCATTATCATGGCAATATGTTTCAATATGTGGAGGAAGTCATCGAAGCGGGTATTAGTACGACAACCACCCCTCCTGCAGAACCTATTTTTATTGGTTGGGCGGCAGACGGATTTCCGATTGTTTACCGTTTTGGACCGGACGCCTCAGGAACTATGAAATTGCTTCAACCAAGTTATCAGCTCAAATATGGTAACCGACCAGGTGATGGCGTAACAGCGCCTTGCGGTTCTTACAATGGGCGGTATACGAATGATTATCGATACGTGGATTGTTCGGGTGACTTAGATGAGTGCAATGGAATCGAGCAAAGTATTACTTTGACTACAGATCAAGGGCAGGAGACCTTTTCATATTATTATGTAATTACAGATGCTTTCCCTCAAATAGGTCGATGTTTTTCGGGTATTCCTAATGATAGTTTTGATTAAGATATGACATACATTCTTTTTTTCCTGTCTTTGTTTATACATGATGTGGCGGTCAGCTATTTTACGATCCATCTGGATGAATACCCTTACCGTATCGTTGTAGAAATGGACATGCACTATGCGCAGACCATACACACATTGGAAGATTCTTCGAATACTGACGGGAGGATTGAAATGGAACGGGTTTTGGACTACGCATCTGAACACTTACAGTTAAGCTTGAATCAAAAGAACTGTGCGGTGCATTTTTCAAGTTATAGAACGAATGATAAAGGACATCTTTTTATTTCTGGAATATTGGAATTTCCTCAGGAAGAGGTTCATTCCTTGCAATTGACCAATCAATTTTATTTGGATGTAGATTCGGCTCAGGTAAATTCTGTGATGATCCATCAGCTTTCTAAGGAGGTTCGCGGATTTAAAATGAATGTAGAGCGACGTGTCATAGATGTAAAACTCTAGAATTATTCTTGATTCGTTTCGTCGAGAAAGCGTATTCAAGGAATGATTTGATTATATTTGATTAACGTAATCAGCATTCGTCTTCGTTACATCGTTCATTCAATATGAAACTTAATCTCTTACTATTTCTGTTTATTGTTATCACGGCAAGTTGTTTGCCAGTAGAACAAGAAGAAATAGTGGAAGGTATGGCTCCCGTATATTCTTCCTTTGATGATTTTTCGCATATCCAGTCTGAAGGACCAAGAGCCATAGGTACCTTAGGTAAGATTGTCAACGTGGATGACTACATTTTCATTGTAGAACTTTTTCAAGGAATCCATGTCATTGACAATTCCAATCCATCCAATCCGGAATACATTCATTTTTGGAAAATCTATGGGTGTTCGGAATTTACTATAGAAGGAAATACATTGTACGCTGATAATTCTAAACATTTGATTGTCATTGATATTTCAGATTTTAGCAATATTCTGTATGTCAGTCATATTCCTGATTTCTATGAGGGCAATTTTGCGGGTGCTTTTCGACCTCCTAATTATTCAGGAAAATTCGAATGTGTTGATTCTGAATTAGGAATTGTTATTGGTTGGGAGACTAAAACATTGATCAATCCGCTGTGTACAGCTTTTTAAAAATTAATATTATGAAACATCTATTTTTCTTTTTATTCCTAGTGATTTTGGCGTCGTGTACGACGAATGATCAAGGCACCTTTGATTCAGCAACGGGTACTACGTTGAATGGCTCCTATGCCACCTTATTGGCGGTGGACCAATTCTTATATGCCTTGAATGAAGAAGAGCTGAGCACGTTTGATATCAGTGATACGAATAATCCGATTGAAGTGGACAAACAGAATGTTGGATTTGAAGTAGAGAATATTTACCACAATGCTGGTGTTTTATTTATTGGATCTTCTACAGCCTTACACATATTTACGATTGGTGCAGACGGTATTCCGGTACGTCAAAATGAAACACAATACAATTTTGAAGAACAACCAGATTGGCAGCCTTGTGATCCTGTGGTAGCGGATGATCAATATGCTTATGTTACACTAAGCACCTCGGCTGAAGGCTTGGGACCCTGTGGTGGAAGAGTATGGATAAATGAATTGAGAATTTATGATATCACAGACTTGACGCAGCCAGACTTGATTAGTATAACGGAAATGGAATTTCCAAAAGGTTTGGCAGTTGAAGGTGATTATGTGTTCGTTTGTGAAGGCCTATCTGGAGTTCGATTATTTGATGTATCCGATCGTACTGCTCCATCCTTGATGTGGGTGGATGAAGGATTTGAATCATATGATATCATTTTAAAAGATGGATTGATGATGATCGTTGGCCCGCAGGCTATTCGCCAATATGATTATACGGATATTAATAATATTCAGTATTTATCTTCCATAGATTTATAATGAGGTCATTACTCTTATTACTCTTTTTGTTGATAGGCTCGATTGCTATTGGGCAAAAAAACAGTGAATCAGACAAGGAGAAATTGACCTTTGCCCGGTATGCCCTGGGAGTAAGTCCTAGTTCTTTTGTGAACAATTTCCCTTCTGTGCAGCTGAGTCATGATATTGGTTTACGCCACAACGTAAATTTTGCGACGGAGACCGCCTATATCTATGGTGGATACTTAGGAAGGGAATTATTCGGAACGAGAGGATTTCGATTAAAGTCTGGTATTCAATGGATGGCTGCATCAAATGAATATGTTGCCGTGAATTTTGGTGTTTCTTATGTATTGAGATATACCTATGCGCGCCGTTCCTTTTTGATTAATTTTTGGGAGGATGAATATTTCGAAGAAGTACGCTTTGATCGGACCAAATTGGTTTCTGCAGCTGAGTTTAATATTTCCCTTTTGTTCCGACTAACTTCAAGGGCACGATTAGAATTTGGTTGGGGTATCGGTCCTGGCAGTATCCAGGTTCGAGATTTGAATTCTACACAGAAAAGGGAGGAGGAATTTGAACAATGGGACGAGTGGACATTCAATGCTTATGAAAGTGAAGGTGACTATTTTTTTTGGTTGGGTTCTTTCAATATCAATTTTAACTATATTTTAGTAAGGTAAAAAAAATCATTCTGAAAATGATTTTAATTTTTCAAGAAAGTAGTTTCTGAATGTCTTTCCGATAGGTAGCCGTTGACCGTACATGTATACTTGATTGGCATATACCTTATCAATATGTTGGATATTTATAATGTAGGATCGATGTATTTGGATAAACGGATATGGCTCTAATTTTTCTTTCCAATGATACAGACTATCGTAGACTAAGAGCTGTTTGTGTTTGGTCACGAATCGAACATAATCAACTTCCGCCTTTAGATAATGGATATGATTGATTTTAATTTGGTAAATGGTTTTATCGGCATAGATAAAAAGCGCCTGGTTATTGTTTTTATCTTTTTGTATCGAATCATTTTTAAGGCGTATAATGGATTTGCAAAAACGCTCGTAAGAAAAAGGTTTAACGAGATAGTCAAATAGAGCCAGTTCAAAGGCTTCTATTGCATATTGAGAATAAGCCGAAGTGACAATGATTTTTGGAGGGTTTTCAATGGTTTTAATGAAGGAAAGACCATTAAGCTCTGGTAGTTGAATGTCCAAAAACAAAAGGTCTGTCTCTTGGAGTAGGTTCAAGGGAATATCCAATCCACTTTCATAGACTCCAAGGCAGGACATGAACGGGGTCTTTTCAATATAATGTAACAGCACCTCTTGTGCTGCCAATTCGTCTTCTAGGATAATGCAGTTAATCATAATTGAATGTTCAGCTTGACGATGAATAAATCCTTTTCTTGAAATATTTTCAAGTCGTGTTGATTCGGATAGATAAGTTGAAGGCGTTTTTTAGTGCTTTCGATTCCAATTCCACTTTCTTTCCAAGAATGATCAATTTCATTCAAGGCCTTCGGGTGAAAAGGGTTTTTACTAAAAAACTGAAGTTGATCCTGATCTTGTTTGATATGGAATTGAATTCGGTGTCCATTCCCTTTTAGAATACTCGTATATTTAAAGGCGTTCTCAATAAAACTCATTAGTAATAGTGGGGCGATGTGTTTTTTAGGATGTTCTATTGTACAATCGTATTCTACGATCACTTTATTTGCCAGACGTTCCTTTTGGAGATGGATGTAATCTTCAATATGTTGAATTTCTTTAGACAAAGTCACTTGATCTGATTGGCCTTCATGAAACAGATATCTGAAACTATCAGAGAGTTTTAAAATGAGATCCGGTGTTTTTATATCATTTTTGAGGGCATTGGCATATACGGTATTTAGGGTATTGAATAAAAAATGAGGATTTACCTGAGCCTTCCAGGCTTTTATTTCGGCTTTTTGTTTTTCTTGAATTAAGAGCTCTAATTCAACCTGTTTTTTCAGTATGTTTTTTAAAAGATACAGGGCATAAAAAAGGATGCCGAAGCCAATATTTGTTAGTAGGTTGTTGAATAAATGTATGATTATATGATGCTCACAATCATGAAAGAATTGATCAAAATATTCATATATACTTATGTTTAAGAGTATCGCTGTTATTACAAGGGGAAGCGTAGTGAGTTTGTTTTTTTGAGGAAAATACCAGAAGTACAGAAAGTACGAAATGGTCATTTTAAAAAGTAGTGCATTGATTTCATGTATCAAGGGTAAATTGTATCCTCCATCTTTTAAGGCATATTTAAAATAAGGATATAGGAGAACGATGATCCATAACAAAAGATGGAATAGTGGTTCTATTTTTTGTAATTGTTGATATGCGTTTTTCGATTTTGTCAATGTTCTGTTTTATATCCGTTATTCCAACGTTATCACCAAATCTTTTATGGCGGCTTTCGCCAAAATAATTTGATCTTGGTTGATTCCGCTCACGCGTAAAACCAAATGGCCACCTGATAATGGATGGCAATCTTGTTGTTCAAAAACAATGGTATCATTTATTTTAAATAGTAACAGTTCATTTTTAAGCACAATTTCAATATTATACCAATTTCCAACATCCATCATATTGGTCGAGGCATATTGATGAAAGCCTTTTTGGTACGGAGATATGTTCTTGTAAAAGAATGGCGTGTTGCCGTGTGACCTGTTATTAAAACTAATATTATAGTGTTCTAATTTCGTCCTCCAAGTCCAAATCTCCATGCCATGTGCTCCTTCCGGAGGTAAGGTGATCGCATTGGATTTTCCTATATCCGAAGCATGAAATAGTACAATTAGAACGCTGGCTTCTGATAAAGCTTTTACCTGATAGTTTATTTTAATATTCCCAGAATAGCTTTCTGGACTGACTATGGAGAAACCATCTGAACCAGGAATTTCTTCTATGATCAATTGATCTTCTTGAATCGTTAAACGGCCTTTGTCCAAACTGCTCCAAAGACATAGTTCTTCGGGGGTGATATGATGTCGAATTTGAGTTTTTACTGGCTGGCCCAATATTCCAACTAAATAATAAAGGAGTAAGGTAGTAATTATTACTTTCATGCTTCTGGTTTTTAATCGACAGCTCCACCATGTGAATAATCACGTTTTTTTCGAGCTCTTGAATTATTAGTATTTTCTATGAGTTTATACTGTACGCTGAATAGCCAGCCAAAGGTTTGAGATTGAAATCGCCAAGTTTCTTGTTGTTGAACATTTGGAAGTTGTATCGAACGATGACGAAGGTTTTGATCAAATAGATCTGTTATTCTTAGTGTTAGATGAAGTCTATTTTTGAAAAATTTGGATCGAATGGCAAGATCTATTCTATTTCTAGGACGTGTTATACTGAAAGCGGCTTGATTTTTAAGTTGATGTCTGTAGGT
>JAHDFB010000084.1 GCA_020628475.1 Saprospiraceae bacterium | reverse complement strand
GGGAGACAGGAACTCCACCTAAGATCGATCTTTTGCCTTCACTTAATTTGAGTTGCTCCCAATTCTTTTTCACTTCATCCGCGGATTGTACTTCCAAATCCCCATAAATGTGTGGATGTCGATGCACCAATTTGTCGCAAACTGATTCGAGCGCATCGCCGATATCCCATGCCTTTTGCTCGGAGGCAATTTTCGCATAAAATACCATGTGTAGTAATAAATCGCCCACTTCTTCTTTGATACCATTGATATCTTTCTCCAATATGGCATCCGCTAATTCATAGACTTCTTCTATGGATAAATTTCGCAAGCTTTCGAAGGTTTGCTTTTTATCCCATGGGCATTGAGCGCGCAAATCGTCCATGATCCCGAGTAGGCGTTCAAACGATTTTAAATTTTTTTCCATCATTGAATGCGGGTTTGACTGATTTATGGGGTCTTTTAATTAGACGCGAATGTATTATTTATTTTATTAAATACTTGATTTATAGACTTATATTAAATAAAGTATTAATATGTTGGCTTGGTTTTTGATAAATCTAAAATGGTATTAAACAATTAAATAATTATTTTCATGAAAGCTATTCTTAAAAGCTTTATTACCTTATCTCTCATTTGCTTCGTTTTATTTACGTATATTTTCGTACAACAAGATCGTCGAGATCCCAGTTATACGAAGCCTTTGAAAGAGGCTAAAAAATTGAGTAAACAACAAGAAATTAAAGATCGTTTAGCCCAAGAAAAGGAGATGACCGAAGATCCGGCATTGGGATATGTTCCGAGAAAAGCCTTGATCAAGGCTCGGGAGAAAACGCAGCAACAAATCAATGAGATGATCCAGAAGGCTGCTATTCCGAATGTAGTATGGAATGAACGAGGGCCAAATAATGTGGGTGGTAGAACAAGAACCTTGATGTTTGATCCAAACGATAACACGAATAAGAAGTTTTGGGCCGGAGGAGTAGGTGGAGGTGTCTGGTATACGGATGATATCACCGCATCCAATGCCAATTGGCAACGCGTTGATGATTTTTGGTCGAATATGGCGGTAACGGCCATGGATCACGACCCAGTGACGACCAATGATTTTTATGTTGGAACTGGGGAAGGATTTGGTAATGCCGATGCCATTGATGGAGATGGAATCTGGAAATCTACAGATGGTGGAGTTACTTGGAATCAATTAGCGAATACTACGTCTTTTAATGATTGTAATAAGATTGTTTGTTTTAAAGCCAATCATATCATCGTTGCTACAAACAATGGATTGAGAGTTTCTACGAATTCAGGAGGGAGTTGGACGACGGTTCGATCGGGGAGTCATTCCGATGTAGAGGTAGCCGCCAATGGAGATTTATATGCCTCGAATTTTGGTGGAGATATTTTTAAGTCAACGGATGATGGATCCACTTGGACAACCGTGCGAAATGGTAGCGGTGGTCGTGTTGAAATTGCTACGGCACCCAATGATGCTGATTATGTCTATGCCATCGTTAGTGGAGGCGGACAGGTAAGTAATATTTTAAAAAGTACCAATGCAGGAGGTTCTTGGACCGATAAGGTCGTACCACCGTATCGAACGCAGGGATGTTCGGATGATCCGAATAATACCTTTGCTAGAGGGCAAGCATGGTACGATTTGATTGCATTAGTAAGTCCTACAGATAAAGAAAAAGTCATCATTGGAGGGGTAGATCTATACCGAACGGAAGATGGTGGAGATACTTGGGGAACGATCTCTTATTGGACGGGCGGATGTGATGCTTATGTGCATGCCGATCAGCACGCGTTGATTTCTCGACCAGGTAATCCAAATGAGATCGTGGTTGGAAATGATGGAGGAGTTTCGTACAGTGCAAACGCCTTTTCTACCGGGAGTAATCCAACTTGGAACACACAAAATGAGAATTATAATGTAACGCAGTTTTATGCGATTGCAGTGCACCCAACGGCGGGAGTGAATAATATTCTAGCTGGAGCACAAGATAATGGAACAAAACGTTTGACGACAGCCGGCATCGGAGGAGGATCGAATGTTACAGGAGGTGATGGTGCTTTTTGTCATATTGATCAGAATGAGCCCAATAATCAGTTGACCTCTTATGTATATAATAATTATTACGTTTCTACCAATGGTACTAATTTTCAATCGTACTCTTTGGGAAATACTGGACGATTTATCAATCCAACGGATTATGATGACAACACCAATAAGTTGTATGCCTGTAGAGGTTCCAATCAATATTTGATTGTAGAAAATGTCGGAGGAACCTTAAGCAATCAGACGAAGACGATTTCTCAATTTGGTGGTCAGGTTAGTTGTGTAAAAGTATCCCCGAATACAGCCAATCGGGTCTTTTTTGGAATTAGTGGACAACGAATCTGCCGTATTGATGATGCCGCTGGAACACCGGTATTTACCGATTTAGGAAATCCTTCATCCGGTTATATTTCTAGTATCGATGTAGAGGTTGGAAATGATAATCACTTGTTGGTAACCTACAGTAATTACGGTGTAACTTCCGTATTTGAATCTACCAATGGTGGAAGTTCTTGGACAGCCGTCGAAGGTGATTTGCCAAATATGCCGATACGTTGGGGGATTTTTGATCCTAACAATTCCGATCAGGCGATTGTGGCAACAGAACTCGGCGTTTGGACGACCGATAATTTGAACGGTGCATCGACGGATTGGGATCCAACCAATTCCGGATTGGCCAATGTACGTGTTGATATGGTTGAGTATAGATCATCGGATCATTTAATGGTGGCAGGAACGCACGGGCGTGGAGTCTTTACGTCGGAGTCCTTTAATTTGGATTGTAATATTGGTAATGTAGTTGCGGGCACTCAGAACTGTGATCCGAATACCGATACTTATACTCAAGAAATAACGGTGACATTAAATAATACACCATCTACTGGACAGATAACGATTGGCGGGCAAAACTTTAATTTCCCTTATGATCAATCGACCACCATGCAGACCTACACTTTGACCAATTTGACAGCGGATGGAAATCAAGTTGATTTGCTCTTGGAATATACTGCTTTGCCTTCTTGTAATCGAACGGCTGTCAATGTATTTACAGCGCCAAATCCTGGATGTGTCTTAAATAATAATATTTGTACCGGGGCTACCGTGATGAATGGTACAGGTACGTATACGACCGATGGGCCTTCGGATGGAAATGGTTGTTATAATTGTAGTAATGCGCAACATGCCGATTGGTGGCAATTTACAGCACCATCGGATGGTACAGTAGATATAGCTTCTTGTTTGAAAGGTGTCGATACCCGTTTTTGGTTTTATGAAGGCGATTGTGCTAGTGGATTGACACAGATCGGAGGAAATGATGATGCCTGTGCGATGTCTCAGGGAGGAAATGCCTGGGCCAGTGAAGAATTGAATATTTCAGTTGTAGGAGGAAATACATATTTATTAGAATGGGACAACAGATGGTCTACATCTGGATTTGATTTTGACTTTACTTTTAATCCTACCGGAGGCGGAGGATGTGCAGGACAGGATCATTTATTTGTAGATCTCAATGCATCGGGTGATGATTCGGGTTGTGATTGGGCGAATGCCGTGCCAAATCTACAGGATGCCATCGACTTGGCGGCTTCCAATCCGGATGTGACAGCTCTTTGGGTCAAGGCAGGAACCTATAATCCGGGTACCTCTGCAGCTACACCGGATCGATTCACATCGATTACCGTTTCAAAGGCATTGAGTATTCTAGGTGGATTTGTTGGAACGGAAACCGATGCTTCGCAAAGAAATGCCAGTACGAATGTTACTATACTTAGTGGAGATATAGGAACGGTCAATTCTACAGGTGATAATAGTTACCATGTAATTTCACATGCTTCAACCAATGAATTTACCATCGATGGATTTACCATTGAAAAAGGAAATGCGAATAACGCTCCGAATTTGAATGGTGCAGGAGTCATCAATTCTGGAGCATTAACCTTGATTGATTGTATATTGAGAGATCATTTGTCGACGAACGATGGATCGGCTGTTACCAATTCTGGAACACAATCCATGTTGAAGATGGAGAATGTAGAATTTATCAATAACAGTAATGTGCCTATGGTGAACGGTGTGGATGCCTCCATTGTGGTGGAATCCAATTCGACTTTAATCATTGATTAAATAAAGGTATAATCTCAGCATATAGGACCGTAGAATGTATCATACATTCTACGGTTTTTTTATAAAGGTGCATCCAACATGAAGTAGCTTTTTTCTTTTGTTTTAGTACTCCAAAAGAAGCACAATCATGATTTGTATGTTAAATGTATTTATTTCTTGTTCGAACATTCTAACTGTACTAGATAATATTCCGATATTCACTCCATAAAGGAGTGTATTACCTATCGTTGCACTTTTCGGATCGTATTTATTTCCTTTTTTTTAACATTAAAAAACTAATTATGAGCGATCCAGTTTTCAATCGTTTAAGTAGTTCGGGTACTACTTCAAATCTCGGCCCATTAGAATCTTTAATTGGAACATGGAAGGGAAACCAAGGATGGAATATCGTGGCTTTGCCGGATAAAAATAATCCTGAGCATGGTTTTATCTTATTGATTCAAGAATATTATGAAACGATCACCTTCAGTTCTTTAGGAGGAGCAACTCCGAATCGGGGACCTCAGGGCACGCAGTCTACCTATGGACTGGAATACGAATTATCTATCAATGAAAAAGGTACTGGTCAGCCCTTGCATAAGGAAAATGGTATGTGGTTGATTGCTTCGGATCCCTCTGGAGCATTTCCGATAGCTAGACAAACATCGGTACCACATGGCGATGTCTTGTTGGCGCAGGGAACGTATAACACTTTTGATGGAGCACCTACCTTTCCTGCGTTCAGTGTGCGACCTATTGGAGTGCCCATGAGTGACCTTGGCTATATGGAACATTACAATGCTCCTACGCATGGCGGTAAATGGACAGCTCCGTTTCCATCCAGTAATATTAATGAATCGTTGGCCAATGATATTAAAGGACAGCATATCATAAGTACCACACACATCAACGTAAATACAGCGAATAAAGGTGGCGTAATGAATATTCCTTTTGTTACGGAACATGCTAATATTAAGGCCTTTAGTTCTGACTTTTATATTGAAACTGTACAGGATGATCAAGGTAATCAATTTTTACAATTGCAATATTCTCAAAACTCAGAAATGCATTTCTTGAAAACGAACAATCCAGATCAACCTTTGATTATTTGGCCACATGGCGATGTCAATACCTTGAGGAAGCAATAATGTGCATGTTCTCAAGTCCTCTTAGAGCCCTATATTATAGTTTATTAGGTATTAGGCTCTAATTAGGTTGATAAAGCTGGTTTTTATGTTTTAGATGATGGGAGGAGACAACTTATGAAGATTCTCTTGTACTGATTTGGCAAGAAATGCTGCTGAGGAGATAGTGTCTTTGGTGGAGTTATAGATTGTCGATATTGCGATAGGCATATGGAAGGGCGACCGATAGGGAGCGTGTCCCGACTTGGAAAGTCGGGATACCAAGCGAAATAAGCGCGCCTGGAATACGCCGACATCCAGTCGACTTATAGAAGACTGGATGAATCGCTCGATTCATAAGTAAATTCTACAGAGCGGATGATTGCTTATATGAATTTTTTGAGAAAAATGCATTGGCCAAGGTGCATCGATTCATGTACATTATTGAATCGGATGGCATCTTCCGTTGATTTTAAGGTCATATTGTAACTGGTCGTATATTCCTTAAAAGGTTCGGTGAACTTGCCAGCATTATAATCTTCTTGTATTTGAAGGGTCGTATATTCCATTAATTCTTGAAGCTGATTATACTCCTCCATGCTGATGGGCGTCGTATCCGATGGTTTTGTTCCTTTTCGATATTTCGTGATAAACTCATTGCTCGCATACATATTGATGCCACTCAATCCATAACACAGCAGTTGTTGTGTGATAATAACATGCCCAAAATTCCAGATTAGGTTATTATTGAATCCAGCGGGTATGGTATTTAGCTGCTCGATGGAACAACTTTTTACTATGTTTTTAATATTGTTTCTTGTAATATTTAAAATATCGAAATCTGTCTGTAACATTGTTTTTTATTTAAAAGGTATAGCCCGCTCGTAGGACCAAAAAATTTCTTGTTTCTAAGGATGCGCCTGCGCTCCAAGTGTTGTTGTATTGTATATATACACCGGTTGATAACCCAATCGAATAACCGTTGTCTTCTACCAATTCTCCATCGGCATTAAATTCTGAAGCCATAAATTGTACTAATCCAGTCATAGCATTGACGTATATTCTGATCGGACTACTTTCTCCCAGAACATAAAGCCTTCCTCCAACTAAAACGTTGAGGCTTTGTGAATCGCCACCATCTCTGGCGAAAGTCGAAGAATTGCGTTCAAAATCGGTATAGTTATAAGAGATTTGACCTTCTGCGCTGATGAAATCCATTAATTTGTAGGTTGGATTATAGGATATGTGTACGCCCGTTTTAGGAAAATTTAATCCAAGTCCGATTTCAATGGGGTAACCAATTTTAACTTGATGTCTGAAAGTTGGAATTTCTTCGTCTAAATAGCTTTGAGCGTGTATGGAAGACGTGGCCAAGAGCATTGCGATACTCATACATAGATACTGAATAAATTGTTTCATTTTTTTGATTTTTATGGAATTCCAAATGTAAAGATTTAATGGGATTATAGCGCGTATTTAATCTGTAAAATGTGGCATCTAGTATACCAACGAAGGTATACGACTGTTAAAGAGTCTTGTTATTCAGTAGAGTCTTTCTTTGAAACATGCGAATAGAGCATAAAATTAATCAATGAGGAGATTATAACTTTTGACACTCTTGAAATTTACGGTCTTAAATAAGGAAATTAGATGTAATGATGGAAGTCGTCGAAGATTATTCCGAAAATCCTTTTCAAGGGATGGCCAATGATATTACCTATGATGTCCCTTTGTCGAGTGATTGAAATTGATATAAGGGAGATGCTAGGAGAAACGGATTTACCACCTAAGGTAGAAGTAATAAATGGTGTTTTGATGTAGACTTTCCAACATTTAATAAAGAGGATTTTTTGATTCGAGCCATTTCATTCAAATTAGTGCGTATAATATGGTAGAAGTATATTGAAAAATAGTTACTTTTGCGCACGCTATAAATGATTGTAGTATCACTAATGGTAAAAAATTAAAAAATGGCAGTTTATTTAACAAAAGAAAAGAAAAGAGAAATTTTCGCTGAGTATGGCGGAAATCCTGATAATTCAGGTTCAACAGAAGGGCAAATTGCTCTATTTACTTACAGAATTAACAGTTTGTCTGATCACTTAAGAGCGAACAAAAAAGATCACTCTTGTCGACGAACCTTATTGACACTAGTAGGTAAGCGTAGAAAGTTATTGGCTTATTTAGCGAGTAAAGACATTCAGAAATACAGAGACTTAATTGCAAAATTAGGTATCAGAAAATAAAGAAAATTTTAGAATTGAAGAGGGGATGCCAAAAGGCTTCCCCTTCTTTTTTTCGCGCGGACAAGAGATGGAGCGATTCAATGTTTTCCCAAAATTGATTCATAGCGGTTACTTCATCTCATTTTTTTAATATTAGTACACATTTTTATGGGACAAATTCCAATCACTAGTTCATTCAACTTACCCAGTGGACAAGAAGTGATCATTGAAACGGGTAAATTAGCTACACAGGCAAACGGATCTGTGGTAGTACGAGTTGGAAACACGATGTTGTTTGCTTCTGTAGTTTCTGCGAAGAAACCAAAAGAGGGTCAATCGTTTTTTCCATTATCCGTTGATTATCAAGAAAAGTTTGCGGCAGCTGGAAGAATTCCAGGCAACTTTTTCAAAAGAGAGGCAAGATTATCGGATTACGAAATTTTAACATCGAGATTAGTGGATAGAGCGATTCGTCCATTATTTCCAGATGGATATATGAACGAAACGCAGGTTATTATTAACCTAATTTCTGCAGAGGAAGATGTACTTCCAGATGCATATGCAGCATTAGCAGCTAGTGCGGCATTAGCGGTTTCGCCAATTCCTTTTCAAGAACCATTATCGGAAGTTCGAGTAGCTAAAATAGAAGGAACATATCAGGTTAATCCAGCGAAGTCTGCTTTGGAAGAAGCGACATTGGATATCATCGTTGCCGCTACCATGGACAATGTAATGATGGTAGAAGGGGAAATGCAGGAATGCCAAGAATCAGAATTGGTTGAAGCTATCAAGATAGGTCATGAGGCGATTAAAACGCAGATTACAGCACAGATTGAATTAGCGAATAAAGTAGGAGATTATGCGCTTAACAAGCGAGAATTTGAAGCGCATGTGATCAACGAAGAGGTAGCACAGATTGTAGAGGATGCTGCAAAAGATAAAATTTATGGTGTTGCCAAAGGTTTCTTAAGCAAGTTTGAAAGAAAGGAGCAATTTGCGGAAATTGAAGAAGCATTGGTGGAGTCTCTTACAGAAGAGAAAGGAGAAGAATGGATGGAAGAGCATGGTGAAGATGTTGGTTTGGCTTATGGCAAATTGAAGAAAAATGTGATTCGTCGAATGGTGTTGGATGAGAGTATTCGATTGGACGGAAGACCATTGGATAAAGTTCGTCCGATATGGACAGAAGTTAGTTATCTACCTTCTACACACGGTTCTGCTATTTTTACACGAGGAGAAACACAGGCATTGACATCCCTTACTTTAGGAACGAAGCTAGATGAGCAGATGATCGATACAGCATTGGATCATTATTTCGAGAAGTTTATACTTCATTATAATTTCCCTGCACTATCAGTAGGAGAGATCAAGCCAATGAGAGGGCCGGGACGAAGAGAAGTAGGACATGCTAATTTGGCGCAACGCTCATTGAAACAAGTATTGCCAGAGGAGAATCCATATACAATTCGATTGGTAACGGATGTTTTAGAATCAAATGGATCATCATCTATGGCGACGGTATGTTCGGGCTCTATGGCATTGATGGATGCGGGAATCAAGATTAAAGCTCCTGTTTCAGGAATCGCGATGGGTATGATCTCTGATGGAGAAAAAATAGCGGTGCTTTCGGATATTCTAGGTGATGAAGATGCCTTGGGAGATATGGATTTCAAAGTGACAGGTACGGAAAAAGGAATCACTGGATGTCAAATGGATATCAAAATTGATGGATTACCGTATGAGACTTTAGAAAAAGCTTTAGAACAAGCTAAGGAAGGGAGAATTCATATTTTGAATGAGATGGCGAAGTCTATTTCTAAACCAGCAGATGATTTGAAAGAGCATGCTCCTAGAATTGTTGAAATGCGAATCGATAAGAGCTTTATCGGTGCGGTCATTGGATCTGGTGGAAAAGTAATTCAAGAACTTCAAGAAGTGACGAGTACAACCATCACAATTGAAGAAGTTGGAAATGAAGGTATCGTGAAGATTTCAAGTAACAATAAGGCCAATATTGATGCGGCCGTTGCTAAAATTGAACAAATTACACATGTTCCAGAAGTCGGTAATATCTATGATGCAAAAGTAGCTTCAGTAATGCCATACGGTGTATTCGTTGATTTCTCTGGACAAAGTGGATTGTTGCACGTGTCAGAGATTGCACATGAACGAATCAATGATGTAAGCAAAGTATTTAAGGAAGGAGATCCAGTGAAAGTGAAATTGATTGGTATCGATCCTAAGACGAAGAAATTCCGTTTATCTGCTAAAGTACTTATTCCAAAAAAGGATAAGGCAGAGAAAAAGTAGATACTTCGAGATTTTAGATATACAACATCAATAAAAGCTGAACAAAATCATTTGTTCAGCTTTTTTTATTGCGCGTTTTCTTTAGAAGCTTTCTTTAATACTGTTTTTGTAAGTCCATTCTACTCCATCGAAGGTGAAGCTTGTCAAGCCGGCTCCAGCTTTTAAGCAGATAGAATATTCAATTTTTGAGGAGCAACGTAGATTTTCAAATATAGCCTCTTCACAGATTTCAGATTTTAAAGAATCCTTTGAAGTAATCTGAAACAATCGAACATGACCATCAGGATATGACAATGGATCAATCCTGTCCTTATTTGCTTGGCTGTGAAATTTGACGTCAAGCGGGCAGGGTTCATAGGTCAATAGTCCATAACTCAAATGTTCTTTCGGGTCTAACATAGGATTTTTCGAAAGCATGAAGCTAAAAGATGTACTGTCAATATTTCCGCGTAAATACACATTTTTAAGAATAGGATTATTCTCATTCTGTGTGTCGTATCCAAGTCCCGTACTTAAACGGCATTCTTGACCATCTTTGGTATTATAAATATGTACATCTTCGACCGAAGTATAAGGTGCTACATAATGATCAAGTAAACTAGTTTTCGCTTGAATTTTATGAGTTGATTTGATTTGTTTCTCTTGATTTTGACAAGAAAAAGTGACTACAATTATTGCCAGCGCGATCCATAAGTTCTTCTGTGCCATTCTTTATTAGATTCGATTTAAAATAAGTGATCGATGTGATATGACAATAAAGATAATTAGAACAGCAGCATGACTATCGTAAGAAAAAGTTAAAAGTGATACCGAAGCCCGATTCGCATGGAACTCGTGGCAATGTGATGCTCCAAAAGTCGATTCTCTATACTAATCTTTTGCGGTGTATGATATCGCATATCTAGCCGTACGGTTGTATTCTTGAAAATCGGATACTCCAGTGCTAGATTTGCCAAATAGCTCCATTGATTGGAGCCGCCGTAGGCATTTAATTGCGAACGTTCAATAACATCTTCTTGTTCATTTAAAATCTTCCCTCGTGCATCTGAATACAGTAAATACGAAAGACCGATACCCCCAGAAATTCTCCATTGTTGGTATTGAAACGATTTTTCCATAAGGATTTGCGTATTCCATTGATTAAAACGTTGGTAGAAAGTGTAGTCGGTTGTTTCCGTTTGAAGTTGGTAATGCGCTCCATCAGGGACATCATTTTTTACATAAGTATTCTGTCGATCTTGGTAAAAATACTTTTGATAGGCGCGCATGAACTCGGTTTCTAGATGGATTTGGAAATTATTTGGTAATTTATAAGCGAGTGCCATATTAATCAAATAAGATTCTAAGCTACTGGTATTCGCAGTCAATTCCTCTAGAAAAGTATTGTCAATTGTCTGAGGATTAACAGGGCTTAATTGATGTGTGGTATAACCCAATCCGGTAGATATACCTATTATCCAAGGCGATGAAGAACTATTTTTATCTTGATCTATAAGAGGTGGTTCGGTGAGATTTAGGTCCAATGCTTTCGTTGGAAGAGCATTTGAACGCTTCAAGGATGCTAAAGAAAAAATGCTGTTATTTAGCAGATTTGTCCCCACAAGATTTCTTGAAAAGGAATGAGATGTAGGCTGTACATCCGTCTCGTTTATATGCTGTTCAGTAGTCAGTGATTGATACTTGTTGTTGTTGTTGTTGTTGTTGTTGTTGTTGTTGTTGTTGTTGTTGTTG
>JAHDFB010000083.1 GCA_020628475.1 Saprospiraceae bacterium | reverse complement strand
CGAAATATGTGCCAAATAAAAAAAAGAGGCTGCCTACTTATGAGACAGCCTCTTTTTTATTTTTACTCTCATTGTGCTTAACGTAAGACGATATTTTTTACCACATCATCTCCTAATTCTTTATTGAAAGATTCTATTAATTTATCTTTTCCCATTAATAGTTCATTTCTTAACGGAGCCGAATTCAAGGTTAAATAAATGGTCCCACTATTGAAGAAAATCTTTACGGTTTGCGGTTGGATCAATTTTCCAATTTTCTCCGTCCAAATTTTCTTCACCTGACTATCATAAAAGCCCTTTTTCAAAGGTCCCTGTCGCATCATTTTATACAACACATCTTGAATGGGCTGATCATTGTGTTTTTTCATTATTAATCCTTTAATAAGACTTGATTCTCCTTGACTTCAAAAAGTGAAAAAGCGTAATTCAGTTCCTCAAAGATGGACTTTAATCGGTTTATTTCTGTATCCGTTATAAATATTTGCCCCAAATCTTGATCGTGTAATAAGTGAATTAATTGTAGCACTCGCTTTGAATCTAATTTGTCAAAAATATCATCTAAGAGTATAATGGGCTTGCGATTGGTTTGATTTAAAATGAGTTGAAACTGTGCTAATTTTAAGGCCAATATAAACGACTTTTGCTGCCCTTGTGAACCGACGTGCTTGATCATATTATCCTCATTGAAAAAGACAATGTCATCCTTGTGAATCCCCGTCGAAGTTCGTCCTAGAATTTTGTCCTTTTCTCTCGAATCCTTAAGTAGTGTTGCAAAATCCGTTTCATGTAATTTGGATTTATATTGAAATAAGCAGTTTTCCTGGTGATCGCTGATCATTTTATATTTTTCCAAAAAGATAGGCGACATGAAATCCAAATATTCCTTGCGTTTTTGAAAAATATATTGCCCATTTTCCACGAGCTTCTGATCATAAATATCCAATAGAGACAAATCGATTCTTTGATGCGCCGCATGATTCTTTAAGAGCTGATTTCTTTGCTTTAGAACATATTTATATTCAATCAAATGACGTAGGTATGCCGCATCCAACTGAGAAATCGTTGAATCGATTAATTTTCTGCGTTCTTCACTTCCTTCTGAGATTAAAGATTGATCTTTTGGAGCGATCATTACAATGGGAGCAAATCCAATATGGTCCACCAATTTTTCGTACTTCTTGCTATTTCGTTCGAATACTTTGGCTGTTCTCTTTTTGACCTTTGCTACAATTTTTTCTTTCTTGTCAGCGATTTCAAAGGTTCCTACCAGCCTAAAAAAATCAATCCCATGTCGATAATTGTGTGTATCCACATTAAAGAAAAAACTCCTTGTCAATCCTAGATAATAGATGGCATCTATCAAATTGGTTTTTCCTTGACCATTGAGACCTGTTATCACATTAAATTTATGGTGGAATTCTATATGAACATCTTCATAATTTTTATAGTTAACTATCTGTAAATCGCGTAAGATCATTCGGAATTCTGAAAAGTGAAATTTCTGTATATTTGCGCAAATATAGAATTTAGAATTAGCATCAAATAAAATAAAAATGGCGGAAGTAGAAGCAAAAGCAAAAAGAGGTTCAAAAGCTGTAAAAAGTAAAAAATCCAGTTCAAAATATCCTAAAGCAACTTGGTTAACGTGGTTTGAAACGATGTACCGAATACGGAAATTTGAGGAAAAGACCTTACTTGCTTATTCTCAACAGAAAGTCAGAGGTTTTTGTCACGTTTATATAGGGCAAGAGGCTATTGGAGCTGCTTTGGTTACTGGTATTCGAAAGGAAGACCCTGTAGTAACTGCCTATAGACAACACGGTGTTGCTTTAGCCCGCGGTTTGAGTTCTGATTCTTGTATGGCCGAGTTATTTGGTAAGAAAACAGGCTGTGTCAAAGGAAAAGGTGGTTCGATGCACTTCTTTTCCAAAGAGCACAACTATTTTGGAGGAAATGGTATCGTAGGAGCTCAAATTCCAATTGGAACAGGTATTGGTTTTGCAGAAAAATACCGTGGTACCGATAATTTCTGTGTGACGATGTTTGGAGACGGTGCTGCTCGCCAAGGTGCATTGTATGAGTCCTTCAATATGGCGATGACTTGGAAATTACCCGTTCTATACATTGTTGAGAATAATGGATATGCAATGGGTACATCTGTTGAAAGAACCAGTAATGTCAATGATTTATACAAAATCGGTTCTTCATTTGAAATGCCTAGTGAGCCAGTAGACGGTATGGACCCGGCGGCTGTTCATGAAGCATTCTTGAAAGCGGCGAAGCATATTCGTGCTGGAAAAGGGCCTTATTTCTTAGAAATTAAGACCTATCGTTATAAAGGACACTCTGTATCTGATCCAGCGAAGTATAGAACTAAAGACGAATTGAACGAGTACAAAGCAAAGGATCCAGTGATCCTGGTAGAAGAAAAAATCCTCAAAGAAAAAATTGCTTCGAAAAAAGAAGTGGAAGCGATCAAAGACAGCATCAAAGCTGAAATTGATGCCGCTTATACCTTTGCGGATGAATCGGACTACCCTGATCCTAGCGAATTATACGAAGATAATTATGTGCAGAAAGATTATCCTTTCTTGACTTAATAAGAAAAATATATTCCTTAAAAGCATGTTGTCCACTCAACATGCTTTTTTTGTATATGCACCATTTGCTTTGGCCATTATATTCTGGAAAAATGATAACTTGCCTAAAAATTAAATCCATGCGGTACCTAATCATCTGCCTTCTCTTTCTCCTAGTTTCACCTGCTCAATCTCAGTTAAATGAAAAATATCACGAGGCAGCAGAATTTCGAGAAATCGGTCCCTATCGAGGTGGTCGATCTTGTGCCGTTACCGGTGTAAAAGGAAAAGACAATCTGTATTACTTCGGAGCAACAGGTGGTGGTGTTTGGAAAACAGAAAATGGTGGCAGACAATGGGAAAACATTTCCGATGGCTACTTTGGTGGTTCTGTAGGCTCCATCGCGGTGGCCGAAAGCGATCCTAATATTCTTTTTGTCGGTGGAGGAGAAAAAACGGTACGTGGCAATGTGAGTTATGGATATGGTGTTTGGAAATCCATGGATGCTGGTCGTACCTGGACCTTTAGCGGACTAAAAAATGCTCGACATATTTCTCGCATTCGAATTCACCCCACCAATCCTAATATCGTTTGGGCAGCTGTGATGGGCGATTTATTTAAAGATTCTGAAGAACGAGGTGTCTTTAAGAGTATCGATGGTGGTAAAAATTGGAAAAAAGTACTTTTTAGCAATGCTTCCGCTGGTGCGGTTGACCTGAGTGTTGATCCTAATAATCCAAGAAATCTATTTGCTTCCACTTGGAATATCCGAAGGACCCCATATTCACTATCCAGTGGAGGCGAAGGTTCTAGTTTATGGAAGAGTACGGATGGAGGTGACCATTGGACAGAAATCAAAGGAAATGAAGGATTACCTAAAGGAACTTGGGGAATTAGCGGTGTTGCCGTTTCGTATCAAAATTCAGATAGAATCTGGGCGATCATCGAACATGAGAAAGGCGGTGTATTCCGAAGCGATGATGGTGGTAAAAAATGGAAAAAAGTAAATGATAGTCGTGCTTTACGACAGCGAGCTTGGTATTATTCGAGAATATACGCTGATACCAAGGATTATGAAACGGTTTATGTAGTGAATGTGTCCTATCACAAATCGACGGACGGTGGAAAAACCTTTAAATCCGCTAGAGCTCCACACGGAGATCATCACGATCTTTGGATAGATCCCGATAATCCGAAGCGAATGATAATAGGAGACGATGGAGGAGCCCAAGTGTCTTTCGATGGCGGAAATCTCTGGACCACGTATTACAACCAACCAACCGCTCAATTTTATCGCGTTACTACGGATAATCATTTTCCCTATCGAATCTATGCGGCTCAACAAGACAATAGCACCATTCGAATCAATAGTCGAAGTTCTGGCGGAAGTATCGGTGAAAATGATTGGGAATCAACGGCCGGTGGTGAATCTGCACATATAGCCATCAATTCGAAAGACAATGATATTGTATATGGTGGAAGCTATGGTGGTTTTCTTACCAGAATCAATCATAAAACCGGAGAAGTAAGAGCCATCAATGTTTGGCCCGACAATCCGATGGGCTATGGAGCAGAAGGTATGAAATATCGATTCCAATGGAATTTCCCGATTATTTATTCTCAACATAAAGATCGTTTGTATGCTTTTTCGAATCATGTACATTATTCTGAGGATGAAGGGCAAAGTTGGCAAACGATCAGCGAAGATTTGACCCGAAACGAAGCAACCAAATTGGTTTCAAGTGGAGGTCCGATCACACAAGATAATACGGGCGTCGAATATTATTGTACCATTTTTGCCGCCGAAGAATCTCCTTTCAATCCCGATATTCTCTGGATTGGTACAGACGATGGTCTGGTTCATATCACTCAAGATGGTGGACAAACATGGATAAATATCACACCAAACAATATTCCTGAATGGACTCAAATCAACAGTTTGGAAGCTTCTAGATTTAAAGAAGGTCGAGCTTATATCGCGGCGACCTCTTATAAAAATGGAGACTATCGACCATTATTATATAAGACCGACAATTTTGGCAAGAGCTGGACCAAAATGGTAAACGGCATTGATTCTGACCACTTTACGCGCGTCATTCGAGAAGACTCTCAGGACGAAAACATTCTTTTTGCGGGAACAGAAAGTGGTTTATATATCAGTAATAATCAAGGGCAATCATGGCGGGTATTTCAAAAAAACTTACCAATTGTTCCGATTACAGATATCGCCATCAAAGACAACGATCTCATCATTGCCACGCAAGGAAGAGGTTTATGGTCTTTTGATTATTTACCGCTCATTCGCTTTGCCGAAAAGGAATCTACCAATACAAAAAAAGATCTCTTATTTCCGATAGCCGATAGTTATAGAATGCCTGGATATCAGCAAAAGAATCCAAAACTTGCTGGAAAAAACAAAACCAACGGACTTGAATTTTTCTACTTTCTCGAGGATTATGATGCAAAAAAAGATACCATCTCCATCACAATTCCATTTGGAGATCAAAAAGTAGTATTCAGCAATCATGCAGAAGATAAAAAATACAAAATAGAACCAAAAAAAGGCTCCAACCGATTCGTTTGGAATCTTCAATTCCCTGGAGCACGAAAATTCGATAAAATGATTCTTTGGTGGGGCAATCTGTCCGGTCCTAGGGCGATACCAGGTGCCTATACCCTGACCTTTGATAAAAATGGAGAAAAGCAAAATCTTCCATTTAATATTCTCAAAAATCCAAATACAGAATCCACCAATGCCGACATTGAACAGCAGTTTGAATTCGTGCAATCCATTGTCGACAAGGTAGATGAATCACATGAAGTCATTGAAGAAATTCGAACGACCCGAAAAAAACTGAAAGCGCTTTTGGAGAATACAGAAGATGTGGAAATTAAATCACTCGCGATGGAAATCGATTCCATTCAAAAGCACGTTGAGAAAACCTTGTATCAAACCAAAAACCGCTCTGGACAAGATCCACTAAATTTTCCAATTCGATTGACCAATAAATTAGCACATCTCAACTCATTGACACAGATGGGTTCTAGCGATTACCCGCCTACTGCCCAAGCCATTGCTGTTCGAGATGAATTGATTCAGCTGATCGACGAACAATTGGACAAATATTATCAGACAACGGAAGTCTTGATCCCACAATTAAATCGTGTGATCAACGAAAAGAATGTACCCTTTATTAAAACAACAAAAAACTAATGATTCAACGAATTATTTTTTTTGCGAGCCTCTTGGCAATTATATCTTGTGCTAGTGAAGAATCGAGTTCAACGACGCTATTTCAAGAAATGGATTCTGAGAAATCCGGCCTAGTATTCAACAATCAGATTACCGAAAGTAATGCCGTCAATTTCTATAGACATCAATATTTATATAATGGAGGTGGCGTTGGAATCGGCGACATTAACAATGACGGCTTGAGCGATGTGTACCTTAGTTCTACGCAAGGAAAGGATAAATTATTCCTGAATAAAGGGAAAATGCGCTTTGAAGATATTTCCGCGAAAGCAGGGATAGATCAATATACCGGCTGCAAGACGGGCATCAATATTATTGATATCAATCAAGATGGTTGGAAAGATATCTATGTGGCCAGAGCTGGTTGGTCAAAAAATCCGGCAGATCGTTCCAATTTATTATTCATCAACAATCAAGATGGCAGCTTTACGGAAAGTGCCAAAAAATATGGTTTAGCCGATACGAATTGTTCGGTGCAATCGACCTTTTTCGATTACGATAAGGACGGAGATTTGGATATGTATCTAACCAACCACCCTCAAATTTTCAATGAGCCCATGGTTCACCTTATCGAAAAAACGAAAAATCCTCCCGTCGAATCATCCGATAAATTATACCGTAATGATGGAAACAATCATTTTACCGATGTTTCCAAAGAGGCAGGCATCATGAATTACAGCTATGGCTTGGGGATGATTGCCGCAGATTTCAACAATGATGACTGGATCGATCTGTATATCACCAGTGATTTTGCGCCCAGAGACATCTATTATATCAATCAAAAGGATGGTACTTTCAAAGACGAATTAACCGATCACTTCGCCCATTGTTCTTATTTCGCCATGGGGGTGGACATGGTAGACATCAATCGTGATCAGAGTCTGGACATCTTTGTAGACGAGATGTTGGCGGAAGACAACAAACGTCAAAAAACCAATATGGCGCCCATGGATATGGAGCGATTTGATATTCTTACGCAGCATGGATTCTATTATCAATACATGCGAAATTCATTTTTCATTAACAATGGAGAGGGATATTTTTCAGATGTGGCTCATTATTCAGGGATCGACAAAAGTGATTGGAGCTGGAGTTGCTTATTTGGAGATTATGACCAAGATGGAGACGAGGATCTATTGATTGCCAATGGCTGGCTCAAAGATACCCAGGATAAGGATTTCTCTAAAAAGACCAATAAAATAGCAGCGAAGCAAAACAATAAGCTTTCCTTTGATGATGTCACCAAAATGCTCAAATCAACCAAATTGGAAAATTATGCCTTTGAATACGAAGGCGATTTAAAGTTCAAGAAAGTCTCGCAAGAATGGGGATTTGATTTTAAAGGATATTCGCACGGTATGGCCACTGGTGATCTGGATAATGATGGCGATTTGGATATTATTGTTAATAACAATAATGACAATGTCAGTCTGTATAGAAACTCCAGTAATTCTGATAATTTCTTAACGATCAAATTAGAAGGTCCCAAAGGAAATGTGGATGGCTTGAATGCTAAGGTATATGTACATACCAATAAAGGAACACAATACAAAGCATTTCAAACCTGTCGAGGTTTTCAATCATCCTTGGATTACCTTGTACACTTCGGCTTTGCGCAGAATGAAGTCATTGAAGGCGTTGAAGTTATCTGGCCAGATGGCGCCTCTCAATCAGTAAAATCCGTCAAAAAAGGCAAAAAAATCCGTATAGCTTATGCTCCGAACGGTTCCAAAAAATCGGGTAAATCAAATCCGATGTTTGAAAAAAACACGGAAAAGCTTTTTACGCATAAAGAAATTATTTATAACGATTATGACGATCAAGTTTTGATCCCTCACAAACTGAGTCAACTGGGTCCCGCATTGGCAAAAGCAGATGTAAATGGAGATGGCTTAGAGGATCTATTTGTTGGTGCAGCAGCAGGAAGAACGAGCATGCTTTACATTCAAACCGAATCAGGAACCTTTGAAACGACCAACCAAAAGGCTTTCCAAAAGCATAAGCAATACGAGGATGTTCAGGCACATTTCTTTGATTATGATCAAGATGGCGATCAGGATTTAATCGTGGCTTCAGGGAGCAGTGAATTTATTCAGAATAAATCTTTGCAACGGGATCGATTGTACACCAATAATGGACAAGGAACATTTAGTTATACCGATATATTACCGAAACTCGATATAGTGACAGGAAGTATTTCATCCCATGATTTTGACGAGGATGGTGATCAAGATTTATTTATTAGTGCGCGATTGGAACCAGGATATTATCCAAAACCAACGAGTGCCTATCTCCTAGAAAATAAAAACGGTCGCTTCATCGACATCAGTGATGAGAAAGCCCCTGAACTGCAAGAATTAGGCTTGATTACAACATCCACTTGGACCGACATTAACGGCGACGGAAAGACTGATCTTCTGCTGGCGGGCGAATGGACAGATATCATGGCCTTTATACAAGATGAAGCGGGATTTAAGAAATCCAATGTACTCGATCAAGCCAAAGTTGGCTGGTGGAATGTCCTTAAAACAGGAGACTTCGATCAAGATGGGCATCTGGATATATTTGCGGGTAATCTCGGTGAAAATTATAAATATCTGGCTTCCGATGAAGCACCTTTTGAGATCTATAGCGATGACATGGATGGCAACGGAAAGTACGATATCGTCCTTGGATATAATAGTGATGGAACCTTATTCCCCGTCCGAGGATTACAGTGTTCTTCGGAGCAAATGCCATCATTAACTGAAAAATTTCCCACCTATGAAGCCTTTGGAGATTCGGATTTGTTCAAGGTCTACGGCAATGCTCTGAACGAAGCCTTGCATTACAAGGCCAACTGTTTCAGTTCAGGTATACTTTGGGGCGAGGGAGATGGCCGATATAGTTATCAAAAATTAGGCTATGAAAGTCAGTTATCCCCTATTCAAGATGTAGTCATCGATGATTTGGATCAAGACGGTGATCTTGATTTTGTGGCGGTCGGAAACTGGCACATGGCCGAGATTGAGACGCCACGTGCTGATGCCGGCATCGGTGTCGTACTGATCAATGAAGGGCAACGTCAATTGAAGGCGCTCTCCTATCCGAAATCAGGATTCATGGCCAATAAAGATGCCCGTCAGATTGTTCAGATCAAGGATGCACAGAACAAACGACATTTCTTCATTGGTAACAACAATGATGTACTGGAACAGTATAGTTTAAAGTAATATTTGTTTTATTAGGGGGATTGCTGCCTTCGTCAGGCAGCACCAGGCTCTCCGCTACTAATGTGCTCATTTCCAGCCAAAGGCTGTACCTTCCGCGCATTCCGCTGCGATCCTTATCCCGGGTAAACGCTACATTACTCTTACTCTGCAAACTTACTCTGATACAGAATGGCACTGCTATATTCAGAATTGAAGATTTTTTTGATAATGTCAAATGCGGTGATGGTTCCCAAAAATTCGTTGGCTTCCGTCACAACGGGAATGGTCTTGAATCGTCCATCTGCGAATAATTCGGCAGCGGTCCCTATTTTATCCGTAGGAAGAATTTTGACAATCCGAGTATTCATCGCATCGCCAACAGTCAATCCTCCTACCGTGGTCTTGTGCTCATATTGTTTCCATAGATCATACACCGTAAGAATACCTACGATTTTTCCCTCATCGATGACCGGTAGTTGTTGAAGACCCGAGTCTAGCATTTCATATGACAAATCGCGCAAATTTCTTGATGGCTCTGTGACGACAGGACTGGGATTCATAATGGTACGTACTTCTTGATTCATCATAATCATTCAATTTATAGGTTAATAATCGTTGAACACTTGATTCAACAGGCTCTCTGATCTGTGATTTCCCATTCCCTATAAATATACTTAATTAGTTGATCAAAAGAAAGTACTCTAGTATACAAATCAACAATTTCCTTTCAATCTATTCAACGAAGTATCCCGCCAATTACATGCCACCTATAGATTTCCTTTTTTGATATTTCCAAAAGAAAAACAGGATCACGACACCAAGTATACATAAGGAAAACCATCGTACAAAAAAGGCTTTATTTTCTGGAAATATTGCCTCTTCATTACCTTGTACCGTAAAGGCTGACCAAAAATACGGATGGGACAAATAATGACTAGCTCCTTGTAAGTAGTCTTTTTTTGCTCGAGCCAGCGCATTGGATTTATTATACCCCTTCGAGAGATTCTTGTAAAAATCGGACATGATTTCGCTAGCTGTTTGATCTGATACTTTGAATGAGGACATAATGATCGACTCGGCTCCAGATTGAAGAAATCCTCTAGCCAATGAAATGACGCCCTCCGCTTTTTCCATCCCGCCCAATCCAGTATCACAAGCACTGAGACAAACCATTTTAGATTTCAAATTGGAGCGTATGATATCATACATCGAAATCGAGTCTAAGCCCTCTCCTAAAGACAAGTAGGAACGATTCACATCTTCTTGATCGATGTAAGCATGCGAAAGAAAATGATGCACATTGTATTGGGCTGATTTATGGAAGAAAGTTTCAACAGGCAAACTGGTATAAAAATCGGCTTGTAACATCTTCTGGACTTCCGTTGATTCATAGTGAGCATTCGGTAGATGTAAAGGGCTCGACGAGTTATTTTGATAAGGACTATAAATCATCGCCCTGATTAATTGTTGGGAAGTCTGATTTGATTTTGAATGTTGCCACAAATTAGCAGAAAATGAGTAGCTGATAGATTTTGAACAGACCAAATACGGGCAATCTTTTAAATTACGTGCCGTCAATACTTCAAAAGGCAGATAATACAGTTCATCATGCGGAATAATAATATAAGCATCAAAAGACGATGACCATTCTGGAATTAAAAGATCATGTAAATCGGTGAGTTTTTGATTAAAACAATTCGATCTTTCTTGATATCCCTCTAATGCCGGTCTATTGGTAACAAATTGAATTGTCTCACCTAGATCATCTCGAAAACTATCATCAATCTCCACCGCATCATAGCGAAATAATTCCTGCCCAATTGAAAAAATATGTAATAAAGAATCGCTGATATAATAATCCAAGATTAATTGATCTTCCTTACACAAGGATTGGATATCCGAAAGAGATGTGTTCACGGATGCATAGCGCATTCGATGATATTCGGGATATTGTAGTTTTAATGCTCGATTAAACGATACAAAAGAGATTTTTAGATTTTCAATTTGTTGTCTCAAACTATCTTTTGATGCTTCCTTAGGAATCTTGGAAGACATCATCTGAATCGAATCTTTTAATTGATCATGCCGTTGTTTGTACTCCTCAGGAATTATTTTGAAGGCGTTTTCATAGTGTAAATGCTCTAAAAGAATGATATTCTTCATTTTTTGAGAAAAGGTATATGCCTTTTCGTATTCCTTCTTTGCCAAATAAAATTCAAATGTTTGTTTGTAATAATCGGAAAGTTTGGCCTGCTGAAAAAAACGACTTTGATCATCAAATCGTTCTTCTCGTATCGCTTGGATGAGTGAATCCATGAACAGTAATCCTTGCTCCAATTTGATTGAATCTTTTGCACGTTCGCAGATATCGATTTTAACATCCATGTAATAAACTAAACTTTGTTTATCATTCAGTAGTAATGGATCGATGGTATACTGAGAAGGATGACCGGAGATCGCCATTCCATAGCAATGGTTAAAAATACATGAATCAATGATTTCAAAAGCTCGAGCATGCTCTCCTATCATTGAAAAATACTCCGCTTTATTTTGATAACTAATCGAATGCAGAAAATCGTAGGTATTACCACTGTTGTTTTTTGCGATTTGCAATGCTGAATCTGCATAGCGGATTGCGGTTGTATCTCCCAATTTATTTAAAACTTGTGAAATATTATTTAGTGCACGCATTTTAAGGACATCGTCATCATCTCCGATGTTATCGATGATGTATTTATAAATATCCCTTGCTTTTTCATTATGACCATGCTCTCCATAATAATT
>JAHDFB010000082.1 GCA_020628475.1 Saprospiraceae bacterium | reverse complement strand
TTACAACGACACAGATGGAATTAACGAAAATGATCAGCGAAGTTGAACTGGTAGAGTTAGAGATGAATAATGAGAGCTGTGACAATAGTAATGGCCAAATTTTCAATATTGAAATCGCAGGAGGACAAGAGCCTTATTCCTTGTTTATGAATGAGGAGTCCGTCGATGATATCCAAATGATTGATAATTTGAGTGCGGGAGATTACGATTTTTTAATTGTTGATGCGCTAGGATGTAGCTTTGATACGATGATCGTTTTAGAAGCAACAGAAGCGCTCAATATCTTTACAGAACCATGGATTTCGATTACCGAAGGAGAAAGTCATGTTCTAGAAGTGGAGACTTCATTGGACGAATCAGAAATTGCATCGATTTCCTGGAGTCCGGCGGATTATCTAAGTTGTTCCAATTGTCTTGCTCCGACGGTTACCCCGTTGGAAGATATACAATATGTGGTAACGATAGTGACTCATGATAATTGTCAATCGTCTGCTGAAATTGCTATTCAATTAAGAGCGGATACAAAGATTTATGTTCCGAATACATTCTCTCCAAATAACGATGGTATCAACGATTATTTCAACATTTTTGGTAAAGGAATCGATCAGGTAGAACTTTTGGAAATATATAATCGATGGGGAGAAAAAGTATTTTCTCAAGAAAATTTTGAAGCGAATAATCCACAAGTTGGTTGGAACGGCTTATATAAAGGAATTGGTTCCAATGCTTCCATTTACGCATTTATCGCTAAGGTAAGAATGGTGGATGGGACGTCAGAATTTGTAAAAGGTGACGTGACCTTGATAAAATAGATAAAAAAGTACTATTGGTGCCATATAAATTTGGTGTAAATCAGAATGAACCATAAATAATTCTTTATTTTTCCATTCGCTTAAGAAGGGGGAAAATCTATGTGGTACCAAAAAAAAGTCCGATGTGCAAAAACACACCACCTAAGATTTAATAGCAAGGTACTCTTCATTCTTGGAATATTGACCATACTTAGTATGAAAAGCTATGGTCAATGTAATAATCCACCGAATGGAGTGGATTGCCTTTGTAGCACAGCCACCTTACTGTGTACGCCAGATTTGCTGGATGGATTTACCTTTTCAATGTCTTCAGCCAATAATTTTGGTGGATATGCTCCGAATGGAGATTTATGTCCTGGTTTACCACCTGATGGAGTACCCAACAATGTGAATTGGTTTTCTTTTATTGCTTGGTGTACAGATCTAAGTATGGATGTTCATATTTCCAATTGTTCGCAGGGTACATTTCCTACCTATGGCGTTCAAATTGCGTTATTTGCAGGGTGTCCACCGAGTTCTCCAGTAGAGTGTATTACGGATGGTTTTGATGCCTGCGGCGATACACCAACGACATATCCTACCTTACATAATTTTATGGCTACCGGATTGACCATTGGAAATGTATATTATTTTATGCTCGATGGTTGTGCAGGATCAGCTTGCGATATTATGATTGATGTTATCGGTGTATGTGGAAATGGAATGATCGATCCTTGGACTACTGGTGTTACTGGTCCTCTTGAAACTTGTGTTGGCAATACAGATACCTATTTTGCAGAAGACTTGGATGGTGCTGTCGAGTTTTACTATTATTTGGATGGTGTATTAATTGATGATGGTACAGAGCAGACTTCTACCGATATTACTTGGACGACACCGGGTACCTACGAACTGTGTGTGGATGTTTCGAATTTACCTTGTATTCCAGAATCAGATCCGCCGATGCCATATTGTATTACAATAGAAGTATGTGATGAAGCCGATGCGGGAGATATCACCTTAACAACATCCCCTGCATGCCCGGGTGAGGTGGTGGATATTCTGGTTAGCAATAATACTGTGACACCAGATCATGATCAATATATCATCATTACCGATGATACTGGAATGATCATAGAGGTGATCGTAGGATCTACGGGCGATTTTATCTTTGATGATTGTGCTACCTTTAATGTTTACAGTTACAATTTAAAAGTAGGAAGTCCAGCACCCACCGTCGGAAGTTTCTTTCCAAATGATTACCCATGTGACGATAGCTGTTGTGACATAGAAATGGATCAAATCATATTTGAAGACGATGTCGCTCCGAGTTATGATATGCATCCCACCGATTTAAATCTAGCATGTCTTTGGGAATTGCCTGCGCTGATGGATTTAGGATATACCGATAATTGCGTGGATCCTGGATTTATTACACCAGTAGAAACCGGAAGTGCGGATTTGTGTGGTGGTGGTACCTTGTTTAGAACATGGACGGTCATGGATTCTTGTGATAATGTAACCGAACATACGCAAACGATCGATGTGATGCCGCTTGATCCACCACAATTCATATCAGAACCTGTAGATGCCACGTTTGATTGTGGATATACGGTTGGAACAATTCCTGATTTGACCTATGAAAATACACAAGGCGGCATTTGTTTTTTAAGTGGTGCTGTGCCAGGGGTATTAGCTGGGATGAGTGATATCTGTGGAGGTTCTTATACTATTACTTGGGAGTATACAGATACTTGTATGAATGTTATTGATCATACTCAAAATATAGAGGTGGACCCTGCACCGGAGGCCGTTTGGGTGAACCCTCCTGCAGCAGCTATAACGATAGATTGTGATGCCATTCCTACTATGATCCCTGATTTGGGATATGATAATGGAGAAACAGGGACCTGTGAAATATCTGGTATGGTCTCTCCAACAGTGACGAATAATTACGATGCTTGTGGAGGTTCCATTTCAATAAGTTGGGAATATACAGATGATTGTGGACGCACTATTACACATGCACAAGAAATAACCATCAATCCAGCCCCAGAAGCGAGTTTTCAGGGAACCTTGCCTATGGATATGACCGTGGCCTGTGATGCGGTGCCTGCACCTTCTGGTGATTTGATGGTTTCAAATAATGAACTGGGTATCTGTCTCATTGAGCAAACGGTAAGCCCCACGATCGACGATCAAAGTGACCCATGCGGTGGTTCTATCAGTTATTTATGGGAGTTTACAGATGCCTGCGGCCGAGCAATATCACATCAACAAGTGATCACGATTGATCCTGCTCCCGAGCCCAGCTTAACGGCTCCGCCCGCTGATATTACCGTGGATTGTGACAATATACCTACTACATCAAGTCCCTTGGATTATGATAATGGAATCATGGGAGCGTGTAATTTGAGTGGTACCATTACTGGATCATTAGGTGCTTTCGATGTATGTACTGGCGAAATTATAGAAATGTGGGAAGGTACGGATGCGTGTGGTTTAACATTAAGTCATCAACGCATAATCACAGTAGACCCTATTGATCCGATCAGCTTTGATATGCCTCCAGCGGATCTAACCATGAACTGTGATGAAGTACCAACAAACTTTCCGGATTTAATGTATAGCAATAATGCAAGTGGAGTTTGTCTAATCGATGGGAATGCAACTCCAGTTATTTCAGGAAGTTATGACGCTTGCGGTGGAAGTTTGACGATCACTTGGAATGCGGATGATGGTTGCGGAAATGCGATAGATTACAGTCAAGTAATTACAGTCGAAGAGGCTGATATGGCCAGTTTTACCAATCCGCCTACCGATATAACCGTATCCTGTGAACAGGTGCCAGAAGCCGATAATTTGCCATATGATAATGGGGAGACTGGAGCCTGTCAAATATCGGGTGAGGCCGTTCCTACGGAATCTGGTAGTTACAATGTCTGTGGTGGTTCTCTAGTTTATGAATGGAGTTATACCGACGATTGTGGACGTACGATAACGGCCAGTCAAAATATAGAGGTAACGGAGGCTCCCGCAGCGGAGTGGATTGATCCGCCTTCTGATGTTACCTTAAGTTGTGGAGATGCAAATAACTTGAGTTTAAATTTGTTTTACTCCAACAATCTGAGTAATCCTTGTTTCATATCAGGATTTGACGCTGCTACCATTACGGGAGGTTACGATTTCTGCGGAGGGGCCTTTACGTTGGATTGGGAGCACACGGATGCCTGCGGAAGAACTTTGACGCATACGCAAGAAGTAACGGTTGATCCTGCAGCTGATCCTGTTTTTATCGATCCACCGGTTGATGTAACCTTAGCATGTGGAGAAGCATATACAGAGCCCGATGATTTATTAGTAGATAATGGAGAATTTGGGAATTGTGCTATTAATGAATTGGTAGAAGCCACGGTAAGTCAGAATGAAAATGTATATACCCATGAATGGGAATATGTCAATCCGTGCGATGGTAGTGTTTTGACACATCAGCAAACGATAACGCTTAGTATAGAACCAGAAATCAGTATTGATCCAGCAAGCATGGCTATCTGTGAAGGAAGCTCTTTTGACCTTAGTACGATTACGGTGACCGATGCGAATAATAGCATGATATCGCTGGAATATTATGTGGGAAATCCTGTCGAGCCATTTAACTTATTGAATTCACCGATCGTGAGTCCTCCAGTTTCAACCATATATACCATCTTAGCTACGAATGAATTTGGATGTACCGATGAAGCCATTTTCTCACTCATTATTGATGAGAATCCGTATGCGGGAGAAGATGGAATGATTTCTATCTGTGACAATATAACCGTGAATTTGTTTGAACAACTCGGAGGTAATTATGATGCAAATGGTGTATGGATCAATGTAGATGGAGCGAATGTAGATTTAGAAAACCCGAATGAAGTTTTATTTACAGGCATAGAGCCCGGTGCGTACGATTTTGCTTATCAGGTAGCCTCCAATAATACTTGTCCAGACGATGAAGCTATTGTTACCGTTGTATTCAACCAACTTGGAGAAATCATTATTGACTCAGTATATTGTACAGATGGCAATGCCAGTTATACGGTTGTTCTACAGGATTTTGGATATGGAATATTACCCAATTTTGGTGAGTGGGTACCGATGAATAATGGCATTAGCCACATTATTAATGTTCCAGTCGATGAGGTTTTAGTAATTAATTTTTACGATTTAGTCACATTTTGTGCGGATTTCACAACCGTCAATCCTCCTGATTGCGATTGCCCACAAGTTCCCTTAGCAGAGACTGAAGATCTCACTATTTGTGAATCAGAATTACCAGGAATCCTAGAGGCAATGGCAGATGCTTCCGTCATAATTAATTGGTACGATGCACCATCAGAAGGTAATTTGCTCTTGGAAAATAGTCCAAGCTTTACTAGTCCAGAATCGGAACCAGGAGTATATACCTATTATATAGAGACTGAAAGTATAGAATTTCCGGGTTGTGTATCCAATATTCGAGTGGCTGTCACTCTGACTATCTCCTCAACCCCTGCGCTGAACGATCCTGGATTACTTTCATATTGTTTGGAAGAAGGTATGGATCATGTAGAAATTCATGTTCAAGATTTGAATATTTTATTCAATGGTAATTTAAATAATACCTTCAAGTATTATTACAATCTGACGGACTTACAAACCGATCAAAATGAATTGGATATTGTACAATTGAGTGAGACGGATAGTCTATATCTCTATATCGAAAATATATCGGCATGTTCTAATTATATCGGTTTTGAAATTATCATAAATGACCCCATTCAGTTGGATCTTATGACGGAACATGAGATCTGTCAAGGAGACTCCAATGGAGTAGTAGGCATCTTACTTTTACCGGAGTCCGATCATTATGAAGTGGAATTCGATGGGACCGTAGGATACGATGTAAACATTTCAGATCTTCCGCCGGGCACATATCCTATTCTGATAACAGATACATTGACAGGATGCATGGCTCGAGATACGGCCATTATCGAAGAGGGTATGGTGATCACAGAAGAAAATCTGGAATTTGACTGTGATGATAATGGGACAGAGAGTGATCCTGATGACGATATCATCAGTCTTCATTTTCATTTTGAAAATTCCGCGGGTAATACTCAATTCGAACTCTTTATCGATGGAGAAAGTCAAGGGATATTCGATTACGGTTCGATGCATACGATTGAGTTAGCTACAAATCTGATGCAGCAAACAATACTGATTGTCGATATGGACCTAGGTTGTACTTGGGAATCGCAAATCGGGCCATTCTTCCCGTGCAGCACCAATTGTCAGATTTCTTTAAATGACTTTACGCAAATCTGTAATAATCAAGGCACTCCATCAGATCCTGACGATGATACACATGATTTTGAACTGAATGTTAGCGCTATCAATGGAAGCGAAAGTTTTGATGTGATTATCAATGGAAATATAGAATATACCTTCAATTATGATGAGACGGTTAGCTTTAGTTTACCTGCCGATGGTACTGCTCCTTCTATAATTATCGTAGATCAAAATGATGTACAATGTACCTTCGTTCTTGATATCCTTGCACTGGAAAGTTGTTCCGATTTATGTGCGATTACCATCGATGATAGTAGTGTCCTTTGTGAAGAGGATATTTATACGATCGTGCTTGATATTACTATGCTCAATGGATCGAGTAGCAGTACAGTGCAAGTAGCTGTAGATGATGGTATGTATACTGATTTTGATATCAATGATATTAGTTTCGAATTGGCTGCCGATGAAGAAACACATTGGGTTTATATTCGAGATTTGGTGGACGAACTTTGTGTTGATTCCATCCTTATTGGTCCATTAGACCTCTGCTCGACCAATTGTAAGATCAACGTCGATCCTTTTGATTACAGCTGCTTTGATAATGGAACACCATTGGATCCTACAGATGACTATTATATCGTCGAATGGTTAGCAACCTCTATCGATGGCAGCCCTGATAGTTTGTATAACCTATTTATGGATGATGTTTTCGTGGATCAATTTGAATATTCTATCCCTGCCAGTTTAGTATGGCCAGCAGATGGCAATCCACATGAATTGGAATGGGTGGATCAGACCGATGAAGTCTGTAAGCAAACGATGAGTTTGGATTCTTTACATCCGTGCTCAGATTCTTGCGTAATCGAATTGCAATTATTGGAAATAGCTTGTGATAATAATGGCTCGAATAATACGGAATTGGATGATGTATTTTATGCAACAATAATATTAAATGGTATCAATACAGGAAATCAATGGACCTATAATAATATCGACTATTATCCATTCAATATGGAGGTCATTCTGGGGCCATTCAACATAGAAGATGGAGACATTGTTCTGCAAATTAGTAACCCTTCTGAACAATGTATACTCGATCTTTCCTTAAACGCTCCGGAGCCTTGCTCTAGTTGTGAACAACAGATTGATGCAGGTGCCGATGCCTTGATCGACTGTGATAATCCTTCCAGTGAATTGATTGGGATTAGTTCGGAACCGGGTATATATCTGTGGGAGGGCCCCAGTGGAATCATAGCAATGGATTCACTAGCCACTGCTACGGAAGGCGGTTGGCATTATTTTACAGTGCAATACTCGGATGGTTGTTCTGCTATTGATTCCTTATTTGTAGAGTCAATCGGAGATATTCCTTTGTCATCTGCTGGTCCAGATAGTGTGATAACATGCTTTAATGAATTACTGCTTATATATGGTTCGTACACCTCAGATTCGGATAATATTAGTTTTATCTGGAGAAATGAGGATGGCGAAATAATATCGGATAGTCTAGGTGTGGAGATTCAGACAGAGGGTGTCTACAGTTTCCAAATTATTGACAATAATACAGGCTGCGCTTCGAGTCCAGATGAAATGATCGTTAATTTGGATATTGAAGAACCTGAAACCAGTATCTTCTTTGATCCTGGAAATGTATTAAATTGTTTTGTGGAAGTGATCAATCTCAATTCGGAAGGACAGGAAAACGTGAGTTATGAATGGATTGATAATGGAGAATCTTCCTTCGGAGACCAATACACCATCAATAGTCCGGGCACGGTTATTCTGATCGCACTGGACACCGTTACTGGATGTCAAGCCATCGATAGTGTGTTGATTACACAATTGGAAGAGTTCCCAATCATCAATATCGATCCATTCGATATTTTAAATTGTGATCATCAAGAAGTTTTGATTACCGCAGAAAACTCCATTCCTGCCAACAGTTCCATATTTAATTGGTATGATATCGATGGAAATCCGATTTCCAATGCCGAAGAAATCATCGTGGATCAAGCTGGTATGTATATAATAGAGCTTCTTGATACCATCACAGGATGTGAAAATCGCGATACTTTGGAGGTGTTCTTAAATGAAAATTACCCGATCATCACCTCAGCGGAGGATGCTGTCCTTCCTTGTGATTCAGAGGATGGAATTCTGACGGTTACGGTTGCCGATGATCCTGGATATCAGTATGATTGGTCTTCGATTACAGGAACCATTGTCGGTGCTTCAAATACAGAGACAATCGCCATTAATGGAGTAGGGGAATACATCGTTGAAATTACGGATCCTGTATCGAACTGTACCAGTACAGATACTTTACTGGTTACTCAGTTGACTTCTGAAGTAGATTTGACTCAACTGAATGCAGCAGATGTGAGCTGTCTCGGAGAAAATGATGGATTGATCAGTTGGCAAGATATATCTGGAGGAACGGAACCTTATGAAGTTTATCTTAATGGCGATTTGATCGATGCACCCGATGGTCTGATCGAATCCCTCGAACCAGGCGAGTTTTTATTGGAAATCATCGATGCAAATGGTTGTTCCTTTGAAAATGTCTTAAATATTGAGGAAGGTCCAAGTTATGATGCGACCGCAGAAGAATTGATCACGATCGATCAAGGAGAATCTGGTCAACTGAATGTAGTGACCAGTATTCCTGAAAATCAGATCGATCATATTATTTGGGAACCGACGGATTATTTATCATGTACCGATTGCCTGAATCCGATTAGTACTCCACCGAGCGATATTGAATATGTAGTGACTATTATTGATATCAATGGTTGCTGGGTACAAGATACCATTCGAATCGTCGTTCGAGAACGAATAAATATTTACGTACCAAATACCTTTAGCCCGAATGACGATGGGTTGAATGATTTCTTCACGATCTATTCAAATGGAATTACAGAAATTTTGGAGTTATCTGTCTACAATCGCTGGGGTGAAGAGGTCTTTAATCGTCAAAATTTTGCAGCCAATGAACCTAGTTTGGGTTGGGATGGTCGATTCAAACAAAGAGCATTAAATCCCGGGGTATTTGCTTATTATGCCATCGTAGTCTTCGGAGATGGCAGCCAAGAAATTCTAAAGGGAGATGTAACCATCATCAAGTAATGAATCTATCCTAAAACTTCCTAAAATAGGTTAATGTCCGTCATTAAACGCGCTAGTGATGTGCAGGATTAGCCGACTTTGGAGGCTAGATTTTTCCATTTTTTGCTATTAAAAATGGAAAAAGCCGAGTGATGAACGAGATCCGGAACGTAACGCTCGAGCGCCCTAAGATGCATTAAAATAGATTTTCTAATCAATTGTTTCGAGGATAAAAGACACAACATGTACATTTGAGGCATGAAGCCTATGTCGCTCCTTCAAAAGCAATTTTTGGTCCCGCTGCTAAGTCTGTTCGGGCTGTATTTGATGTTGCGTTTTCAGACCATCAATCAAGGGGATCCTAATTTATTATGGAGTCCTATCATCTGGATCGTGGCTTCATTGATTTGTATCACGCCCTTGTGGTACGATCGTTCGTATGCCTACAAAACATGGCGATATAGTCCATATGTGACGGCGGTGTTATTGGCATTGGGATTACTATTTACGGGGTATTTACTGCAGGGTATTATTGTAGATCATCCAATAAAAGCGGAAGAATCGGATGTGATACCTTCTCTCGAGGTGTATGTACGTCGCTTATTGGCGGGTGAAAAAGTCTATACCGCGATCCCTTTCAAAGGCTACGAAGTGTGGCCAACCTATTTTCCCGGTATGTGGTTGCCTTATCTGCTTCCTGAATTAATGGGATTTGATTACCGGTGGATGGCCTTGGGTTCTTTTTATCTCAGTATTTCTTACATGATCTTGTCGATCAGTAAGGAGCATAAAAATCTGTTGCAGAGCATTTTGATGGGATTGTTACCGGCATTTTTTATTTGGCAGTTGATGCGCTATGATCGATCCATATTCGCCTTTTCGACGGAATTAATGCCGATTGGCTTTTACCTATGGCTCATTTGGGGGCTGTATAAGAAAAACATCTGGATCATCGGTATTTTTATCAGTCTCTGCACCTTGTCGAGATATGCCTATACTTTATGGATGATTCCGTTTATTTATGTGATTTGGACGGCGGAAGGATTTCGATACTTACTCAACATCGGTCTTGTAGGTATATCAGTCATACTCTTATTGTATATCTTTCCATTTTTTATGGTCGATCCGGGTATTTTAACCGATGGACTGGCTTACTATGGAAAAACGGCGGAAGGGCAATGGGCCCTACAAGGCTGGCAAAATGACGGAGATATTCCTTATCATCTGGCCAATGGTCGCTCGATGTCATATTGGTTTTATCACTATGTCGATGGAGATCATATCGCGAAATTGGAACGCGCCAAATTATTCCACAAACTGATCTCTTTGGGAACGGCCCTTGTCTTAACATTCGTGTATTATCGAAAGCAGTCGAGTATTTCTTGGAATAAATATTTGATACTCAGCTTGTTCTTGTATTTGAGCATATTTTATCTATTTCTATACGTACCATTTTCGTATCTCTACATGCTGCCACTGATGGTAGGAATGATGTGTTGGATACTGTATGGATATGAACACAAATCAATCAATAAAATAACAAATCGTGGTTAAAGGATTTTACAATATATATGTCAATAATCAACTATTGCAATTGATTCAACGATCGGATTTAGCCTTTATTAGTCTATCGGAAGGTCAACTCAAAATGGACTATGATGCCAATCCGAAACATCTGATGGATGCCATAGAAAAATTGGAGGGTAATCAATGTAAACGAGTGGTATTGTACACGGAACATTTGGATGGACTGTGGTCGAGATTTACTGAAATCTTTGAACCTATTGCCGCAGCTGGCGGAATTGTATATAATGATCGAAAGGAAATTTTGACGATTTATCGACGCAATTTCTGGGATTTACCAAAGGGAAAAATAGAGCCACAAGAGAAAAAGAAGGAGGCGGCCATACGAGAAGTCAAGGAGGAGTGCGGCTTAGCTAATGTGGAGATTGTCAATAAATTGGGGAATACCTATCATACCTTTGGATCAAAAGATAAGCGAAAATTGAAAATTTCGACTTGGTATACCATGTATTCAGAAGACAAACAATTGACGGCTCAGACAGAAGAAGATATTGAGAAAGTGACATGGATGTCCTTGAAAGAATTTAGTCAAAAAGCCAAGCCTATCTTCCCGAATATTCTGGATGTGGTCGAGGCATATAGCCTGAAAAATCAACATTACGCTTAGCAGTCCGCAGAATTGATCGGAAAACTGTAATTTTATCGTTCTCCTAAATCAAAGATTCATGTGGAAGTATACCCAAGTATTTATTAGTATCCTGCTTTTTACGCTGTTATTGCTCGCGTGCAAAAATGATTCGATTCGCTTTGAAGCAAAGGTCGAGCTGAACCCAAGCAAGCGAGCTCCATTATCCGCTTTGCTCCATGTAAATACAGATAAAGATTGTATTCTGAGATATACGGTCAAAGGAGTGGCGCCTTATACGCGTACGGTGGATGTACAATCGGGAGATAATGCTGTGCCCATCGTTGGATTGTATCCGGGGACGAATAATACGGTCTTGCTTTCATTGGAACATGCATCCGGCAAGCAATTGGATTCGATACAGATACAAACCGAGGCGATTCCAGAGGCTTTTCCTAGAATCGAGGTCAATTATGCGGATCGGGCCAATATGGAAGAAGGGTGGCATCTGATTGATTTACACTTTGCTCAAAATGGGAAATTTCATTCGCGCCCCGTCTTGTTTGATGATCAAGGTGTTATTCGCTGGTATCTGGATCTGTCCTTTTTTGGAAATATATTGTACCCGATTAGTCGGACCCAGAAAGGCGACTTTTTGGTCGGCGGGATGAATTCGATTTATACCTTCGACGCATTGGGCCAAATTACACAACATATAGAGCTGGATCCGAAATATAAAGTGCATCACGAGGTCTTGGAAATGCCGAATAATAAACTATTGGCGGCCATTACCAAGGGCGGTGAAACAATCGAAGTCGGCGGGCAAGAAATACCTGCATTAATGGATCACATTGCGCTGATTGATCGATCGACGGAGCAGATTGTTAAAGAATGGGATTTACGTAAACATCTCGATGTGGATCGAGATGATTTGAATTCGATGTTGCCGAAGGAGGATTGGCTGCATATGAATGGATTGGCCTTTGATGAACGGGACAGTTCGATATATATATCTTCGAAAAATCAGGGTTTGATCAAGTTGTCTTGGGATGATGAGTTGGAGTGGATTTTTTCGC
>JAHDFB010000016.1:23553-58109 GCA_020628475.1 Saprospiraceae bacterium | reverse complement strand
TAAAATCCATTATGTTTTCACAAATCATTGTTTTTTAGTTGTTCTGAATTTTTGGTTCTTTTTTTTTCAAGAAAAAAGAACGGTTTTATTTTAAGGTAGTACTCCAATGATCAATTTGGTCCCAATCTGTGAGAATTTTCCAGACCAAATCTAACGGAGCATCGATTATAATGGATGTGTAACATTGCCAATGATTTTGATCAAGTTGTGAAACCTCGCTGTATGCTTCTGCTATAGAAAATCAAGGGTTTTTAATGTTATAATATATTGATGGTTTGCATCAATATGGGGCGATAGGCTCTGCTTATAGGGATCACTGATTTTTCAATGACGATGGTATTATCTTCGATGTCCACGATCTTATCCAAATTGATGATATATGAGCGATGTACCTTTAAAAAGCGAGGATGCTGTATTCGAGCATCGATGGATTTCATGCTGCCATGGATGATATGATTGCCTTGATGTGTGATGACCTTGATGTAATCTCCATAATTTTCGAAATAAAGAATATCGTCATAAGGAATCCGAATATATTTACCTTCGGATCGAATATAGATTTCATTCCGAGCACTGGCGGTAGCTATTGCATTGAGTTGGTCCTGTTTACGAAATGCTTTTTCAACGGCTTTTTGAAAACGCCCCTGCGTGATCGGTTTTTTAAGAAAATCGGTTACATCGTATTCATACGCTTCGAAAGCATAATCTTTATTTCCTGTGGTGAATATAATCTGCGGTGTGTAGCTCATTTTCTCCAGCATTTCAATTCCAGAGATACCGGGTAATTCTATGTCTAGAAAAATCAAATCAATCGATTCTTCTTCCATGGATTGGAGCGCTTCATCGGCATTATTAAAGGCATACATCAACTGTAGTCGATCCATTTTCTCGCAGAGTTTGCTGAGCGATTTAAGCGCCATGATTTCGTCTTCGACAATGAGACATTTTAATTGTTCAGCCATGATTGTATGTGTTTTATTTCTTGTTCAATGAATGGTAACTGCGTTTGCAATGTTTGTTTAAACTGTGTAAACCACTGCTTGATTTCTTGAGAGGATTGATTCTCAATATCTTGTTCAAGTTGTTCGATATTGTTGAATATGTTGCTCAATCCGACCATTTTGAAAGTGGGCTTCATTCGGTGAAGGGACTTTTTAATGGCTTCTTTCTCCGACTTCTCTATGGTGTCGGATATCAGAATCATTTCGTCTTCTATGATTTCCATGAACGTTTGAAACATATCCAAAGCATATTCTAAATCTTGACCATAGGCTTGATTGAGATAGTTTTGATCCAAGTTTTCTGAGAAATGAAATATTTTTTGTTGGACTGGAGTAGCTTCTTGTCGATAGAGGTATTGATCAATAATACCCGATAATTGGTCGGGCGTAAAAGGTTTAGATAGAAAGTCAGACATACCTGCTTTTAAGGCTAATCTTTTCTTGCTAAGAAAGGTAGAAGCAGTCAATGCGATGATCGGTGTGTTTTTATTTAACTTGCTTTCACTTCGAATACATTGTGTGGCTTCGAATCCGTCCATGATGGGCATTTGCAAATCCATGAAAATGATATCAAAGGGTTGTTTCATGGCTTTGTCAAAGGCCTCTTTACCGTTTTCGCAGATTTCATAAGATAGATTCCACTTGTTTAAGAGTGAACTAATGTATTTTAAATTCATGGCGTTGTCTTCTACAATCAGTATAGAATGCTCTTGATGTCCATCCTTTGCTTTGAGCGGTTGATTGACACTAAGTACTGGGACTGTTTCTGTGGAAGTTTCTAGTGTTAAATCAAAGGAAAAAGTAGAACCTTGTTGTTCCTTGGATTGGACTTGTAAAGATCCACCGAGCAATTTGACAAGCTGGTTGGAAATGGTTAGACCGAGGCCAGTTCCTCCGTATTTTGCTCGTATGGTAGCATTGGCTTGTTTGAATTCTTCAAAGATCAATCGACAATCTTCTTCTGAAATCCCTATACCCGTATCGATGATGGAAAATCGAATCGTTTGATGATTTTCCGTATTGTTAGCTACTTTTTGTATGCTTAAAGTGATGGAACCTTCATTGGTAAATTTAGAAGCGTTACTCAATAAGTTTAATAGTACTTGATTGATGAGTTGATGGTCAGAAATTAAACTGTGATGGATTTTATCATCATAGTCTAGGATATACTGGACTGAGCTATTATCATTTTGTGATTTGAAAATCGATATCAATTTCTCTGCGAGTACCTTAAGTTGGAAGGCTTTCATCTGTACATCTAAAGATCCAGCATCAATCTTGGAGATGTCCAATATATCGGAAATCAAAGATTTCAGTAAATGCGTCGAACTAGAAAGTACTTCTAGATAATCTTTTTGTTCAGGGTTTAATGGTGTATCCTGTAACAAATGGCTCATGCCAATAATTGCATTCAATGGCGTACGAATCTCATGGCTCATATTTGCCAGAAATGCTTTTTCGGCTTGTTGTGCCCTAACAGCTTTTCGTTTGGCAATTTCTAATTCAGCCTGTAACTCTTTGCGATCGGTAATGTTGTAATGAACGCCTATGGATCCGGTTACTTGGCCATGTTCATCATAAAAGGGTGCGCCACTGATTAAAACCCAGATTTCAGAGCCATCCTTCTTATGTAGTTTTACTTCGTAGACACCGGTTTCTCCTTTAAGACGATTAGAATCCTGTTGTTCCAGTACTTTTTCAAAGCCTTTGACCAAGAGTATTTCATTGGCATTTTTACCGACAAGTTCATCGCCAGTATAGCCTAGCATTTGATTGAAGCGATCGTATATGCGCAGTATGGTACCATCCGTATTAACTTCCATCAATCCTAATTCCATATTTTCAATGATACTGCGGTATTTGATTTCGCTTTTACGTAAGGAAAGCTGAGCTTGTTCCAAGGCAAATTCTGCCATTTTACGTTTGGTAATATCTCTGGCTACGGCTGTAAAGAAATAATCGCCTTCTTCCGTAAAGACTTTTGTTACATTTTGCCCCAACCAGAATATACGTCCGTCCGCTGATTTGACTCTATATTCATGATAGTCGGTAGATTCTGAAGAATCTTTGAATTGTTCGTAGTACTGGACTGCTGTTGAGTGATCTTCTTCCGGCATGAAATCTAAAAATCGTTTGCCGATAATATCTTCGTCTGCGTAACCGAATTGTTGAATCCCGATCGAATTGACGTAGAGAAAATATCCCTCTTTGTCGATGTTATAAATCAGGTCTTTTGCCTGTTCGACCAACATTCTATAACGTTGTTCACTAGCAGCAAGCGATTTGGTGCGCGATTCTATCTGTAGCTCAAGATTTTGATTTAGTTTTTGGAGAGATTCGTTGGCATTGAAAAGTTCCAATGCTTTTGATTCTAATATATTCTCCGCTTGTTTTCGAGCTAGTCGTTCTCGTTCTAGTTTCCTTTTTAGCAAGGCTAATTCATCCATATTAATTGGATTTAATGACGAATTTGACCACACTTCCATCTTCTTCCAAGAGCTCTTTTGTCATTGACATGGGGTCTTGATAATGTGCAATGGATTTTTCGATAAGCCCTTCGGCCAATGCGGACATTTTACGCTCACTAAAATAGGTCATCACAAGACTACCATCATCTTGGACATCTGTCGTAAAGGTAGGTAGCTTAGCATCTGGATAGAGCTTTAAAACTTCTACATGTATATAATTATCTATGGATTGTAGGAAATCGATGGAATTATTGGCCTCCTCAAAAAAGTGTGGATAGGTTTTTAAAAAGGTATCAAATAGATATTTTCCGAAAGCTTTAAGTAATACCGGCGGTTCGATTTCCGTTCGTTTGGATAAATTCATCAACAGCGCGACGATTTCAGAATGATCATAGGTGCCAATAGAGGTGTAAATACCCCCTGAAGGTAATTTAGAGTCTTCAATGATTTGATCTACCATGGCATAACCAAATTGTGATTCGACCATTTCCATAAATTCAGTAAATACAATTCCTTTCATATAACGAAATAGCTTATTAGAACAATTATCAACCAAAATACGAAGAATTTCTACCAAAAAAAGAAAATGGAATTCCAAAGCTTTCTTGTCCTATCATATTTGAGGTGTACGAAATAAAATTAACTATTATGAAAGTTCTTAGTTCTCATGTGTTGGCCTTTGTTGTTTTATTAAGCATTCATGTGGAAAAATGGAATGGAAATACTTCTCTACCCGAGATTAAAGAAAGCCAACAAGTCCATACTGAGATTTTGAACGATCGAGTAAAGAAAAAGCATATACTACTTAATGGGGCTGATCAGTCTCTTCAAACAAACGTTCCTGAAAGGTTTGAGGAGTACGATTACATAGATTGTAGCTCTCCTCTGTTGTTGGAGAGCTGCATCTATAGTAAAAAAGCAGGCTACCTAGATTTTAGAGTGGTTCATTAAGTACAAAGAAATAATTAATAGACAACGACAAGTATACAACGGTGATTTAATTAAGGGTAGTAAGATCATCGTAGATTTCAAAGTCGTAGGCTTCCTGCCTGTCTAATAGACGTTATATGAAATGAAAGATTTAGGGGGTTTGTATTAATAATAAGGTTTTTTATTAGTATCTACGCACAGGCACATCTTGGGGGGATGTGCCTGTTTTTTTTTGCGTCACCGCTGGGAGTGATGCGACCTAGGAGCAGTCCGTGCAAAGGGTTGTTTCAGGAAAGTCGATTAAGTATTTTTTTGATCCAGAAGAGATTCTCGATACAAGCGTAAAGAATACTGCGCGTGGGAGGGGACCGAGTCGATAGACGAGTCACGGACATAGGGCTCGGACGCCCAAAGACATCTAAGATCAATTTCCAATCATTTAGAAACCGATCGAAGCCTTCTTACTTAGCCAAATATTCTTTTTAAACCGGAGCTAAGAAGCTCGTTGAAGTCTTTCGACAGCTTGAGTCGGTATACCACGGATACATATAGGATGGTAAAAATCGATGCCTTTATGAAGATGTTGATAAAGGGATTTTGGACTTCTGGAATGTTCCATACAAGTACGAAAGCAATGGAGCTAACAGCAATAAGAATCAAGGTTTCCTTAGAAAATGGTTGTGTTTTGAAGGTGATCCATACAAAGATTAATTTCATCAAATTGGACAAGCTCATACTCAAAAAAGTAGCTAATGCCGCACCGATCAAACCGTATTTGGGAATGAGATAAATATTCAAACCAATATTAAGTACAGCCAAGAATAGGATGGATACTATGGTGAATCGGAAGTACTTTGAATAGTTGATGATTTCGTTGATCAGACTGACCGCAATATTAGATATATGAGCGAGACCGAGCAATACAGCAACGATCATTCCTTGTTGAGAAGGCTCCGTGTCTTGCATAATTTCGAATAAATATGATATCGTCAATAAGATGCCGAAAAAGATCAAAAAGCCGAATAATAGTAGATTTAATGAAGACGATTTGTATAAGCTGTCCACTTGGTCCAATTCGTCTCGATTTATATGTTTAGCAATGATCGGGCCGGCAACGGAAATGATGGCTTTTCCAGGTTTGCTGATGATTTCAGTGATGACCACAATGATGACATAGAACCCGGCTTTTTCGAAGCCTTCAAATCCTCCAACCATGATCGAATCGATGCGAAATGCCACGTGAACACCCAGTGTCGCCAGCATGGTATAGCCCGCATAATTGGCTATAGCTGGCAATCGATCTTTTATGTCTCTTTGAAATGGATTTCCAAAGGATACTTTGCCGAGTGAAAATAAATAGATCACGGCACATACGGAAGCCGCTATGAAAGTAAGGCTTACTCCGTGTACAAATCTGGTATTGCCTATGTATTCAAAAACGAATAAGAGAACCAATATGGGCAGGCTTATCTTGATAAATAGCTGATCAAATATGACAGGAACGGCCACTCGTTGAAAGTTGGAGGTATATTTTGTCACAAAACGCAAGAGGGCGACAGCGATAGTTATGGGAATCACATAGATCGAGAATTGCCTGAATAGATCGATGGATTCTGAATCTTCATACAGCGGATAAAGAATATACTCTCTGATCGGAAAGAATAACAGTATAAACAGGAGTGTTCCTGCGGTGATCGTGAGCACATTGAGACTGAAAAAACCAGAGGCTGCCGTTGATTTTTTGGAAAATTCCGGAAAGAATTTGACACAAACCATGGATATTCCGAGTAAGATGATCGGGCTTAAAACGGAGGATGCATCGTATAGAACTCGGTATAATCCGTATTGTTCTTTCGCCATAGGGTAGATGAAAATGACACTGGCAAATCCCAGGATCATTCCGGCATATTGTACAATAAGGTTTTTTATTCCTTGACGTTTTATTACTCCCACTATGTATCGAAATTCATGACAAATATAAGATAGCTGTAATTTAAAGTCCCCTAATCAATCGATTGATGGTAAAATGACTTCTAATTCCATGCTGTTTTATGCAGAATATTGAGTTGTGCACCATAGGTACGGCTTACATTTTCCTCCGTAAATGTCGTGTTGGTTGCTCCGTAAGCGACCAGTCGTTGATTGAGTAAAATGACATGATCGAAGTATTCATGTACGGTAGACAAATCATGGTGCACGACCAAGGTGGTTTTACCCTCACTGCGCAATCGTTGTAGTAAGGCGATTATTTTTTCTTCGGTCAGCATATCCACTCCTACAAAGGGCTCATCGAGTAAGAAGATGTCAGCTTCTTGAGCTAGTGCTCTTGCTATAAATACCCGCTGTTGTTGTCCGCCGGATAATTGTCCAATCTGACGATCTTTCAAATCTTCAATGGCGAGATCTTTCATGGCTTGTTCGGCCATGCGGTAATCGTCTTTATTGAGCGATTGGAAGATCTTCTTGTGGGGATATCGACCCATTAGGACAATATCTTGTACCGTTGCCGGAAAGGTCCAATCTACATCATCTTTCTGTGGAACATACGCGATTCGAGCACGGACTTCATCAATATCCTGCCCATGTATTTTGATATTGCCAGTATTGATATCAATGAGATCTAAGATGGCTTTGAAAAGCGTTGATTTTCCCGCGCCATTTGGACCGACGACCCCGCAAATGGTGCCGGCTTTGAGCTCCAGGAAAATGTTGGTCAAGACTCGTTTTCGATCGTAGGATACACTCAAACCTTTGACACTGATGGGAAATGCGCTGTGATAAGGACTCATGAACGTTTTATTTTAGAAACAATTACCGTCAAGACGGTCAGTAACAATACGATTCCAATAATAATTTTCATGGGATTGCTTAGTCCATCCGTAAGACTTGGTAATTCTTTGGCTTCTTCTTTTTCTTCTTGCGCTGGCGCTTTACTTAAGGCATCGGCAATGGTTTTGGTATTGTGCCACATCATTTTGGTATAGCTAGCTCCTTCACTGTCGGCATCTCCCAGTGAATCTGCGTACAACTCTCCTCCGATTTCTACCTTGTTGTCTTTGGCGATTTGTTGGAGCATTTTTGGATTGATCGTACTTTCAATAAAGATAGCTGGTACTTTATTCTTTTTAATCGCTTTCGAAACGCGCATGATGTCGGAGGTTTGAGCCTCTGCCTCTGTGGAAATGCCCATAATGGCTTCGAGATGCAAACCATAGCGTTGACCATAATATTGGAAGGCATCATGTGAAGTAATAAGAATCCGTTGATTTTCTGGAATTTTATTGATTTCATTTTGGATATCTTGATCCAATTTGGTCAATTCTTGTCGGTAAGTCTCATATTTTTCTTGAAGGGCTTTCGATTGATCGGGTTTCAATGCGATCAATGCTTCGTATATGTTCTTAATATACTGACGTGCGTGTGAAACATTCATCCAGGCATGCGGATCGGAAGAGTTTTCATATTCCATAGAGGAAATCGGTTCGATTCCTTCGGTCAGTGTTATCACTTTGGCTTTGGTACCAGAATTGGCGATTAGTTCTCGGATCCATCCTTCGAAAGTGAGTCCATTGACGAGCACTAAATCGGCAGTTTGTACCATTCTGGCATCGCTCGGTTTTGCTCGGTATTTATGTGGATCTCCTCCGATTGGAACAATGGTTTTGATCTCAAAATCATCGGTAATTAGATTGGAGGCCATGTCCGAAAACATGGAGGCTGAGGATACGATGGTTAATTTATCTTGGGCAGTTAGGCCTGTTGAAAACAGGAGTAAAGCTAAAAGACAAGAAAATAGATAAGATAAAAATGAAGCGCGCATTATTTAATTTTTTATTACATACAGATTCGAAGCAATGGCATTGCTCAATAAATTGGTGGTACTATCATTGAGCAGCACATGTATGGATTGATCAAATTGAACGATTTCTTCCACCTTGATCTTAGTTCCTATTTTTATTTCTAGTGTATTGAGTATTTCGAGAAAAGAGTTATCATCCTCATCGACTGAACTTAATAAACCAAATTCTCCTTTTTTAAAACTGGACAGGGCTTGCTCTTTTCTGGAAGGGAATGTTCCATTTTTATCGGGTATTGGATCACCGTGGGGATCAAAAAGTGGATTGCCCAGAAAATCTGCTAATTTTTCGATGAGTAATTCGCTTTTAATGTGTTCTAATTGTTCGGCAATATCATGTACTTCGGACCAATTGAAGTTTAATTTCTCGACGAGAAAACACTCCCAAAGTCGATGTTTACGGATCAGATTGGTCGCTATTTTTTTACCAATTTTTGAAAGTCTGATAGGCTTGTATTTCTGATAAATGATCAGATCCTTTTCGAGTAATTTTTTATACATATCGGTAACTGATGAGGCAGAAGTCTCAAGACTTTTAGCAATGGCATTGGTATTGACCGACCCATTACCCTTTTCGGACAACGTAAAGATTGCCTTGAGATAATTTTCTTCAGTTTGCGTTAAGTGCATGAAAATATTTTTAGACAAATCTAAAAATATTTTTTTGTATTGCTTAAAAATATCTAAAAATATGCTAGGCTTTTATCATGGTTGGTATGGTTTGCATTTGAATTTTTCCCGTACTTTTTTCGATGACATAAATGATTGGCCCCTTTTGCTCTGATTGTTTTTCATAGAGTACAAAATAGAAAGCCTGGGGTGTTTCCGTCAATTTGAATAGTTGTTTGCCCGGTTCAAATACACCATTGATACGGTGTCCCCACTTGATTTGAACATCATCTTTGAAATGAATCAATGTATGATTGTCTTGAATGGAAAGTGACAAGGCATCAAAATTTATTTTTTGTTGTGCTTCCTGGATAGGGCGTATATAGACTTGAGCAAATAAGAATTTGTTTGGATTCAAATAGGGGCCAATGCGCAGTTTGTTTTGATAGGCATATAAATAAAAATAACCCTTCGCTCTGTAAGAATCTGTATCTAGATTATTTTCTAGTTCCCTGAAATCAGCATGGAAACATATATTCTTTTTAAATCGACCTCGCTTATCGATGACGATGACAAAGCTAAGGCGATCGTCGTGATTGATTCTTCCGTAAAATAAGCTATGTTGTTTACTGGCAGAAATGGCGTAGGCCTCTGTAATTCTTAACGAATCTTGATTGTGAAGTAAAGAATCGGCTATGCGTATTTGATATTGACGGTCATACAATACACGTCCTTTGTAATCATAGGCTTGGATGTATCCCGTGATCGATTTTGAGGCTTGTTGGTATTGACCATCATACATGATGGACATGGTACCATTAGAAAGTACGGTAAAATCCAGTGTTTTTCCATAGTCATCCTGTATTTCTTGTCCAAAGACCAGTAAAGGAAAGCAGCAGATAAGAACGTACCGAAGTATTGACATCATGATTGATTTAATAGCTGTTTTAATTCTTTTAGGATAGGAGACAATCCATTGGCTCTTATTTCAAAGGCGTTTTCCATCAATACGCCGAGTCTGCCAGATGGGAATCCCTTTTTCTTGAACCACAGGAGATAGGCTTCTGGTAAATCGGCAATGACACGACCAGCATATTTGCCAAAGGGCATTTTGACTTGTACGATATCGACAAGGATTTGCTTGTCTGGTTCAAAATTATTCAATGTTGCTTGTTTTAGTTAGAACGTCCATATGTTCCTGTATGCTTTCTATGTTTTGTAAATTCATACAATTAAAATGCTTTTTGGGACAGCTTGCTCCGCCGTGTTTGGAACAAGGTCGACAGGAAAGTTTTACTTCGTGTATATAATGTTGGATTTCGTACTGGCCGTAATACGGAAATACTCCAAATTCTGGAATAGTTGCGCCCCAGATGCTGATGGTTTCTTTTTTCAATGCTGCAGCAATGTGGAGTAATCCTGTATCTCCAGCAATTAAGTATTCCGATTGTCGAATATAAGCGGCACTTTCCAATAAGGAACAGTTGCCGGCCATATTAAAGGCTTTATCTTTAAATTGTTGTTCGAGGGCTGCTCCAAGTGCCTTCTCATTGGGACCGCCTAACAGGATTACCGGTCGTTCACTTTGCTGGATCAGTTTTTCGATGGTCCTCTTCGGAATATTTTTTGTTTCATGGGCGGTTGCAAGAGCCAGTGTTATAAAGGGTGTTTGATTCCATCGACCTTCTATACTTATATCTGTAGGTATGAAAAAGTCCATCCCTTCATGATCATCATGGACACCGAGATGAAGGACGGTTTCCAGTCCGCGATGGGCAAAATGAATATCCGGAAGGTGATTGATATTAAAACGAATCAAGGCCTCTTTTTGAAGACTCAATTTATTAATCTTCCGAGCCTTTAGTCCAAGAGCACGAGACAATCGTTTTGATCGCAGGTTGTTGTGTAGATCTATTATATGGTCATAGGATTCTTCTTTCATGGGTTGTACAAAGGATTTCCAATCTTTTTCCAATTGGAATACCTGATCTACGTAGGGATTGTTTTCTAAGATGGAGCCAAATGCCTTTTTCGTGGCAAAATGTATGGTGGCATTTAATTGATTCTTAAGGCATCGGATGACTGAGCTTGTCATGACAATATCACCTATGGAACTAAATCGAATTATTAGAATTTTCACCCTGCGAATATAGGTAAAGAATACGGTATGTTCTATTTTTGCCGGTCGATGGATAGAGATAGAATAATAGGTAGCTACGAGGGGGAAAAGAAAGGCCCTTTATTGATTTGTATTGGGGCCATGCATGGCAATGAACCTGCCGGTGTGAAAGCCCTAGAATTGATGTTTAAAATGTTGGAGGTTGAACCCATCACCAATGCTGGCTTTTCTTACAGTGGAAAGATTGTTGGATTGATAGGGAATATTCAGGCTTTCGCCCAAAAAAAGCGATTTATTAAGCGCGATTTAAATCGGCAATTTCGACAAGAAAAGTTGGATGCTTTGTCTCAGGTAGATCGGGATCAATTGGAGGCAGAAGATTTGGAATTGATGGAATTAATCGATGCAATTCGTCATGAAATCCAGCAATATAAGACTGATAAATTGTATATCCTAGATCTACATACGACCTCGTCGAAAGGTGGTATATTCTGTATCACGACAAATGATGCGGAGAGTATTCATATTGCCACCGGATTGCACGCTCCTGTTGTGATGGGTTTCTTGAAAGGAATTCAAGGTACGACCTTACATTATTTCAATGAGGAAACGATGGGAATGCCCACGGTAGCCGTGACCTTTGAATCTGGACAGCATGAAGAACCATTATCAGTGAATCGTGCTATTGCCGCTATTACAAATTGTATGCGGATCATCGGAAGTGTTCGAAAAGAAGATGTAGAAAATAGACATGATCATTTATTGATAGAGTATTCCAAAGATTTGCCTAAAGTCGCTGAATTATTAGAGCGTCACGATATAGTGCCAGAAGATGAATTCCGAATGAGACCGGATTTCAAAAATTTTCAACGTCTACGTAAAGGAGAGATTATAGCAGATGATCGAAATGGACCTGTTTCCGTTAAGGAAGATTGTCTACTATTGATGCCTTTGTATCAAGCGCAAGGTGAAGAAGGATTTTTCTTAATTAAAGAAGCCTATTAACTATGATTATTGCCGAGAAAACCATTCAGACCATTCTGGAACAATTGGAAACGGAGACTTCGTATCAAATGCGATTACTCGAACAATTTGAAACGAAGTATGAGGATTTTTTGGCGTATTTGGGACAAGAAATATTGTCCATCTTGAATGAGAAAGAGGGCGATTTATTGTTGTTTATACTCAGTGTTTTAGAAGAGGCTTTTCAACGGCACAATCCTACAACGGATCTTTTCGAATTGAATCAATATTTCGATACGGAGGAGCGTATGTGGACGGTTTATGAAGAGCAATTGAAACTTCCTTTCCGAGATCGTATTACGCCTTATTTTGAATCGATCGATGAGGAAGAAGCCTTAGCCTTTATTGAAGATCTACTAACAGAAGATGAAGAAGACGAGGATCCTTTTTTAGGAAACACAGGAAGAGATATTATCTGGAATTGCAGTGCTGCCTTTGTTTCAGTCAGTAAGTAATTATTGATCTCTTTGTAGCCATTCGATCGCTTGACGATAACCATCCAATCCCTGTCCAATAATATGATGTGCGGCTACTTCGGTAATGTAGGAGAATTTTCTAAAATCTTCTCGTTTATTTATGTCCGAAATATGTACTTCTACGACATCTTCAGGAATGGCTTTCACTGTATCACGGAGCGCGATGGATGTATGCGTATATCCAGCAGCATTTAGTATAATCCCCCATGAGTTGAGCCCGTACTCTTGCAACAAGTCGATAATGATACCTTCGGAATTGTTTTGCTCATACGCCAGATTGGTATTGGGAAACAAGGACTTGAGTTCTGCAAAATAAGATTCAAAGGTTTGACTACCATAAATCTCGGGTTCTCGTACTCCCAATAAATTTAGATTGGGCCCATTGATGATGACTATATTGTGATAGGGTTTCATAGAGTAAAAGTAATAGAATATTGTTTCAGAGGTCAACTGGAGGCATAAAAAAATGTTCCCAATGTGCTGCACAGAGGGAACATCAATTAGATTAGTTAGAATATTTTTAATTCGCTACATCCGATAAGAACTTCAAGCGAATCAGTTTTATTTCTTCGAGGGTAATATCGTCATCATCTGATAATTCATTGTAGGCATCATCGATACTATCGCTTTCTGCTTCACTGAAATAATCATAGACATCTTCTTGGGTATATTCATCGATATTTTCTTCGATGTAATAGTTGAGATCCAATTTTGTACCGGAAGATACAATCATGTTCATTTCGTCCAGTAAATCCTCCAATGACATTTTAACCGTATCCGCGATATCTTCCAAGGCTAATTTTTTATCCACACCTTGAATGATTGACACCTTATTTTTGGACTTATTGGCTACTTGACGTACCACGTAGTCTTCAGAGCGCTCGATATCATTCTCTTCTACATATTGCTTGATAAGATCGATAAATTTGCTACCGTACTTTGTCAATTTACCTGCGCTGACACCTGATATTTTGACCATGTCTTCGCGACTTGTTGGATAGTAGGTTGCCATGTCGATCAAGGAAGGATCCATAAAAATGATCCATGGTTTGACCCCTAGCCGCTTCGCTTCTTTCAATCGCAGATCTTTCAACATGTTTAATAGGGTATCATCCAGTGCAGCACCTCCAGAGGTGTTGGTAACCACATTGGATTCCATATTATCATAATCATGATTGATCGTAATCGAGATTGGTACAGGCTGCATCATGAAACTTCTTCCCGCATCTGTCAACTTAATCAAACCGTAGGTTTCAATATCTTTATAGGCTAAATTTTTAAGAAGTAATTGGCGGAATACAGAATTCCAGTGGATTTCTTCTTTTTCTTTTCCTGCACCGAATAAAGGCAATTTATCAAACTTGTAGTCTTTGAGCTCCTTGGTGTTTTTACCAAAGGTGAAATCGACCAATGTTTTGACCGTATAATTTTCATTCAGCTGTTCGATCACTTTGAGTGCTAAAAGAATATCGTCTTTGGCATCTATGACTGGTTTTGGATTACGGCAATTATCACACATGTTATTGCATGTTTCTTGCTTGAATTTTTCTCCAAAGTAATGTAGTAAGAATACTCTTCTACAAGATCCAGTTTCTGAATACGCTATGATTTCTTCTAATAATTGAGCCCCCATTTCTCGTTCGGCAACGGTTTTATCACGAAGAAATTTCTCTAATTTATTGATGTCTTTGTACGAGTAATAAGCGATGCATCTGGATTGTAATCCATCTCGTCCCGCACGTCCTGTCTCCTGATAGTAATTTTCAATACTTTTTGGAATGTCATAATGCATCACAAATCGTACATCAGGCTTATCGATTCCCATCCCGAAAGCGATGGTTGCCACAATCACATCCACATCCTCCATTAAAAATCCATCTTGAATTTTTGCACGACGTTTAGAATCAAGACCAGCGTGATATGGTTCGGCATTGATGCCATTTACTTGGAGTAGATTAGCAATTTTTTCGGTTGTTTTTCTCGCTTGAACATAGATGATGCCTGATTGTCCTGGTACGGACTTGATCACCTGTATCATGTTCTGAATAGTCTTTTCCTCATTGTATTTAGGACGCACTTCATAGATCAAGTTGTCTCGATTAAAGGAAGAGAAAAAAGTGGTGTGATTTTGCATGTCTAGGTTCTTTACTATATCCTGTTGAACCTTGGGTGTTGCAGTTGCCGTCAACGCAATGATTGGAATGTGATCATTGATGGCTTTGATCATTTCTCGAATCCTTCGGTATTCTGGACGAAAATCATGTCCCCATTCAGAAATACAGTGTGCTTCATCAACTGCTACAAAAGACAGCGTGACGGAACTGAAAAATTCGATATTTTCTTCTTTAGTCAGTGTTTCTGGTGCTACAAAAAGTAGTTTGGTCTTGCCTTGAATGATATCGTCCATCACTTCTTTCACTTGTGTCTTATTCAAGGATGAATTTAAGAAATGTGCGATACTAGGATCTTGGCAATGCGCTCTTACGGAGTCGACCTGATTTTTCATGAGTGCAATCAGAGGTGATATGATCAAGGCAGTACCATCCATCAATAAAGCGGGTAATTGGTAGCACAATGATTTTCCTCCTCCAGTTGGCATTAATACAAAGGTATCATGCCCATTCATTACGTTTTGAATGATAGATTCTTGCTCTCCTTTGAAGGCATCGAATCCAAAGTATTTTTCAAGACTATGTTTTAGATCAATTTGTTCTGCGATCATTTTTTCTTTCTTTTCAGCAATTTCTCTAATGTTGTTTAATTATTCCCCATACTATTCCAAGGACCAATCGGTAAACCTGACCCAGAGAATATACCCTATAGGTATTCTTAATTGTGGTAATCTGCTTTTCACGGATTAATTTTCCCCTACAGAGAAAAATGTTAAGCAGTTATTTTGATTGTTTTTGCTTTTCTGGATAGCAATAATAAATATAACATAAAAATAACTGAAATGCTCAAACAAGCTTGTAAATTTTTGCCGGGGTACCAATGTTTGCTAACGTAGTGGTCATACATTTCGTTTCACTTTTTATATTATGTGGCTCAACTTTTTGAGACCGCAAATGTATAACCTATTCTAAGACGATGCATTGTGTTTGGGACACATTTTTTTACTGCAATGTATTGAAAATAACATTTCATTAAGGCTTTCTACTTATTTGTAAACTAATTGTCTTATTGTCAGTGGAAAAGGGATGTTTGACAGTAACAGTAAGATAGTGATTTTGGTCATGATTTCTGATGTTCATTAATAGAATGATTAGCAAAGTAATTCCTTTGCTTATTTTTACAGGGTAAATTAAAATGGAACGTGTGAATTTAATTGAATTGGCCCAGAAGACCATAGAGATCGAGAAGGATGCTTTGATTGATCTCGCCAAGAGTATTGATGATCGTTTTCTACAAGCCATGCATCTACTTTCCGATTGTAAAGGACGGGTGATCATTACAGGAATTGGCAAAAGTGCTATTGTAGCCCAGAAAATGGTGGCCACCTTCAATAGTACAGGAACACAATCCATATTTATGCATGCGGCTGATGCGGTTCATGGGGATCTAGGAATGATTGATGATGCAGATATTGTCATCTGTATTTCTAAAAGTGGCGAGACACCTGAGTTAAAAGTATTGGTTCCTATATTAAAATCGTATCGTGTTCAGATCATCGCTATGACGGCACAGGAACAATCTTATTTGGCCACCCATGCGGATGCCCTTTTGTATACGCCGGTTTCTGAAGAGGCGGATCCCAATAAATTGGCACCGACAACTTCTACGACGGTTCAAAGTTCTATGGGAGATGCAGTGGCTATTATATTATTGACAAAAAAAGGTTTTACTCCAGCTCATTTTGCCAAATATCACCCAGGTGGTTCATTGGGTAAACAATTGTATTTACAGGTCTCCGATTTGATTCAAGATAATGCCAAACCGCAGGTTGGTGTGCAAACAGAAATAAAAGAGGTCTTACTAAGTATGAGTCAGGCGAGGATGGGGGCTACGGTGGTTGTCGATGAACATCAAAAAATGTTAGGAATTATAACCGATGGAGATGTTCGACGCTGGTTTCAGAATAATTCGGTGCAGGAAGAGGCTTACGCCCAAAAGATGATGACGGAAAATCCGCTCGTTGTTCAAGCACAGTCAATGGCCGTGGAAGCGTTTCAATTATTAAGGGACAATAATATTTCACAATTGCCGGTCGTAGAAAAGGATCAATATGTGGGTATGATCCATATCAATGATTTATTGCGCGAAGGCTTTGTATAAGATTAAAACAATGCTATATGAAATCTATGACTTGTCGAGATTTAGGAGGTGCTTGTGACTTGGTTTTTCAAGCAGAAACATTTGAAGAAATTGCTGCTATGAGTAAGGCGCACGGAACTGAAATGTTTGCTAAAAAGGATGCTGAACATCTGGAAGCGATGCAAGCCATGCGGGAACTGATGAAAACGCCACAGGCTATGAAGGAGTGGTTTATGGGAAGAAAGGCTGCCTTTGAAGCCTTACCAGATGAATAATTTACACCAAGCGTAAAAAAATAGCCCTAATTCAGGCGAATTGGGCTATTTGTCATCACTGTTTGTATTTCAAATGATCATCTTTATTCCTTTATAGTGGGAATACACTTTGTTCATACTGGAAAGCTCATAAGAATTTTGGTACTCAGGCTTCCAAGAAGAACGATTAAAGTCCAGATCCTGGGATCCTTTTTAATCCGTCGTTTTGATTCTTTCAATTCTTTTCTCACACTCTCTAAATTTCGTCTTCAATAAAATTATGCTGGATGATGTATATAAAACCGACCGAAGGCTATTTCATCACCCAGCATTTTAAATGAGTAATGTTTTTCGTCTATGCATCTATATGCCAAGATTGATGCCATTTGTACACAAAAAATCAACATCTACCCAGAAGCTTTAGATTTTATATTATCAAATAGTTGTATATAATATTATTGTAATTTATTAAGAGCTAAAAAGCAGTAGTGAGTATATGTGAATTATAAACAGATTATAAAAAATTATTAATTGATTTTTATTTTTCACGTGTAATCAATTTTTTTAATACGTTCCAGTTTTTGCGATCTTTCTCTTTTTTTATTCCATTTGGAATGCTTAAAGTCAAATCTATTCCTATCTTTCGCTTCCAAAATTTTACTTTCAAATCGCTTCGATAAAGAATATTTCTATGGCTGAGAAAAAATTATTTCTACTAGATGGACATGCTTTAGTTTATAGAGCTCATTTTGCTTTTATTAATAGACCTTTGATTAACTCTAAAGGGATTAATACTTCGGCTATTACAGGATTTGTTCGGACGATGTGGGATCTTATGAAAAATCAGAGTCCAACGCATATCGCGGTCTCTTTTGATATGAAGGGGCCTACTTTTCGTCATAAGGAGTATGAACCTTACAAAGCGAATCGAGAAGAACAGCCCGATGATATTAAAGTGGCCTTACCTTATATAAAAGATATTGTCCGGGCTTTTGATATTCCTATTTTAGAAATGGAGGAATATGAAGCGGATGATATCATTGGAACTTTGGCGAAGCAAGCTGAGAAAGAAGGGTTTCAAGTGTATATGGTAACACCGGATAAGGATTATGGCCAACTCGTTTCAGAAAATATATTCATGTATAAACCTTCTCGACAAGGTAATGGCGTAGAAATATTAGGAATTCCAGAGATTTTGGAAAAATTTGATATCCAACGTGTCGAGCAAGTGATTGATGTTCTTGGTTTACAAGGGGACTCCGTCGATAATATTCCAGGCGTTCCTGGAATTGGAGCCAAGACGGCTTCGAAGCTTTTAAAACAGTTTGGAAGTGTAGAAGAAATATTGGATTCTACCGATCAATTAAAGGGAAAGCAAAAAGAAAATTTGGAGAATTTTGCTGATCAGGCAAGATTATCTAAATGGTTAGCCACCATTAAGATTGATGTCCCAATTAAGTTCGATGCGGATAAATTTATTATTTCGGAAATGAACCGAGAGGAAATGACCAAGATTTTTAAGGAGCTAGAATTTAGATCGTTGGCACATTCCATATTGGGACAAGGAGAAGCTGTTCAAGGTAGTCTTTTTGGCAAGCCAGAAGGCGCCAGTCAGAAAAGTGCTAGTTCGAATAAAAAATCGGATGCGGCTCCGTCGAGTAACCAGTACCAAATCGTCGATAAAAACATTAATAATGTAGAACATCAATATACGGTCATCCAGGAAGCAAAAGAACGTGCAGCCTTAGTAGAAAAATTGTCCGCAGCCAAGATGATTAGTTTTGATACGGAAACAACAGGTATTAATCCTCATGAAGCAGAATTGGTCGGATTGGTGTTTTCCATGTCAGAGAAAGAGGCTTATTATATTCCAACACCGGAGGATCAAGATATTACCCAACAGATCGTGGATGAATTTAAGCCAGTATTGGAAAATCCTGAGATCATTATGATCGGACAGAATATTAAGTACGATATTTTAATGATGAAATGGTACGGCGTGGACGTTCAAGGTTTTTATTACGACACGATGATTGCTCACTATTTATTAGAACCGGATAAACGACATAAGTTGGATTATCTATCAGAAAGTTATCTGGGTTATAAAATGGTGCCTATCACAGACTTAATCGGAAGTGGTAAAAAGCAATTATCCATGCGAGACGTTCCGATGGAAAAAGTACAAGAATATGCAGGAGAAGATGCAGATATTACCTTGCAAGTAAAGAATGTATTATTTCCGAAATTGAAAGAGCAGGAATTGATGGATCTATATACAAATGTCGAAGAGCCATTGATCGAGGTCTTAGCGGCCATGGAATTTGAAGGCGTACGTATCAGTGGCGATTTTCTGAAGGAATATTCCAAAGATTTAGCGGCTATGATAGTGGATATAGAGAAGAAAATCTATAAACAGGCAGGCGGAGAATTTAATATCGGATCACCTAAGCAGGTCGGTGAAATACTCTTTGATCGCCTGAAGATTCCTTATCGTTGGCGTAAAACGGCATCAGGCCAATATTCAACGGATGTCGAAAAGTTAAATGAGTTGGCTATAGAGCATGCTATTGTAGATGATATCCTGAGTTTTAGAAAATACAGTAAACTGAAATCAACCTATGTAGATGCCTTACCTCAGTTGATTAATTCCAAAACAGGCAGAGTACATAGTAGTTTTAATCAAGCCAGAGCTGCGACTGGACGCTTGTCTTCGGAAAATCCAAACTTGCAGAACATTCCGATTAAGGATGAGGCTGGTAGAAAAATTCGAAATGCTTTTATTCCTAGAGATGAAGATCATATTTTGTTGGCAGCGGATTACTCACAAATTGAATTACGTCTGATTGCGGATATCAGTAATGATGAAGGCATGTTGGAGGCGTTTATCAAAGGACAAGATTTTCACCGTGCGACTGCCGCGAAGGTCTACGATGTACCGTTTGAGGAGGTCACTGCCGAGCAACGTCGAAATGCAAAGACGGTGAATTTCTCGATTACTTATGGGGCAGGAGCTACCAATTTGTCGAGACAATTAGGCATCAAACGTGGGGAAGCGAGTAAATTGATCGAACAATATTTTAAGCAGTTTCCAGGCTTGAATAACTATATGCGTCAGACCGTTGATTCTGCTCGTGAAAAGGGCTATGTTCAGACATTGATGGGCCGAAAAAGAACCTTGCGTGATATCAATGGTAAAAGCAGTTTGGCTCGAGGAAATGCGGAGCGTATGGCCATTAATACTCCAATTCAAGGAACAGCTGCAGATATGATTAAAATGGCGATGATTACCATCCATAAGGCGATGAAGGAAGCAAATTACCGTTCGAAAATGATCATGCAGGTGCACGATGAATTGGTGTTTGATGTATATAAGCCAGAACTAGAAGAAATCAAGGAATTGGTCGAAAATCATATGAAAAATGCACTTCCTGGATTGAAGGTTCCGATTAAAATTGGAATGGATGTGGGGCAAACTTGGTTGGAGGCGCATTAGATCATGATGGTCATATTACCTTTGGCCAGAATTTTAGTGATTCTTTGAAATCAAGATACCTAATCTTCCTGAAATCTTGTTTTAGGGTAGAATACAATCATATTAAAGGCTGTATTGTCGTATATGAGTAAAGTGATAAGAGGGATTATTTTTATTTTGTATGAAGAACAAAACTTATACTGATGAAAAATTTATTCTTCCTGTTTGCACTATGCTTTCTATCGAGCCTTAAGGTATATTCACAAAATCTAGAGAACCATATTTACGAGGATCCAGATCAATATTTGTACGATGCGCATTCTATTATTGTAGAAGGTAATACACCTTTGGCGTATTTTTGGGGGCAGCATAGCTCCGTAATTTCTGGCATTCAAGAAGACCTTTTTACATCATGGAATATTGGAATTAATAATGCCTTACCTACACTGTGGAATAAAACTCAACGCTATGCAGAATTCAATCCAACTTCAACGGATAGTCTATATTTGTTGGGAACAGAAACGGCTATTGGGAATTCGGACTCTATTGCATTGTTATTGATAAATGTTCATACAAACGGCTCGATCAATTCAATGAAGCCATTGAGATTTGATGGAAATTATTTGTTTCGTGACATGATATTTGATGGTTTGAATCATTATATAATTTGTTCAGATCTTGAGCAATCTATATTATTTAAAATCAATGAACAGGATAGTGTTTTGTGGTCTCGAAAATATAGTTTATCGAATCAGGATTTAATATTTTCTAATATACAAATGGATACTGATTCGACCCTTTTAGTGTATGCCGAAGAATTTAAAAATCAAGAATCAAAAGATATATTACTAAAAATTGATTTATTTGGAAATATCGTGTACAGTAAGTCTTTAACTGAAGGAGGAGTAGCAAATCCTGAAGCATTGCAAGTTTATGGAGAAAAAGTGTTTACACTCTCATTTGGAAACTACCGCAGTTCGTTCGCATTGAATGTAATCGATCCCATCGATAGTCTGTCGAAAGTTTTTACATCCTATATAGAATATTCTGCCAATGAATATAGTTCTTTGGAATTCATTATGATCAATGATTCTATGGTGTATTTTACCAGTGGGATTCAATTGTTCGAATTAAATTATTTAAGTTTTGAATTTAATGTTTATGATAGCTACTTAGATATAATAGAGACTAATTACCAGGATAGTACTGAGATTTACTATTTATATAGTAAAGTGGGAAGATTTCCTGTACTGTCATTTTCAGATGTGCAATCTATCGGAATACACAAGGGAATTGACTTAGAATTATTTGGGATCTCAATTAACGAAGATTGTTTTTGGGGAGGGTATTCAAATCTTGAAATTACCGATTATTTTGATGAGAATAGAAGTTTGCAGTCTGACACCGTGGTCAGTGAAAATATAGAAAATCCAATTACTATTGATTTTGACCCATTAAAAGAAAAGAAAGGATGCTTGGACCCAGGTAGTAGTGTGTTCAGTGAACAACTAGAAGCATCTATTAGCGTAAGTCCAAATCCGTCAAGTGGAACGTTTGAGGTATTCAATAGAAAGGGAAATATCGACGGCTTGACTATCTATAATAATTATGGACAACAACTATTAATGCAGGATGGGAGTGGTCAAGAGCTGCATATCGTGAATTTGAACTTGGATCCAGGTATTTATTTTATGGTCATTGAATCGGATGAACGATTCGTTACAAAACAATTAGTTATATTTTAGCAATAATACCTGAGCCTTAATTAAGACTCAGGTATATCCTACTTCGAAACTATTAATTGCCTTATTGTAAACGAAATCTTACAGGTAGAGTAATGCGTACGTTAACGGGTCGGTAATTTTGTTTTCCAGGTGTCCAATCCGGCATATTTTCGATTAATCGAAGTACTTCTTCTTTTGTTCCACCTCCTATATCGCGTAGAATTTTGATATCGGTGACTTTACCTTTTTTATTGATGACGAATTGAGCGACCACCATTCCTTCTAAGCCTATTTCTCGAGCTTGAACTGGATAATTGACCTTGTCATAGATATATTCCAATAACTGCTTTTCGGAACATTTGGCATGTTCGATTTCCGTTAAATATCCATTACAATCACCAAAACGTGGCATCTGAGGAGCTGCGATTAATATTTCATCGGTATCATCTTCTAGCACAGGTGCAATTTTAGTCGCTACATCTTCTTCCTTATTCGTATTTACAGCGGTGAAATCTATGATGTCTTCTTCGTCCGAACTTTCGAATAAGGTATCGTCGTTTTCGATTTCTTCTTCTACCGTTTCAATGTTGAAAAGATCCAAGATTTCCTTTTTATGTTCCTGTATTTTGGGTTTAACCGGAGGAATATATTTTTTAGGAATATGGTTCGGTGCGGCATTCTCTAAGGCATAATCATCGAAGACGATTTCTTGAGGAATGGTGCGTGGAGTATCAGGAACGTCTATTTGGAAAGCAAATAGAACAAATAGGAGAGCAATACTTAGACCAATTTTGAAATTAATGGATCGTATTTTGGACCATTTAGAGCGTGCGTTGTACTTTTTCATAACATCTTATATTATTCATTGGACAATTTCCAATGGGTGAATGAATGGATGTCATGATCGATCATTGACTATACCATGTAAGATGCTAGATTTATTATTTTTGGTGTATGGATTTAGTTGGTCCCTAGAATGGATTCATCAAAACGTTTTCCAAAATGCTGGACCCAGTATTTGCCTGCAGAAGCCACAGCGACTTCTTCTACTTCTGGATTCATCAACATTTTACAATGGCTTTTGCTTTCAATCCAATCCTGAAAAACTTCATCAAAGTTGCGTTGACCAACACCTAGATTTTCGCCACAATAGGACCATTTATATCCGACTCTGTCCAATCGATCACCTATATCGCTCCCATTGGGAGAATAATGCGAGAAATAATTTTTACGCAACATATCTTCTGCATGATGTAATGCGGAAGTCATTAGAGTAGGGCTCCATTTTAAGGGTTGAACCGGTCGCATAAAATCTCCATTGCAATTGCATCCGGTTGCTCTCAATTCATTGATCTTTCGCAACATCTCTTTCTGCGGAAAGCTTTGGGCGTAAGCCCCATAGAAAAAGCTACTCACTAAAAAGACTGCTATGATGATACAAGTATTTCGCATACTTTATGGCATTGGTTTAACTAGGAGAATATATCCTACTTATCTAATCTAAAAATACTAAACAAATTATTGCCTGTGTTGGTTTTAACGTGTAATTAACAGACATATTATTAATTTTGACGCTAATCGCAAATCACAAATTATAAATATGAAAAGTATTGCTTTAATTGCCCATGATGGGAAGAAAGCTGAGTTAATCAATTTTATTCTTCAAAATCAAAAGTACTTGAAGAATGCACATTTGTTTGCTACTGGAACAACGGGGTCACATATCGAAGAGGCTGGGTTTCAAGTAACCAAGTTTTTATCAGGCCCGTTAGGTGGTGATGCTCAAATAGCGGCAAAGGTGGCTACCAAGGAGATGGACATGGTGTTTTTCTTTCGAGATCCACTGGATAAACATCCGCATGAACCCGATGTACAAATGTTGATGCGGCAATGCGACGTGCATAATGTTCCTTTGGCAACTAATATGGCCAGTGCTAAATTGATGATTTTAGGAATGGTTCAAAATTAATTCCATTTGACGGATAAAGATTATAAAGAAATAGTACATACCTTACCCAAGGATCCTGGAGTTTATCGATTTATCGATGAAGAAGATGTGATTTTATATGTAGGGAAAGCTAAAAACCTTAAAAACAGAATCAGTTCTTACTTTGGTAATAAGAAACATGCTGCGTTTAAAACACGTACGATGGTACGACATGCTAGTCGTATCGAATTTACGATAGTGGAAACAGAACAGGATGCTTTGTTATTGGAAAACACCTTGATCAAGAAGTTCCAACCGAGGTATAATGTCATGTTGAAAGATGGTAAAAATTACACCTATATCTGCATTAAGAAAGAGGCGTTTCCTCGGGTGTTTTTTACCAGAAAAGTGATTCGAGATGGATCGACTTACTTCGGACCGTATACATCGAAATATCGGGTTAATATTATATTGGATCTTATCAAGAAACTGTTTCAACTTCGAACATGCAAATTGCCCTTGAGTAAAGAAAATATCGAAGCGGGAAAATTTAAGGTTTGTTTGGAGTACCACATTAAAAATTGTGCTGGTCCATGTGTAGGCTTAGAATCGGAAGAAGCATATAATCGAAAGATCGAACAAATCAAAAATATACTCAACGGTCAGTTCGGACCAGTGAAGCAGTATATCAAGGCTGAAATGGCAGAATATGCTGAAGCCATGCAGTTTGAAAAAGCGCAGCAATTGAAACTCAAGCTAGATGCATTCGAGGATTATCAAGCTAAATCTACAGTGGTCAGTACGAGTATACGCGATTTAGATGTCTTTACTATTGTTGACGAAGAAAAGATGGCCTTTGTCAACTATCTAAAAGTGGTCAATGGAGCCATTATCAATACAGATACCGTTGAATTAACCAAGAACTTGGACGAAGAAAAAGAGGATCTATTGATTTTTGCAATTGACAAGCTTCGAGAGAAATTCAATAGTTTTTCTAGAGAGATCTTGGTACCCTTTGACTTGGGTTGGTTGAAGGAAGATGTTCGCTTTATTGTTCCTAAAATAGGAGATAAAAAGAAGCTACTGGATTTGTCACTGAAAAATGTGAAATACTATCAAATGCAACTTCGCAAGGATGCGATGAATCGGGCTAAAAAGGTAACGAGTAGCGAACGAATCTTGAAAACAATGCAAGAAGATTTGATGATGGATGTCGTACCTTTTCACATTGAGTGTTTTGATAATTCGAATATTCAAGGGACCAATCCAGTATCGAGTTGTGTGGTCTTTAAAAATGCCAAACCTTCGAAAAAAGATTATCGAAAATTCAATATCAAAACTGTCGTGGGACCTGATGACTTTGCTTCGATGAAAGAGGTGGTTTATAGAAGATATAAGCGCCTGAAAGAAGAAAAACAAGATTTACCGCAACTGGTCATTATTGATGGAGGAAAGGGGCAGTTGAGTGCAGCGTATGAGATTTTGAAAGATTTGGGATTGGAACAAAAAATTCAAATGATTGGAATCGCTAAACGACTTGAAGAAATCTTTTTTCCAGATGATCCGATTCCATTATATATCAATAAAAAGAGTGAAACCTTGAAGGTAATTCAGCATGCGCGGAACGAGGCGCATCGATTCGCGATAACTTTTCATCGAGATCAGCGTTCTAAAAATGCCTTGGGAACCGAATTAACCAACATAAAAGGGATCGGACAGAAGACTGCACAGCGCCTATTGATTCATTTTGGTTCCGTATCGAAAATAAAAGTAGCAACCAAAGAGTCTATTGTTAGTCTTATTGGAACCAATTATGGAGAAAAAGTCTATCAATATTTTCAAGAACAAGAAGAAAATCCTTCTTAGCTTACTTCATTAGACTTAGTTCGTCCTGCGCTTTCTGATAGTCGGATTTTAAATTGAGTGCTTGTTGAAAGTCGGATTTGGCTAATTCTAGGTTTCCTAGTCCTTTTTGTGCAAGTCCTCGGTAGTAATATCCAAGATGACTGGTAGGTTCTGCACCAACAATAATATTGAATTGTTCGTAAGCGCGCTCGAAATTTTCTGTTTCAAGAAATAGGATTCCTGCATTAAGAAATGCCGGAACATAATCCGGAGCTAATGTATTGATTTGTTCGTATAATTCAAGTGCCTCTGGAATTCTATCGTTGTTTTGAAGGAAAAAGGCTTTGGAATGAAGGGCATTGATGTTTTCAGGATCCACAGTGATCGCGTTATTGAAATATTGAAGAGCCAATTTTGGATCATCTTCTTCGTGTAATTCGCCCAGTAAAAGATAGGCATCTACCACCTCTGGATCGATATCAACAACTCGTCTAAAAGCTCCTTTAGCTCGGTTGGTATCTCCTTGTTCGCTCATCAAGATACCCATGAGAAAATAAGCTTGCGCATTTTCTGGATCCAGCTCTAATATTTGTTGAATAACTTGAATGCCCTTTTGATTTTGTCGAAGCGTAATGCATAATTCTGCATAATTGAGTAACAGCGTTCTATTACTAGGAAATTTTTCTGCTCCGATTCGCAGTGTTTCTAAGGCCTGTGCGGAACGGTAATATTGCATAAATATATCCGCTAAATGAGTATAATATTTGGGTTGAAGACTATCGATTTTCATGGCCATATACATGTCGCTAATGGCATTGTCGAAAGCTTCTATTTCCATATAGGCTTTGGATCGTTGATATAAAAGATCATGATTACTTGGGTCATCGAATATTTTTTTGGTCAGTCCGTCGACCACAGGATATCCTGTTTCTTGATATTCTTGGTTCGATTCACCATTATTTGTGCTATTCGAACCGCCACATGCAATAAATAAAAAAGAAATACAGAAAAAAACGATGTAAAGAAATATACGTTGAATCATGAAGATAAATTGAAGGACAAATATCGAAATATAAATTAAATAAGAAATGGCTTGTTCATATTGCGATGAACAAGCCATTTTCATACAATTTGTATATGATTTTATTTTCGGAAAAGTCCTCCTAATGTTTTAAATCCTATACTTGCAACATCATCCATGATGCTACCATCTCCGTCTCTATCTAATATTTTTTCAAAAATAGAAGCTTGAGGATTTTGCTGTACTTGGGCTTTCGTTGATCCACTTAGTAAATCAAATAATCCGCCAGCATCTAATGAATTCGATCTTTTTTGCTTACCTAAAACACCCATTACAAGTGGAGCCAATTTCATCATTAATGATCCTACGTCCATTGCGTCAAGACCGCTTACTTTTGAAATGTTTGATACTACATTGGATTGTTTACCACCAAGAATATGCTTCAACATACCTGCAGAATTCAACATGTTACTGTTGGAAGGGGTACTCATACCACTCAATAATCCTACTGCATCATCTAGAATACTCCCATCGTGATCGCGATCTAGCGCTCCTAATAATCCTCCAATTCCTTCTGCAGAACCAGCATTTCTTGTCATTGCATTTAGAAGAACAGAGAATATACCATTAGCTGCCGTTGCTGTTTGTTGTTTGTCAGCACCGCCGATTGATTTGGACAAATAACCTAGTAGTTCAGGAGTTAATTGTCCTTGGAGCATATCCATTAGATTAGTCATATTGTTAACTTTTTTTTCAGATGAATGGGTTTGTCAACCCAAAAAATATTTCACTTAATATAATATTATTTATTTCGGAATAGTTTTTGATAAACCATATTTATGAGACTTTTTATCATCTTTTGATCTAAGTCCTTATTAATCTTTTGATTGAATATTAAAATTAAGTGGTATGCGTTGTATTAAAATCATGATTTTTGCCTTTTTTATCGGTTTTTCTAATCTACAAGCGCAAGAAATTGTGGATCAATATATTGGTACTTTTCAATATATCGCTGTCAGTGAAATGGAAAGAACGGGCATCCCTGCCAGTATAAAATTGGCACAGGGACTCTTGGAATCCAGTTGGGGAAGAAGTGAATTATCCGTTGAAGCGCACAATCATTTTGGAATCAAATGCGGTTCTTCTTGGAATGGAGAGCAGTTTATGAAAGAAGATGATGATTACGATAGCCACGGTAAGCTCAAAAAAAGCTGTTTTCGTGTCTTTGAATCGGACGAGGCTTCTTACATTGCGCATTCAGAATTTTTATTGAATAATCAACGATATGCCTTTCTTTTTGATTACAGTGAAACCGATCATAAAGCATGGGCGAAAGGCCTTAGAAAAGCTGGATATGCGTCAGATCCGTCTTACCCGTCTAAATTGATCGGGATCATTAAAAAATATAATTTAGCTCGTTTTGATTACATGGCATCGGATGAAATGCATCTATTGGCGGAATCTGGAATGCGGCAAGAAGAACTGTCTGCGGAAGCATCCTTTTTAGAGGAGTCTTTGGCCATGGAAGATGAAGTGCCGAATGAGAAAGAAGAGGAGGAGCTTGTTGCATCATCGGACCAAAGTTTAAAATCATCGGCCGAAGAAGCGCTTGAAGATATTCAAAAATCCGCTCTGGAATTATGGAATCGTCAAAAGAAGAAAAAAGGGGATGCTGCGAAAAGAGCCTTTAATTTTGATGCCTTATTGGCTGAAGTAAAAGCGATTGGTGATGATATTTTAGGTGTGGAAAAGGAAGATGATAAAATCACCTCTACTCCTGATATCGATCAATACAATGAAGTAAAAGTGACAATATCAGAACAAGGAGAAAGCTTGGAAGACATTGCTATGCGTTCAAAGGTTTCAGCGAGTAGCTTGGAAAGATATAATGACTTTTTATATTCTCAAACACAAATATTGCATCGAGGAACGGTTATTTACTTGGCAGAAAAGAATGCGGTCTTTACGGGTTCTGCGAATACGCATTATGTACAGGGACGTGAACGTATCGTGGAGATCTCTCAGAAGTATGGCATTACAGAAGCCAGTTTGAGAAAACGAAATTACTTGAAGGAGGGAGAAGAAGTGAAACATGGAGAAATATTGTACCTTCGAGGTGTTAGAATATCCGCTAAGCCAGAATTAAGATCAACTAAATCAAAGGACAAGCAAGCGGTAATGGATTCAATGACGGATGAAGAAAAATAATGAAGGTATTTTCCATTGTATGTAGTTTTATATTGATCTCTTTGAGTTCTAGTCAATTACGCGGTCAGAGTTTTTGGTTTGGACCACAAGGTGGAGTAGGAATTGTGACACAGCAGGGTAGTGGATTTAGTAATCAAGCGGCTTTTGCGGGACATGTTGGGTTTTTTATGGAAACCTATTCCGAAGAGGAATTGCCTGGTGCACTATATGCGTCTTTGGGACTACATCAACGAGGAGGAGGTCTACGATCTTTTCGAACCTTCGATAATTTGTTCGTTCCTTCGATCAGTTTTATTTATAATAATGTGTCCTTACAAGTAGGAATCAAGAAATTTGCGAACACACACTTTTATTATAAAGTTGGTATTCGAGGAGAATATACAGCCTTTACTAATTTAGATGAGGCGTCTGGCTCGTTTAGTTCTCCTAATTTTCCAATTAATGAGTATGTGGTACCTGTTACTGCAGGAATTAGTGGAGGAGCTGGTTATCAATATAATATTGCGGATTTATATGGTGTGGCCATTGAGTTCTCTATTCATCCAGACTTTTTCAATCAATATCGGTCTCCAGAAATCCCGAATGTGATTAATCCTGTTACGAACACCTTGATAACCGTGCCTGCTAGACAAATTCGAAATACCTCCATAGAATTAACCTTGTCTATGCGATTCCTTCGAAAAGTGATTTATTATTAATGAACGAAAGCAAAAAAGCTTATGTTCAACTTCATATTGCTGTTATATTATTCGGTTTTACAGCAATTCTTGGTGATCTCATTCACATTTCGGCGATTGCCGTCGTATGGTGGCGTGTTTTAATCAGTTGGATCAGTTTTCTATTTTTGATAAAACTAATACCACTTTTAAGAAAGTTAACCACTGCTCAAATATTTCGATTTTTAGGCATTGGAGTGCTCGTTGGGATTCATTGGATTACTTTTTTTGGAGCGGTCAAACTAAGTAATGCGAGTGTTACTTTGATCTGTTTTTCTACGACATCCTTTTTTACGGCCTTTTTGGAGCCTTGGATCATAAAAAGACCTTTTTACTGGCATGAATTATTATTGGGCTTATTGATTCTACCTGGTATGTTACTTATTGTAAATGGTTTGGATACGACGTATTACTTGGGAATAGCCGTCGGTTTATTTTCTGCATTGATGGCTGCCGTATTTAGTGTTTTGAATAAGAAATATATTCACCTCTCTACACCCAAGGAAATTACTGCGATTGAATTATTTGGAGTGTGGTTGTTTATTAGCTTGATAGCTCCACTCGTTTTTTGGTATACACCAACCATTGTTTGGAAACCAACGAACATAGATTTTATGTATCTATTGGTGTTGGCATTGCTTTGTACCACCTTGGCTTATTTACTCAGCATGCAGGCGTTGAAGTATATTTCAGCTTTTGCCAACAATTTGGCGGTCAATTTGGAACCGGTGTATGGAATCATCTTAGCGGTGGTCATCTTAAATGAACATAAAGATTTAAACTTTTCCTTTTATCTTGGTGTCGCAATTATTTGTTTAGCAGTATTCTCATATCCTTTCTTACGAAAACGTTTTGAACAGAATGAATCTTCACTCGGATAAAATCATAGCCTATTGTCAAAGGAATAGTACCCCACCTTCAGATCTCTTGTTGAAAATAGAACGACAGACCCATTTGAAGACGACGCAGCCGAATATGATTAGTGGTCATCTGTTGGGTCATTTTTATGGAGAATTGATGCAATTAATGCAGGTGCAACAAGCGCTTGAAATTGGTACATTTACCGGTTACAGCGCGATTTGTATGGCAGAGAATCTACCGGATGAAGGACGACTAACGACCATAGAGGTCAATCCGGAAACACATTGGTTGGCCAATCAATTTTTTGAGGAGTTTGAGCACAAACACCGAATCCATTCGATCTGTGGAGATGCAAAAGATTTTATTGAACAAAGCGACATGGTATGGGATTTTGTCCTGATTGATGCCGGCAAGAAAAATAATGGGCTCTACTATGATTTGGTCTTACCTAAGCTTCGAAAAGGGGGGCTTATAATCGTTGACAATGTTATTTGGAAAGCGAAAACAGTCGAAGAATCCAAAGATAAAGTGACGCAATGGATTGATGCTTTCAATCAAAAAATTGTTCAAGATCCAAGAGTTTCTAAATTGATGTTACCTATTCGAGATGGAATAACGATGATTCGTAAACATTGATGACAGTAGAACAGGCATATCAACAATTTAAAGCACAAAACGAGCTTCCGATTTATTTAGAATCATGGTATTTAGACGTTGCCTGCTCTTCAGGGGAATGTAAGATGGTCTATTATGAAGAAGAAGGCCTGGTCCTAGGTTTATACTTTTACTTTATCAAACAGAAATGGACTGTCAACTATATTACTGTTCCTACATTGGTTAAATATATGGGACCTGTGTTTGCAGGGCATGTACAGGCTTCCGAAGAACCTCGGATCCTTCATAAATTGCTGGAGCAAGTGGAACGAGCGGCTTCTAACACACAGCAATGGATGCCTAGCCTAACGAGACTTGTTGTCGATCTTAAAGGGAATCATGAATATCTACTTCGAGATACCTTTCATTGGAAATTTAAATCCAATGAAGATATGTTACAGGCTATGGACGGAAATTATAGGAGATCTATTCAGAAATATGCCCATTTTATGCAGTCGATGGATGGTGTTTCAAAGAAAGCGGAACAAGATGCGTTTATTGAATTATTGGAGAAAAATATGGGGCCCTTGAAAGCACATGGAATCCATAAAATGCAATTGATTCAATTCATCGATGCCTTGGAAAAAAGAAAGTCTGGCAAGTTAATCTGTTTATACAAAGAAGCAGAATTAATTGGAGCTAGTTTGATTTCTTGGGATACATCATCGGCCTATTATTTGTTCGCCGCAAACAATAAAGCCTATAATAAGTATTATCCGGGTGTTCAAACGGCCTGGAAAAGTGTAGAATATCTAAAAAAACACACGAAGGTAGAACAGCTTGATTTTCTGGGGAGTTCTATTCCTTCTATTGCCAAGGTTTGGACCAAGCTAGGTGCTCAAAAAAAACAATATGCTTTACTTTCTCAAAAATCTTCGGCGCTCTTTTCTGCTTTAAATAAAATCAGACGATTCCTAAACAAGAACGGTTGATAATCGTTAACTTTCAGAAATAATAAAAATCAAGCTATGAGTGCGACATTATCTAAAAAATCACTGGATTTTCTTAAAGATTTATCTCAAAATAACGACCGCAACTGGTTTGCAGAACATAAAGCTCGATATCAACAAGCTCAAGCTGAGTTTAAAGCCTTTATGTCGGAAGTGCATGATGAACTAAATAAGATAGATGTCATTGAGAAAATGAAAATCTTTAGGATTTATAGAGATGTGCGATTTAGTAAAAATAAGGCACCGTACAAAACCAATTTTTCAGGCGGATTTAGCCGAGAAGGGAAAATGCGACGAGGAGGCTATTTTTTTAGTTTTGAAAATGGAGAGTCTTTCGTTGGTGGTGGCTTTTGGGGACCGGAATCCAAAGATTTAAAATATATTCGGGACGGAATCCTTCGAGAAGAGGACGCCTATAGAAGTTTGCTTGCATCCAAGGAAATCCAAGAACATTTCGGTGGTTTGACAGGAGAAGAATTGAAAACGGCACCGAGAGGCTTCGACAAGAATCATTCGGCCGTAGATTTGATACGGAAAAAGCAATTTTTGTTGACCAAACAATATGATGAAAACGTAGTGACGTCTTCAGATTTCAAGGATATTTTAGTCGATTCGTTTACTAAAATGAAACCCTACTTCGATTTTATGACAGAATTGTTAGTCTTTGATGAAAATGGCATCGAACGATGAGCATGATCATCAGTAATAAGGTCTTTGATGCACTATTTACCAAAATAATAGAAGAATCGACCTTTACTACAGCGAGGAGTGGAGGTAGTGGTGGACAACACGTCAATAAAGTAGAAACAAAAGTGATCTTGAAATGGAATGTTCAAGATTCAGAGGTTTTATCCGATACACATAAAAAGCGGTTATTGGAAAAATTGGCTCCCAAACTAAATACGAAATCCGTCTTGATATTGTATCATCAAACGGAGCGTTCACAACTCAAGAATAGGATTAATCTCATTAAGAAATTTCGAGCCATCTTAAGGCAAGCTTTTAAAGATCCCAAAAAGCGTAAGGCCACGAAACCGACCAAAGAGTCTATCGAAAAAAGAAAACGTCAGAAAAGAAATAAATCGGCTCTCAAAGCCAGTCGAAAGAAACCCAGATTGGATGACTAGTGGTCTTGTAACAAATGCTGAGTGGCAAGATCTATTTGAGGAAATTTAAACGTATAGCCAGTCGATAATAATTTTTCAACGGAAACCTTATTACTGGTCAATACTACATCTGCCATTTCTCCCATCGCGAGTCGAAGCGCAAGGCGAGGAACACTGTTGAGTATGGAAAACCCTGTACGATGTTGTTTGATGCTTTGAATGATTTCTTTATTCGTAGCCACGTTTGGTGCAACCGCATTATAAATTCCATGCATATTTTCTCGCTGGATTCCATGTATAAAAATACGGGCCATGTCTTCGATATGAATCCAAGAGTAATGCATATCTCCCTTGCCAAAATAACTCGCTAATCCTGCCTTAAAGGGCATCAGCATTTTTTGAAACGCACCGCCCTGTCTAGATAATACAATTCCTACACGAAATATTAAGCAACGTTCGACAAGAGGTTTTAGTTTTTTTGCTGCTTGTTCCCATTGCATCGTACACTTGGATAAGAAGCCATCATCGACTGGGGCATCCTCTTCGAGCATCTTCTGATCACCAGAATCACCGTAGAATCCAATCGCAGAAGCACTGATATAACTTTTTGGGCGTAAGCCCGCTTTTTCTAATCCATGTTGAATCAACTGTGCTGAAAGGACACGACTAGATATTAATTGTTTCTTTCGATCATCAGACCAACGTTTATCGGCAATTCCAGCTCCAGCAAGGTTGATAATATGATCCACTTGAAGAGCCTCTTCATCGATATGTTGTTCATCCAAATTCCATTGAAAATATCGAATATTATCACGATCCGTTCTAGGAGATCGGCTCAGTATATGAATGATATACCGCTCCTTATCCAGCATTTCTGTGATTTTTTTGCCGATTAGTCCTGTACCGCCAGCAATTAATATCTTTTCCATATGATTAATACCATTTCCAAGGAATAAAGTTCTTGGTTTGATGATCAAAATATTTCCTTACCGTAAATTAAATGTCCAGTAATTGTGGGATATAAAAAAAGCCCTACCGAAGTAGAGCTTTATAAAACAGGCTTCTTTATTTTACATGTTCGCTGT